>JBIOUD010000028.1:0-9722 GCA_044866725.1 Candidatus Limnocylindria bacterium | reverse complement strand
GTCGATGACCGCATGCCGAGCCTGCTCATGCGCGTCGACGAGCAGGCCGATCCGATCGACCGTCCGCTCCCGATCGTCGACGACCGGCTCGATGTGCAGGCGCTCGAGCGCGTGAACATGGCCGAGCAGCAGGCGGTCCCGTATCTCGCGACGCTCGTCGCGACGATCTTCGGCGACGCCGAGAAGGCGTTCGGCAAGGACAAGGCGAGGCGCGGCTACAAGGTCGCGCAGCAGCAGATCTTCGGCGGCGACACTTCGGTGCTGAGTGGGCCGGACCTCGCGGGGAAGCTGCCCAAAGTCTGAGGACCACAAGCCAATCACGTCCGCTGACGCCCGCTGACTTCCGCCGATGACGCCTAAGCCGTTCATCGGCATCGACCTCGGTGGCACGTCGATCCGCAGCGTCGTCGCGATGGTGGGCGACGGCATCCCGACGATCACCTCACGCGACGAGCGACGCACGCCGCGCGACGGTGCCGACGCGATCATCTCCGCCATCGTCGCGAGCGTGCAGAACGCGATGCGCACCGCGAACGTCGACGCGCGTGATGTCGTCGCGGCGGGCTGCTCGTCACCCGGGCCACTCGATCACGTGAGCGGCGTCGTCATCGAGACCCCGAACCTCGTCGGCTTCCGCGACATCCGCCTCGCCGAACGTCTCGAGCGCGGCATCGGTGTCAAGGTGTTCGTCGATCGTGACACCTGCATGGCCGCGATCGCCGAGGGCCTCGTCGGCGCCGCGCGTGAGGCGAAGGACTACGTCTACGTGACGGTCTCCACCGGTGTGGGCGGCGGGATCGTGAGTGGCGGACGCATGCTACGCGGCGCGACGAACACCGCGGGTGAGATCGGTCACTGGCCCGTCGGGTTCCAGACCGATCCCGGCCGCGCCACCGACGAGGGGATCCCGCGGTGCGGATGCGGCTCGTTCGGGTGCGTCGAAGCGTTCGCTGCTGGGTCGCAGCTCGCCGCGCAGTACGGCGCGCGTGACGCGGCCGAGGTCTACGCCGCGGCCGAGAGCGGCGATGCGCGCGCCACTGGACTGGTGATCCGCGCCGAACGCGCGCTCTCGAACCTCGCGGTCGGACTCGTGAATGCTCTCAATCCCTCGGTCATCGTCGTCGGCGGCGCGGTGGCCGAGCATCAGCCCGAACACGTCCTCGAGCCGATGCGCCGCGCGATCGCGGATCGCGCGTTCAAAGCTCCGGCGCGCGCCGTGCGTCTCGTCGCGGCCGCGCTCGGGGCGGACGTGGGCATGCTTGGTGCTGTGCTGGAAGCGCGCGAGCGCGCCGCCGGGCGGGGGAACTGGTTCCTCTAGAGTTTCTCTCGCGCAGCACGTCAGGGGAGGCAGTGAAATGTCCGCACGGATCGCCATCAACGGTTTCGGTCGCATCGGCCGTCAGTTCCTGAAGGCGGTCCTCGAGCGGCACCCGGAGCTCGAGATCGTCGCGATCAACGACCTCGCCGATCCGAAGACGAACGCGTTCCTCTTCAAGCGGGATTCGAACTACGGGACGTTCAAGGGCGAGGTGTCCGCAACGGCGGACTCGATCGTCGTGGATGGTCGCAAGATCAAGGTGCTCCAGGAGCGCGACCCCGCGAAGCTCCCGTGGAAGGATCTGAACATCGACATCGTCATCGAGTCGACCGGCTTCTTCACCGACGCGACCAAGGCGAAAGCGCACCGTGACGCCGGCGCGAAGAAGGTCATCATCTCAGCGCCCGCGAAGAACGAGGACAAGACGATCGTCCTCGGCGTGAACGAGAAGGACTACGACGCGGATGCGCACAACATCATCAGCAACGCCTCCTGCACGACGAACGGCCTCGCGCCGGTCGCGAAGGTGCTGAACGACGAGTTCGGGATCGAGAAGGGCTTCCTCACGACGATCCACTCGAAGACGCTCTCGCAGAAGCTGCTCGACACCGTGGCGAATGACCCGCGCGACGCGCGCGCCGCGTCGGAGAACATCGTGCCGTCCGAGACGGGCGCCGCGCGCGCCGTCGCGCTGGTCATCCCGGATCTCAAAGGAAAGTTCACCGGTATGGCCTTCCGGGTGCCCACGCCGACAGTGTCGGTCGTCGATTTTACGGCGCTCCTCAAGCGTGAGGTCACGAAAGACGAGGTGAACGCCGCGTTCAAGAAGGCGTCCGCCGGTGACCTCAAGGGGATCATGGATTACACCGAAGAGCCGCTCGTCTCGAGCGACCTCAAGGGTGACGAGCACTCGACGATCGTGAGCGGTATCGACACGGTCGTGCTCGGCAACATGGTCAAGATCGTGTCCTGGTACGACAACGAGTGGGGCTACGCGTGCCGCCTCGCCGACATCACGGCGTTCGTCGCCGACAGGCTCAAGACCCCCGGGACGACCGCGCCAAAGCGCGAACCGACGACCGCCGGCTCTCGGTAGTTGGCGTCGTTTCGCAAGCGCACCATCCGGGACGTCGATCCGTCCGGGAAGAAGGTCTTCGTCCGGGTCGACTTCAACGTCCCGCTCGACGGAAGCGACGTCGCGGACGACACCCGCATCACCGCCGCGCTGCCCACGATCCGCTCGCTGATCGAGCGCGGCGGCGCGCTCGCGCTCTGCTCGCACCTCGGCCGTCCGAAGGGCCGCGACCCTTCGCTCTCGCTCAAGCCCGTCGGCGAGCGTCTCTCCAAGCTCCTCGGCGCGCCCGTTCCCGTGCTCTCCGACTGCGCGGGCCCGGACGTGCGCGCCGCGCTCGTGAAGCTCCGCCGCGGCGACGTCGTGCTGCTCGAGAACGTGCGCTTCCATCCCGAGGAGGAGAAGAACGATCCAGGGTTCGCGAAGGAGCTGGCCGCGGGGTTCGACCTCTACGTGAACGACGCGTTCGGCGCCGCGCACCGCGCGCATGCCTCGACCGAGGGCGTCGCGCGCGTCCTGCCGGCGTACGCCGGCCTGCTGCTCGAGAAGGAGCTCGTCGCGCTCGGTGGCCTGCTCGCGGATCCGAAGCACCCGTTCATCGCGATCATCGGCGGTGCGAAGGTCTCCACGAAGATCGACGTGCTGCGCGCGCTCGTCGCGAAGGTCGACACCCTCGCGATCGGCGGCGGCATGGCGAACACCTTCCTCCTCGCCACGGGGCGGCGCGTCGGGACGTCGCTGGTGGAGGAGGACCGCGCCGGCGAGGCCGCGCGGATCATCGAGGAGACCCTGGGGGAGGGGAAGCGCATCCTCCTGCCGGTCGACGTGATCTGCGCGCCGAGCGCCGACGCCGAGGGTGCCCAGCGCGCGACGACCTACGACGCCGACGAGGTGCCCGAGGGCATGGCCATCGTCGACATCGGCCCGCGAACCGTCGCGCTCTACCGAGACGCGATCCGCGACGCGCGAACGATCTTCTGGAACGGACCCGTCGACGTCTTCGAGGTCCCCGAGTTCGCGACCGGCACGAAGGCCGTCGCGCGCTTCATGGCCGAGAACGTCGGCGCGACGACCGTCGTCGGCGGCGGCGAATCCGTGCAGGCCGTGACTGAGGCAGGATTGGCGGGGAAGATGACCCACGTGTCGACGGGTGGCGGCGCGTCGCTCGAGCTCATCGAGGGGAAGGCGCTTCCCGGCGTCGAGGCGATCCCAAATGCGGGGGCCTCACAGGGAGCTCATCCCGGGGTGGAAGGGGCGGAGCCCCTGCGATGACACAAGACACGACGATCGAGCTCCTGCGCGCGCGCGAGATCCTCGACAGCCGCGGCGACCCGACGGTCGCGGTCGACGTCCTCCTCGCCGACGGCTCGCGCGGCACCGCGATGGTCCCGTCCGGCGCGTCGACCGGCGCGCATGAGGCGGTGGAGCTGCGCGACGGCGAGAAGTCGCGCTACCGCGGCAAGGGCGTGCGCCGCGCGGTCGGGAACGTCGACGACGTCATCGCGCCGGAGCTCATCGGCGAGGACGCGGCCGACCAGAGCGCGATCGACAAGATCCTCATCGAACTCGATGGCACCGAGAACAAGTCGAAGCTGGGCGCGAACGCGATGCTCGGGGTCTCGCTCGCGTGCGCGCGTGCCGCGGCGAACGCGGTCGGCCAGCCGCTGTACCGCTACCTCGGCGGACCGCTCGCGCGGACGCTGCCGGTGCCGATGATGAACGTGCTCAACGGCGGGAAGCACGCGACCGATTCGGCCGACATGCAGGAGTACATGATCGTGCCGGTCGGACGCGATTCATTCCGCGAAGCGGTGCGTGCCGGCTCCGAGGTGTTCCACGCGCTGAAGGACATCCTCCACCAGAAGGGCATGGGCACTGGCGTGGGGGACGAGGGCGGGTTCGCGCCGTCGGGACTCAAGGACAACGAGGAGCCGATCCGGCTGATCATGCAGGCGATCGAGAAGGCGGGGTACTCGCCGGGCGACGAGGTCGCGATCGCGCTCGATCCCGCGTCGACGGAGTTCTTCGCGAACGGGACGTACACGCTGTCTCGCGAGGATCGCCGACTGCGCGCCGGCGAGCTCATCGATCTCTACGCGGACTGGCGCGAGCGCTACCCCATCGTCTCCATCGAGGACGGCCTCGCGGAGGATGACTGGGAAGGCTGGGCCGACATCACCGAGAAGCTCGGCGAGAAGGTGCAGCTCGTCGGCGATGACCTCTTCGTGACGAACGTCGAACGCATCCGCCGCGGCGTGAACTCGAACGTCGCGAACGGCGTGCTCATCAAGCTCAATCAGATCGGTACGCTCTCCGAGACGATCGAGGCCATCGAGTTCGCGCACCGATCCGGCTACGCATCCGTCATCAGCCATCGCTCCGGCGAGACCGAGGACACGACCATCGCCGACCTCGTCGTCGCGCTGAACACGGGCCAGATCAAGACCGGCTCGATGTCGCGGAGCGAGCGCGTCGCGAAGTACAACCGGCTCATGGAGATCGAGATCGAGCTCCAGGACGCCGCGCGCTACCCCGGCCGCGACGCGTTCCCGCGCGCCGGCCGCTGAACCCGCAAACCCCACCGCGGCACAGGACGCTTAGAGCGGCCGACTTGAGGGGGTGCACGCCAGTTGCTCGTGGGGGAGCACCGGCTCCAGCGCGAACGTGAAGTATCCGTTCGCGGCAGGCCAGGTGAGCTCCGCAACGAACGACTGTTCGTCGCCGTCATAGCGGCCGGGGCCTGCCTTCATGAGCGCCTCGCCGACAAGACGCGCGTCGGATGCAGTGAGAAGCGCGCAGCGGACCGGCGTGGCGCCCGGCGCCTGCACTGTTTGCGGGATGAGATCCCCGAAGGACTCTGGTTGCGGAGTGAATGGCCACAGTGAGCCGAGCGGGACGACGACCGCGGGATTCTGGACATTCGGATGTGGATAGATGAATAGGCGGTAGTTCGCGGCGAGGAACGGCTGCGCCGCGGGATCCGCCCACGCGCTCGCGGACAGCCACGAAAGATCGTTGAGCTTGTCCGCGAGCGCCAGCAATTCGTCACGCCCCGGATCTGAACGGAAGAGATCGTCATCCGGGAAGTGGAACAAGGCCGAGACCTGCACCTCGTTCGCCCCACTGCGGAGGGTCACGATCGACGCGCCGCCTCCATGACCGAAAGGGCTCGGCGTCTTCCCCGGAAGCAGCGTGCGGCCGAGGTTGCGGCTCTGCGTGAACAGACCGCTGTCCGTTACAAGCTTCATCAGGGTCGCGACGCCGGCGGTCGTGAGCCGCCGCTGCGCGAACTTCGAGTCGTTGTTCGTCAGCCAGATGGCGCGACCGTCGGAGGTGAGCAGCAGCCGCAGCCAGGTGAAGGGCGTGTCGCCGATCTGCACGGACTTCAGAAGAAGCGGCGCAGGCGCGGTCGCAGCGATCGGCTGCGGCGTTCGCGGCGCCGGCCGCGCCGACGCGTTCGGAGTCGACGTGAGCGAGGCCTGCGCGCTGCTGGACGCCGACGGTGAAGGGGAGAGAGTCGCGCTTTGGCAGGCCACGCACAGGAGTGCGACGAGAACGAGCCTGATCTGGAGCACCACACCTCCGGCGGGCCGGTGACCACCGCCTGGCGACAACAGCGTATTCCTGGCCGGGCGCATGACACATCCGACCCGCACGAACAGACTCATGAACGGTCCTCCCGACGGTTCGGTCGCGCCTAGCATTCGCTCGTGCTCGTTCGTCCTCTCGCGGACATCACCGCGCGCGACCTCGTGACAGCAGGAGGAAAGGGCGCGAATCTCGGTGAGCTCATGCGGGCGGGGTTCCCCGTACCGGCCGGGTTCGTCGTCACCACCGATGCGTACGCGCTCGCGGCGCGCGCTGCGGGCGTCGATGCGGCGAACCCGCGTGATGGTGCCGACCGCATGCGCCGCGCGCCCGTGCCCGACGAGGTCGCGCGTGCCGTGCGCGACGCGTACCGCGCGCTCGGCGAAGGACGGGTCGCCGTGCGCTCATCAGCCACGGCGGAGGACTTGCCCGACGCGAGCTTCGCCGGCCAACAAGACACGATGCTCGACGTCGAGGGCCCTGACGCGCTGCTCGACGCGGTGCGCCGATGCTGGGCATCGCTGTGGAACGAGCGCGCGGTGTCCTACCGCGCGACGCACGAGATCCCCGCGAGCGGGCTCAGCCTCGCTGTCGTGGTGCAGCGCATGGTCGACGCAAAGACCGCGGGCGTGCTCTTCACCGCTGATCCGCTCACCGGACGCAGACGGCGCGCCGTCATCGATGCCGTCGCCGGCCTCGGCGAGCGTCTCGTGTCCGGTGCGGTCAATCCGGATCACTACGTCGTCGATCCAGCGGACGGAGCCATGATCGAGAGACACGGCGACACGCTCGCCGACGAGCAGCTGCGCGAGCTCGCGCGCATCGGCGCGCGCATCGAGGAGCACTTCGGGAAGCCCCAGGACATCGAGTGGGCCTTCGACGCCGAACGCCTATGGGTCGTGCAGTCGCGCGACATCACGACCCTCTACCCGCTGCCGCCCGCGTTACCCGATCCGGCGACGGATCTGCGCGTGATGCTCTCGGCGAACGTCGCGCAGGGCGTCTTCCAACCCATCACGCCGATGGGTCTGCAGACGTTCCGCCTGCTCGGTGCCGGCTTCGCGAAACACATCGTGCGGCGGCCGCCCGCGGACATGGCGGCGGGCGTCGGCACGCTCAAGGCCTCCGGGATGCGCCTCTGGATCGACGTGACGCCCGTCCTCGCGAATCCGGCGACCCGCGAGCTTCCTGCCCGTGCGACGTCGGTCATGGAGGCACGGAGCGAGGACATCTTCCGCCGCGTCCTCGATGATCCGCGCCTGCGCAAGCGGAGAGGCTCGCGGCTGCGGGCGGCAGGGCCGGTGCTGCACACGGTCGCGCGCACGGGTGCGCCATTCGTCGTGCTGCGCGCGCTGCTCCGGCCTCGGGCGACGCGCGCGTCCTTCCTGCGCGACGTGAGCGCCGCGGTGCTGGCCGACGTCGGGCCGATCGATACGCCGGCGGAGCGCGTCGATGCGTTCGAGCGACTCATCACCGACGTGCCGGCGCGCATGTTCCCGAAGCTCGTCGCGATGGTCGTCGCAGGGCTCGCCTCATACAACGTCGCAGGCCGGCTGCTCGGCGCGCGAGCGACACGTGACGAGCTGCGCAGCATCCTGCGCAGCCTGCCCTTCAACCCGACGACCGAGATGGACCTCGAGCTGTGGGACCTCGCGCGTCGGACCCGCGGCGATGCCGAGGCGGAGGCGCGCGAGCTCGCGGCGTTCCTCGGGAAGTACGGTCACCGCGCCGTCGCCGAGATCGACCTCGGGCTGCCGCGCTGGTCGGAGGACCCGGAGCACCTGCGCAACGCGATCGCCGGATACCGCCGGCTCCCGGCGGATGCCGTCGCGCCCGATCAGCTGTTCGCGCGTGGCGCGGCCGAGGCGGACGCGATGGTCGAGACGCTCGCGCGGCGGGTGCACGGGCCGAAGCGGCTCATCGTTCGCGCGCTCCTGCGCCGCGTCCGGATGCTGTCGGGCCTCCGCGAGATGCCGAAATTCCAGGCCATCAGGCTCTTCGCCCGGGCACGGGCGACGCTCGCTCCCGTCGGCGAGACGCTCGCGGCCGCCGGCCGGATCGCGCGCGCCGACGACCTGTGGTTCCTCACGCTGCCCGAGGTCCGCCGCGGCCTGGCGGGGGACAATCTGCGCGACGCGGTCGCGCGGCGCCGCCTGGAGTACGCGCGCGAGATGCGGCGCCGCCACATCCCGCGCGTGCTGCTGTCCGACGGCACCGACGCTGAGGCGGCCTACGCGCGCGGGAGCGACGGCGGCCTTCGGGGGACGCCCGCGTCGCCGGGCGTCGCCCACGGCGTCGCGCGCGTGCTGCTGTCACCGGTCGGCGCGCAGCTCGAGCCGGGCGAGGTCCTCGTCGCGCCGGCGACGGATCCGGGATGGACGCCGCTGTTCCTCACGGCGAGCGCGCTCGTCATGGAGATGGGCGGCATGATGTCGCACGGCGCCGTCGTCGCGCGCGAGTACGGGATACCCGCGGTCGTCGGCGTGCCGGGCGCGACCGAGCGCATCGCGACCGGTCAGCGCATCAGCGTCGACGGATCGGCGGGGACGGTGTCGATCGCCGAGGAAGCAGCCGCAGCGCGAACCTAGCGGCGCTTCCTCCGCCCTGCGGAACGTGTGCTCTTGCGCGCGGTCGTCGCGCGTCGCGTCGTCTTCTTCGCACCGCGCTTCGCCGTCGCCTTCGCGCGTGTGCTGGTGACGGTTCGGCCCGTGCGCCTCTGCGCGGCCCGCGCTGCCGCCTTCGGGTCGCTGGTCGCGAGTGCGTTCGCCTTGAGGATGCCGTTCACGTTGCCGGCCGGGTCGCGGAACATCCCGATCGTTGTGTCCGGCGTGATCTGCGTCACGGGCATGATCATGGTCGCGCCGGCCTTCGTTGCGCGGTCCATGTATCGCTGCGGGTCGTCGACCTCGATGTACACGCTCACGCGGCTCGTATCGTCCTGCGAGCCGCCGATCCCGCCGCCGGCCCCGTGGTCGTTCGGCTTGTAGTCCTGCAGCATCGAGTAATTGCCCATCGCCGCCACCGGTGGCGTGAGCTCCCAGCCGAAGACCTCACCGTAGAACTTGTGAAGTGCCGCCGCGTCCTTCCCGATGATCTCGAACCACGTCACAGGATTACGCACAGACGAGTCCTCCCCCTGATGCTGGCGCGACCGCGCCCGTCGACTACTTCTTCGACTTGCTGGTCTTGTTGGCGCGCTTCGCGACGCGACTGCGGCCGCGACGTGCGGCGTTCTTGTGGATCGCACCCCGCTTCGCCGCGCGGTCGAGGATGCTCGACGCTTCGGCGACCGCGGTCTCGGCGGCCTCGCCGCCCTTCTCGATCGCGTCGCGCGCGACCTTGACGGCCGTGCGCGCCGCCGAGCGGGCCAGCGTCTTGATCGTGGTACGGCGCGTCGTCTGACGGATGCGCTTGAGGGCCGAGCGTTTGCGCTTCTTCGTTGCCATAGGAGGCGAACGATAGCCCAATCCCGCGCCGCATACTTGCGCGAGTGACGATGTCCGTCGCCCGCGCGTCGATCGTCATGATCGGCGCGCTGGTCGCGAGCCGAATCCTCGGTTGGTTGCGGCTCTCCGTCATCGGCGCGACGTTCGGCGCGACGCCGGAGCTCGACGCGTTCATGGCCGCCTTCAAGATCCCGAACGCGCTGTTCGAGCTGCTCGTGGCGGGTGCGCTCGCGTCGGCGTTCATCCCCGTCTTCGCCGGCTACCTCGCCAAGGAACGCGAGAAGGAGGCCTGGCACGT
>JBIOUD010000027.1:0-8323 GCA_044866725.1 Candidatus Limnocylindria bacterium | reverse complement strand
ACGTTCCGTCATCGGGGCAGGCACACGACTGGTAGCCGCCAACGAGCACGATGAGCTCGCGACCCGTCGCCCGCGGTCTGGGCGGCGCCACCGCGCGATCGTCGTCGACCGGCCGGAGCATCCCGAGTGGTGGGCGGAGTCGAGGGCCCACGCTGGTGGGAGCGACTGGTGAGCCCTCGTCCGCCGATGCGACGCTGTGGCCTGCGGGCAGGAAGGGAAGGGTCACCGCCAAGAGGAGCAGGAGCACGCCGCGTCGCATGCACGCGATGGAACGCGCGCGTGACGGTGGCGCGCAGAGGACCGCGGGTTGGTACCCCGGTACTAGCTAAGCGCGGGCGCGCGCGACGGTCGCGGCCTGTTCGCTCGCGGCGCGCTCTTCTGCGTCATCGAGCGCAGCGAGGTGCTGCTCACCGTGACGACGCGCGAGCGCCCAGCTGAGGAGCTTGTCCGCGAGCCACGGGTTCTTCGGAAGACACGAGCCGTGGCTGTAGGTGCCGATGATCTTCCCCTGCACCGCACCTTCGGTGCGATCCTCGCCGTTGTTGCCGTGCCCGACGAGCACGGCGCCGAGCGGCAACGCTTTCGGCCCGAGGTACGTGCGACCACTGTGATTCTCGAATCCGACGAGCACGCCTTCGGGCGTCTCCGCGACGAGGTTCCCCACGAACCGCTGCTTCCCCGCCGTCGTGTGCACATCGAGGAGTCCGAGGCCGGGGATCGGCGGTCCGACTTCGGGCCGGTACTCGGTCCCGAAGAGCTGATAACCGCCGCACACGAGGAACGCGGCCGCCCCGCTGGCGATCGCGGCGCGGACCGCGTCGCCATTGGCGCGAGCGAGATCCGCGCCGACGATGTCCTGGCCCTGGTCCTGACCGCCGCCGAAGAAGAGGAGGTCCGGCCACGCGTGGTCGAACGTCGAGCCGGCGGTGTACGCGCGCACTTCCACGCCGATGTCGCGCCACTTCGCGCGCTGCGTGAGGGCGAGCACGTTGCCGCGATCGCCGTAGATGCTCATGAGGTCCGGGTAGAGGTGCGCGATGCGCAGGTCGGTCACTTCTTCTTCGCTTTCGCCGCGGGCTTCTTCGCCGGGGCCTTCTTCGCCTTTGGAGGGAGCGTGTCCGCGTACGCGAGCCCGCTCGTCATCCACTTCTTCAGCGCGACGCCCTTCATGTCACTCGACGGCACCTCGACGTACTCGCCCATCGGCCGTCCGGGCATCGGCTCGAAGCGTTTCAGCCCGGGCTTCGCGCGCGTCGCTTCGTCGGCGCGCACCGCGATCTTCGGGCCGAAGGTGAACGCGAACATGTTCCCCCTCACGAAGAGCGCGGGGTAGCTGAACATCGTCTTCCGCTCGATGTCCTTGCGCGACGGCGACGCGGCGTCGAACGCGGCGATGACCGCGGGCGGGGTCTTCGTGAACTTCGGCATCTGTCGTGGCATAGCTTCCTCCGGCCGACCTCCGTCAATCTTCCCAGAACGGCGTGACGTGCCCTCGCCGCGCGAGCTCCGCGCGCAGGGAAAGCATCGCGGTGTACGTCGCGACGACGACAAGCTCATCGCCCTGCGGCGTCGCGCCGACCGCGCGGTCGATCGCGCTCCCCCATGGGTCGACGACCTCGATGCGCTCGCGCGGGACGCCGGCGTACTTGAGGCGGTTCGCGAGATCGCGAGAGCGGATCCCGGTGACGACGGCGTGCTCGACGTTCGGCGCGAGCGATTCAAAGTCCGCGTCCCAGATCCACGAGACATCGCGTCCGTCGGCGTCGCGATCGTTGAGCGCCGCGAGCATGCGCGGGCGACGACCGGTCTCGAGGAGCGCGCCGATCGCCGCGTTGAAGCCCGCCGGGTTCTTTACGAGCACGAGACGCAGCGTGCGGCCGTCGACGGCGATCTGCTCGAGGCGGCCGAAGGCGGGACGGAAGCGGCCGATCACGTCCGCGGAGGTGCGCAGCGTGATGTCGAGTGCTCTCGCCGCGGCGATCGCCGCGAGCGCGTTGTACGCGTTGTAGAGGCCCGGAAGGGGGACGCGAACCGGATCGAACGCGTTCGCGACCGGCAGCTTCAACTCGATCTCGCTCGCGGCGTTCTCGAGGCGCACGCGTGTCGCGACCACATCGCGCGGGGGGCGCGTCAGACCGCACGCCGGGCAGGACCAATCGCCGACGTGTGCGAGGACGACGCGCGCGTACTTCAGGGGCTCCTTGCAGCGCGGACAGCGCGTCGCGTCGCTGATCGCCTGCGGCACCGTGCCGCCGACCGAGGGATCGTCGACCCCGAAGTAGACGATCGTGCCGGTGTGACGCGTGCCGAGCCACGCGACGATCGGGTCGTCGGCGTTCAGCACGAGCGTCGCACTCTTGTCGATGAGCGCGATCGCGTCGCCGATGCGCCTTGCGAGTGCGTCGAGCTCGAAGTAGCGGTCGAGCTGATCGCGAAAGAGGTTCGTCACGAGGAGGACTCGAGGCGTCACGTGCTTCAGCACGCGCGGCAGGGACGCTTCGTCGACCTCGAAGAGCCCCACGTCACCACGCGGGTCGCCGCGCCAAGTGCTGTCCGCGAGCAACGCGCCGGCGATGCCGCGCTCGAGATTCGATCCAGAACGGTTGTGGATCGGCGACCACGCGTTCGCGCGGACGATGTCGGAGAGCATTCTCGTCGTCGTCGTCTTCCCGTTCGTGCCGGACACGAGGATGACGCCATGCGGCAGCGCTGCGGTCACCGCCGCGATGAAGTTCGGATCGAGCTGCAGCGTCACGAGTCCCGGGAGCGCGGTGCCGCCGCGGCCCGTGAGCTGAAGCCCGAGACGCGTGACCTTTCCGGCGGCGTTCGCGAGCGTGGCGAGCGCATCGGGCATCGCCGAAAGCCTAGCCGCGCGTTCGCTCAGACCGTCGCGGCGCTGTTCACCTCGCGGATCAGGAGCTCGAGCTCATCGACGGCGCGACCCAGTCGGAGGACGAGCGCCTTCGCGCCGTCACCGGTCGCGCCGGCTGTCTGGAGGGTGCCCTGCTCCTCCATGCGCGCGAGCTCCGCGGTGGCGCGGCGGAGGCGCGCGAGCGAGAGCGAGGCCGGGAGGCTGCGACGCAAGGAGACGACACGTTCTTCAAGACGCTCGAGCCGGCGCCGAAGCTCGTCCTCGAGGTCCTCCGCGGGGAGGTCGTCGAGACGCTTCATCTCACTTTGGAGGCCCGAGAGCTCGCGCTGGACGAGCTGGGCGGCTTTCTCCAGCGAGTAGCCCTTCGCGAGCGACTGCCGGATCCGGATGACCTTCTCCATCGCGTACACGTCGTAGTCGTGATCGCCTTCGGCCGACGCCTTCACGAGGCCCTTTTTCGTCCAGTAGATGAGCTGGCGTGGCGTGACGTTGCAGACGCGTGCGGCCTCGGCGGCCGAGAGGCGGAGGCGCGAGAGCACCTCGCCGTCATTCGCGATGAGGATGCGAGCGAGCGCGTCGCGGTTGTCGCCTTCCGGCACGGGCTCCCCTTCCGCCTCGGCTCAACGCCTTGCCCGCGTGGCCGAGTGCCGCTGATGTTCGGCTGGGAGTCGGGGAGATGTCAACGATTGAGACAGATGTGCCACCTGCGCGCACAGGCAGGCGTATTAGCGGGCTGGCTTGAGGGTCTGGCGGTACGCGATCTTCACGGTCACGTGATAGCGGGACGGCTTGCTGCCGTCCCACGTTGCCCACATCCGCATGACCTCGACGCCGACAGGTCGACGGACGTCACTCTTGTTCACAGCGGCGATGACGGCCGCGTCCCAACTCTTCGGCGATTCACCACCTGCCTCGACGATGCGCACGACGGACGCCGGCGCGGCGCGAGACGGACGGGACGTGGGCGCCGCGCTAGCTCGACGGCGTCGTGCGGGCATCCGTTCCTGCGGCGCGCTTCGGCTTCGGGCGCTCGGTATGGCCGTTCGTCGCGGCGCGCTCCGGTTGGATGGGCGGGAGCGCGGCGATCTCGAGGAGCGAGTTCACCGCGGCGGCAAAGCGCTCGCTGAGCATCTTCCGCGTCTCGGCGCCGGGCCGCGGCGCGAAGAGCACGCCGATCGCGAGCCCGACCGCGAAGGCACGCAAGGTGGCGCGCACCAGACCGAACATCGCGACCTCCCACCGGCCCTTGGGCGGATAGCCCTCGAGGCCGTACTCCTTGATCTTCGCGTACAAGAGTCGCCGGTAGATGCCTAGCATTTCCGCTGCCTTCGAGCGGTTCCCGCTCGCGTCGCGGAGCGCCTTCATGATGAGGTCCTTCTCGAACTGCGCGACCGACTTCTTGAAGAACGATTTCTCCGCGGAGATCTCGTCGCCGCTGTCCTCACTGTCGTGGTCGGCACCCTCGTGGTCGCCGAACGGTAGCTCGCGGCTGGTGATGATCTGTCCGCGAGACAGCACGACCGCGCGCTCGACGACGTTCTCGAGCTCACGCACGTTCCCGGGCCAGTCGTACTCGACAAGACGCGCGAGCGCCTCTTCGCTGATCGACGCGGGCTGCGCGCTCGCGCTGTAGCGGTGCTTCGCGAGGAAGTGCTCGACGAGCGCGGGCGTGTCCTCCTTCCGCGTCCGCAGCGGAGGCATGTGGATGTTGATGACGTTCAGTCGATAAAAAAGGTCATCGCGAAACTTCCCCTGCTCGACCTGCTTCTGCAGATCCTTGTTCGTCGCGCAGACGACGCGGATGTCCACTTTGATCGGGATCGCCGAGCCGACACGCTCGATCTTCCGCTCCTGGAGAACGCGGAGGAGCTTCGTCTGCGTCGCGAGGCTCATCTCGCCGATCTCGTCAAGGAAGATCGTGCCTTTGTCCGCGAGCTCGAAGCGCCCCTTGCGCGTCGCCATCGCGCCGGTGAACGAGCCCTTCTCGTGACCGAAGAGCTCGGCCTCGAGGAGCGTCTCTGGTAGTGCGGCGCACGAGACCTTCACGAGCGGCCCGCTGCGACGAGTCGAGTTGTAGTGGAGCGCCTCGGCGACGAGCTCCTTGCCCGTGCCGCTCTCTCCGGTGATGAGGACGGTCGCGTCGGACTTCGCGACCTTGCCGACGGTCTTGTAGACCTCCTGCATCGCCGGCGAGTTACCGACGATCCGCTCGGTTTGGACGAGCGAGCTGATCTCGTCGCGCAGCACCTCGACCTCGGCGGTCAGGTCCTGGTATTGGAGGGCTCGCTTCACCGTGTGCGAGATCTTGTCGAGCTCGAACGGCTTCGTGATGTAGTCGAACGCACCGAGCTCCATCGCCTTGATCGCGTGGTTCGACGATCCGAACGCGGTCATGATGAGAACGCTCGTCGTCGGGGAGCTCGTCTTTACCTTCTGAAGCGCCTCGATGCCGTCGAGCTCCGGCATCTTCACGTCCATGATCACAAGGTCCGGGTTCGAGTTCTTCACGCCATCGACGACCTCGGTCCCCGTGGCAGCCTCGAGCACCGCGTAGCCCTCGTCGCCAAGGAGCTGCTTGAGAAGTGACCGGATAGCGGCATCGTCGTCCGCGACGAGAATGGTCCTCTGGGCCATGTCTGTACGGTTCCCCCCCATCGGAAGGCTCTCGGACACTCTCTGGCGTCCCTCCGAGGCTGTGGAGACCAGTTTGTGTCCCACGAAGCGTACATGTCAAATCGGCCGGGGCATGGCCGGGCGAGACGCACTTTCGGTCAGGGCACGTCGCGGATGGCCGGAACGAACACAGCCACAAGGGCCGTCACGAGGGTCACCAGGCCGGCAATCGCGAGGAAAACGTCGACGCCGATCGCGTCGGCGACCAAGGCACCAAGCACGGTGATCGCGAGCCACGAGGCGTTCGTGATGGCGATGCGCGCTCCGAAGACCCGCGCGATCATCGGCTGCGGCGTCGCCTCCTGAAGGATTGTCACGGTCGGCACGAACGAGAGCACGTTGACGAAGCCGAGCACGAGAAAGAGCGCGAGCGTGAGCGTGTAGTCCATCGACATCGCGATGAGCACGATCACGATTCCGGTCGCGCCGAAACCAATGAGCAATGAGCGGCCCTTCGGCACTCTTTCGAGGTAGCGCGGCAGGATCGCGCTTCCCAGCACGGCGCCGATGGCGATCGCCGCCTCGGAGCCCGAGAAGAGCACCGCGCCGGCCTCAGCGTCACCGCCGGCGAACCTGCGGGTGAGCAGGACGATCGCGAGCGTGTTGACCACAGGGTTGGCGAACTGGGCGAAGAGGGAGAACACGGTATTCGACCACACCACCGCTGTTCGCCGGATGAAGCGTGCTCCTTCCGCGGCGCCACGCATGAGCGCGCTCCAGGTGATCGGCCGGATCTTCTCTTCGTCGACAACGACGCGGGCGAGCAGCACGGCCGACAACGCGAACGTGAGCGCATCCACGTAGAACGCACCCTCGCCCACGGTCACGATGAGGGCGCCGGCCGCAAGCGTGCCGCCGATCTCCACGGCCTTGTCGGTCGCAAAGACGAGGGAGTTGCCCTGCGCGAGCTTCTCCCGCGTCAGCAGCGACGGGATGATCGCGCCGCGCGCGGGCTGGAAGACCGCGCTGCCGAAACCCGCGAGTAGCGCGAGCGCGAAGATAGCCACGAGCGGTGCGTTGAACGTGAGGAGCACTGGAATCATGCCCACGATCCCGACGCGGAAGATGTCGCACCAGAACATCGCGCGACGAGGCCCGAGCGCGTCGGCCACGGCACCGCCGACGAACCCGAAGACGGAGGGAATGAAGTTGATGCCGACGGCGATCGCGGTGAACAAGGCCGACTCGGTCGCGCGATACGTCACGTAACCGAGCGCGATACCGGTGATCGGATCACCGAAACGGCTGATCGCCTGCGCGAGCCAGAAGAACGCGAAGTTCGCCGAGCGGAGCTCGTGACGCGACGGCTCGGCCTTCGGCTGAAGCAGGACAAACGGGATGAGGAAGCCACCGAACGCGAGGAGCAGGTCGCCGATGCTGAAGACGCGGTGCACGATGCCGACCGGCACGATGTCCGCGAGGAACGGAACGCGGGCGTCGGCCACCATCACCACATGCAGCCCATCATCCGGGGGCAGCGCACCCACCGCCTCAGCGATCGCGGGGTCGTACGGCATTCCCTGGTTCAGCACGGTGACGAGCACGTTTGAGAACGTGCCGATCGCGATGAGCGCTGCGCCGGGGATGCGCCAGTTCAGCGCGGCGACGAGGCCGATGCCGAAGAGACCGACGCCGTACACGAAGAGATCCGCATGAGGCTCGAAGAAGGTGAAGAGTCTGAGCGCGGACGCGACTATCAGGAGGGGCCACCAGCGGAGGTTGAGGTTCCCGAGTCGTCGCCAGTCGCCGCCGAACGCGATCGCAGCGGCGATCCCCAGTGCTACTCCACTAGCTAGCATGCGCGTCGCGGACGAGTGTCTCGCGCGCGAGTCGACGACGCACTACGTCAAGTGTGTCGTACGTGATTGGCGGAAGTTCGCTTATCTCGAAGACGTCCATGCCCCGCTTCTGGACGACCGACTCAAGCGCACGGACGACTTTGGGGTCGAATTGAACGCCCTTGTACTTGTTGAGCTGTTCCATCGCACGATCGTGACCTATCGCCTTGCGGTAGATACGGTCAGAGGTCATCGCCTCATACGCGTCGGCCACGATGATGATTCGCGAGCCGAGCGGGATCTCGTCACCCTTGAGGCCCTCGGGATACCCGGAGCCGTCGTAGTTCTCGTGATGGTGCAGCACGATCGGCACGAGCGGCCGGAGTGCTGCCGACGGCTCAAGGATCGATGCCCCGTATATCGGATGGCGGCGCATGAGCTCCTGCTCGTCGCGCTCGAGTCGTTGCGGTTTCATCAGGATGCGGTCCTCGACCCCGATCGTCCCGATGTCATGCAGCAGTCCGGCGAGCTCGATCTGCTCGATCTGACGCTCCGCAATCCCAAACTCGCGGGCGATCGCACCTGCGATACGAGAGACGCGGTCCGCGTGGCCGCGTGTGAACCCGTCCTTCGCGTCGATCGCCTGCGATAGCGCGCTGACGGTCCCGAAGAACAGCTCACGCGTCTCCGCGTATTTGCTGAATGCGAAGCGCGCCAGATACAGGGGGACCATGAACATCGCCGCGGCCCACAGCCCAACCTTGACCGAGATCTCGCCCATGAGCCAGCCGAGTGGAACGAGGGCGAGGATGCCGGTGAGGATATTGCTAACGCTTAGTGTCCAGATCCGGCTGAGCGGCATTTGTGCCCGCAGACTCGCCGCGCTGATGCCGAGCAGCAGATTCACGACACTAAAGGCAAGTCCCGCAAGAGCAATTTGCGCGACGATGCCAAACGGGTCATCCGGTCGGACGTTGTCGCGGGTCAAGTCCACCGCGAG
>JBIOUD010000026.1:0-9339 GCA_044866725.1 Candidatus Limnocylindria bacterium | reverse complement strand
GATCCCAGGTGCCGGTGCGTCGAGGACGACAATGCCCATGTCACGCAGGAAGAACGCGTCGGGGTCGTAGTCCGGGTGCGTGTAGGTCGTGCCGGTCGATCCGCCATTGCACGGGTAGCCAACGCGGCCGGACGTGCAGATGTTCGGCGCGGCACCGCCGGTGCCTGTCACGACGACATCAGTGAAATAGATGACCGCCTTCGCCGCGGGCGCCTCGGTGCAGTGACCCGCGGTCACGAAGACCGTCGGTGAGATCAGCGTGCCGCTGCAGCGCCACAGCGGGAGGCTATCCGCGCGCTGCGCGACCATGAGTCCCACGTACGGGTGTGCACCGTTGTCGAGATCACCATCCGTGATCGCGTACGCAGGGACCGAAGTCGAAAGCAACGCGGCCATGACCGCGAACAAGACGCCAAGTCTCTTGAGCAACTGTCCCCTCCTCCGCATCGCCGGGCGTCGCCCGGTCTGTCGCGTCCTACGGTAACGCGCCTTCGACGCGTGATGCGGTCCCGACGGGGTATCACGATCGAAGCGCTCCGCTCAACGCGTCAGCGCTCGGTGATACGGCTAGCGTTTAGTCGGCCTAGTGGCCGACGCCGAGAAGGAACAGCAAGATGACGAGAAGCAGTGGCGCGCCGAGCAGCCAGAGCAGGATGAGGACCATCTTCGTCCGCCCTCCTTTTCAGATCCGAGTGGTGCGGTCGCTCGCGCGCGTTTCGCGCACGTCGGGATGCGGCTCGAGTCGGATGCGGTAGCGGCCGACCGTCATCGGCTCGCCGCTCGCCCACCAACCGCCAATGACAGCGCCCATGAGGCCGATGAGGAGCGCGGCCGCCGCCGCGGTCGCACCGTTGCGGAGTGCGGTCGCAAGGGCCGGATCCGCGGGCTGTCCCGGGACCGCGGGCACGGCGGGCGTCGGCGCGATGCTCGCGTACCAGCCGTTGAAGACCGCGCCACTGAGCGCCGCGAGGGCGACCATGATGAACACGGCCACGACCCACGCGAGCGCGGCTTGCAGCGTCGCGTCCTCTGCCCGACGGATGCCGGCGACCTTTCCGGCGACCCAGCCGCCGATGACGAACGCGAAGAACGACGAGAAGACCGCGAAGAGGAGCGACGCGAAGCCAACGCCACTCCACGTCGTGATGCGGCCGCTGTTCGCTGTCGCGTTCGCGCCGATGGCGGTGCCGATGAGACCGAAGATGACCGCGGCGACGATGGCGCACAGCGCGCCGACGATCACGGCGCTCCAGTTGATCGGCCAGACGGTCCACGCGGTCCCGACCGGAGCCCGGTCGACCCTGTCATTGATCACAAAAACACCCCCGCTGAGTGGGTTTCACACAGCGGGGGTGCAGAGGTCGTGCCAGTCCTCGCGACCTGCCGACGAGCGGCCGGTCGCTGTCCTCACCTACGGCGCAGGAAGCTTGGTACCTCCAGATCGTCCGGGTCGAACTTTTTCTCTTCGCGCGCTGGTGCCTTCGTCGGCGTCGCACCGACTGCGACCTTCTCGTTCAGCGGCTGACTCTGTGTCGGCACCGGGCCACGCTCGGTCCGCTCGATGCGCTCCACCGGCCGCGTCTCGACCTGCCGGCGGTAGATCGGCTCGATGCGCTTCAGCGGACGGTTCTGATCGAAGCCCGTCGCGATGACGCTGATCTTCACGTCGTTCTGCATGCGCTCGTCGATGACGGCGCCGAAGATGATGTTCGCCTCGGGGTCCGCGGCGGCGTGGATGATCTCGGCTGCCTCGTTCACTTCGAAGAGCGTCAGGTCGGGGCCGCCGGTGATCGTGAAGAGCACGCCGCGCGCGCCGTCGATGGACTGCTCGAGGAGCGGCGACATGATCGCCTGACGCGCAGCATCCGCCGCGCGCGCCTCGCCGCTGCCGTTACCGAGGCCCATCAGCGCCGAGCCGGCGTTCGTCATGATCGTCTTCACGTCCGCGAAGTCGAGGTTGATGAGGCCCGGGACGGTGATGAGGTCGCTGATGCCCTGCACGCCCTGACGGAGGACGTCGTCGACGATTCGGAACGCGTCCGTCATCGTCGTGCGCTTCTCGACGACCTGGAGGAGCCGGTCGTTGGGGATCGTGATGAGCGTGTCGACCTTGTCGACGAGGTCGTTGATCCCCTGCTCGGCGAGGAGCTTCCGCTTGCTGCCTTCGAACGAGAACGGCTTCGTGACGACCGCGACGGTGAGCGCGCCGATGTCCTTCGCGATCTCGGCGATGATCGGGGCAGCGCCGGTCCCGGTGCCGCCACCCATGCCGGCGGTCACAAAGACCATGTCCGCTTCCTTCAGCGCCTCGTAGAGCTTCTCGCTGTCGTCTTCAGCCGACTTGCGGCCGACGGTCGGGTCCGCGCCCGCGCCAAGGCCCTTGGTGATCTTGTCGCCGATGCGGATCTTGTGCGGTGCGTCGCTCATCAGGAGCGCCTGCGCGTCGGTGTTCACCGCGATGAACTCGACGCCCATGAGCTCGGCACGGATCATCCGGTTCACCGCATTGGATCCGCCGCCGCCGACGCCGACGACCTTTATGAGCGCGAAGTTTTCTATGTCGCTACGGAGGGGCATGGGCGAGCCTCCACGTCGTTCCACGCCGTTGCCCCTCCCCTGACGGCCGCAACGTGGAGTTTTCTGTTGTTGGGGGAGACTCTATACCCATCGGTCGACAAGGGCGAGTAGGAAAGGGAGTCTTCCGCGATGCCGCACGACTACATCATGCGAGCGAATCCCTCGTTCGAGGCTCAGCTCGAGGAGCGGACCGCGTCGTCGACCGCCGCGTTCCTCCTCGGCCACCTTCATCGGGGCATGCGTGTCCTCGATGTGGGGTGCGGACCAGGGACGATCACGCTCGGACTGGCGGAAGTCGTGGCGCCCGGTGATGCGGTCGGGGTCGATCTCCAGGTGCAGCTCGTCGAGCGGGCGCGTGCGCTTGCTCGCGAACGCGGCGTGGCGAACGTGCGATTTGAGCGCGCAGACGCGTACGAGCTGCCTTTCGCCGATGGCTCCTTTGACGCCGCGCTCGAGCACCATGTCGTCATGCACCTGGCCGACCCGGTGCGCGGCCTAGAGGAGGTCCGCCGGATCCTCCGGCCGGGCGGCGTCCTCGGACTCCGGGACCCGGACGTCGCCACGACCGTGCGGTGGCCAATGACGCCGGAGTTCGAGCGTTTCCTCGAGCTGCGGATGCGCGCCTTCCAGCTCCAGGGCACCGACGGGCAGGCTGGCCGAAAGCACCGTCAACTCCTCCTGGAGGCGGGCTTCGCGCATGCACAGTCCCAAGCGGTCACCTGGGGCGGCGGCGAGGCCGAGACGCTGGGTCCGAGCGTCCGATTTCTGCGCTCGCAGCTGGACGGATTCGGCCGCATCGCGCGCGAGCACGGCTGGGCCCAGGAGCAAGAGCTGGACGCGATCGCAGCGGATCTGGAGCGCTGGGCCGCGCGTCCGGATGCGGAGGTCTTCATGATCATCTGCGAGACGCTCGCCTGGGTCGCGGCCTGACGCCCGAGGCTCGCGGCCCGCGGCTCAGGGCATCAGCCCTCTGAAGATCCTCGCGATGCGGCTGCCGAGCTCGCCTGCGCGTGCGGGCGCGCGGTCGTCGTCGGCGGTCCAGTGATTGGCGCCCCAGATGAGGAGTCCCGACGCGGCCGAATAGGGCGGGGTCGAGATCGAGTCGGTCAGGCCGCCGAGGCCGGTCGGCGCGAGGACACGGGCCGACATACCGAGCTGGTCGCGGGCGGCCTTCCCTAGCCCGGTGAGGAGCGAGCCGCCGCCTGTGAGGGCGAGCCCTGCCTGGAGCCGGTTCGTCGCGCCCGCGGCCTCGATCTCGCGCGCGACGTGGTCGAAGAGCTCGGCCGTGCGCGCCTCGATGATCTGCGCCACGTGGCGCCGGGTGACCGGCCGCGGCTGGTCCTCCCCGATCGAGGTGATCTGGATGACCTCGTCGGGGTCGACGTCGAGCGGCGTCGCGGTGCCCTGCTTCAGCTTGAGCGTCTCCGCGACCTCCGGCGTCACGCGCAGGACGAGGCCGAGGTCGCTCGTGACGCTTCGCGCGCCCATCGGGATCGTCGCGCAGTGGCTGATCGAGCCGTCCTGAAAGACCGCGACGTCGGTCGTGTCGCCGCCGATGTCCAGGAGCGCGACACCGAGCTCGCGGTCCTCCTCGCGCAGGAGCGCCTCGGCGGTCGCGAGGGGCGCGAGGACGAGCTCATCGATCTCGATCCCCGCGCGCTGCACGCACTTCGAGAGGTTCTGCACGCTCGTCGTGGAGGCGGTGACGATGTGGGTCTCGACCTCGAGCCGGACGGCGCTCATGCCGATCGGGTCCCGGACGCCGGCGTTCTGATCGACGACGTACCCCCGCGGGATGACATGGAGGATCTCGCGCGTGTTCGGGATGGAGACCGCGCGGGCGTTCTCGATCGCGCGGATGGTGTCCTCGCGCTGGATATCGTGCTGGCGGCTCGAGACCGCGACCATGCCGCGCGAGTTCTGCGAGCCGATGTGACTGCCGCTTATCCCGACGAACGCCGAGCGGACCTTGAGTCCGGAGAGGCGCTCCGCCGCATCGACCGCGGAGGCGACCGACTGGACGGTCCGATCGATGTCGACGACGACGCCCTTCCGCAGACCGTCGGAGGGGGACTGGCCGATGCCGATGACGTCGACGCTGCCGGTGCGAGCGCCCACCTCGCCGATGAGGACGCAGACCTTCGTCGTGCCGATGTCGATCGCGACGAGCACGGTCTGCTCAGCCAAAGACGACTCCTATGACCCGGTCTCTCCCGTTCCCCACCCGCGCCCGCATTAGAGGAAGTGCCTGCGGATAACTGCCACATTCTGGAATATCCGCCACCCAAATGCGAAGAGCGCGACGAGGTAGAGGTCGATGCCCAGCCGGTCGCCGAGGAAGGTCAGCCCCGCCGCGAGCAGGAAGTTCGTGTAGAAGCCCGAGAGGAAGATGCGTGTGTCGAAGTGACCCTCGAGCTCCGCACGGTATGCACCGAGCAGCGAGTCGAGCGCCGCGAGGATGCCGACCGCCGTGTAGCGCGCCCACTCGATCGGAAGGTTGAAGCGGAGCGCGAGGCCGAGGAGCACGCCTGCGATGAGCCCGAGGAGCGGGAGAAACACCTATCTCAGAGACGAGCGAACGGTTTTGAGACCCCCACGCGCCCTCACTGCGGACTTACGACAATTCGGTCCGGGCTTCGCACGTCGACGTAGTCTAGGCGGCGATTCGGGTTGTCCCGCAGGTAGCGCTTCGCGAGCGCGAGCTTGTCGTCGAAGGATTCGGGTCCGCCGAAACGGATCTCCCAACCCGATCCGAAGCGCAGCACGAGCCCCGACGCCGTCGCGGTCATCACCGTGCGCGGCGAGCTCGCGTCGGCGCGAAGCTCGCCGGGCGCGATCGCCGCGAGGCGCAGCGCCATCTGAACGAGCGCGGGGTCGAGGCGCTCCCCAGCACTCTTGGGCGGTCGCTCGTCCGTCACACGCAGCGACGGCGCCGCCGTCGCGTCGTTCGACGGGAAGATGAATCCCTCGGCGTCGACGAACCACTCCAGGCCGTCGGACGCCACCCACCGGCCGATCGCCTCCCGCTCGACCAGGGTGATGCGCGCCGACGCGGGCAACAGGAGCTCGACGTGCGCGTCCTGTACTGCGGGGAGCGTGCGCAGCCGGGCGCGCGCCTGCGAGGCGCTCGCGCTGAACGACGGCAGGTCCAGAAGGCCGCTCTGCGCGACCGCCTGACCGACGCGGACATGCCGTGCACCGACGACGTCGACGTGCGCGATCGCGGGCACCGTGTCCAGCGAGATCCAGAGCAGGGCGACCGCGCAGGCGACCGCGACCGCGCCGGCCACGAGGCGCCCGGGGTCCGCGACGCGAACCCGCGTCGTCGTGCGACGCGAAGGACGCGTCGCGCCGCTCGTGCGAGCGCGCGAGCGAGACGAGCGCGCGCTCAGCGTCGCCGCCGCTGTGCGTCCTCGAGGGCCCAGTCGATGAGCCGCGTGAGGAGATCGCCGAAGGGGATGCCCGCGGCCTTCGCGGCTCGCGGGAGGAGGCTGTTCGCGGTCATGCCGGGGATGGTGTTCACCTCGAGCGCGACCATGCGGTCACCCGCCCACACGAAGTCGGTGCGCGACATGCCGCGGCACTCGAGCGCTCGGTGCGCTCGGACGGCGAGATCCTGCGCGCGCTTCGCGACATCCTCGGGGATGCGCGCGGGGCAGATCTCGTCGCTCTCGCCGGCGTCGTACTTCGCGTGGTAATCGAAGAACTCGCGCTTCGGCACGATCTCGATGACCGGCAGCGGGGTGAGGTCGTCATTGCCGATCACCGCGACCGTCAACTCCGTTCCCTTGAGGTACTCCTCGACGAGAGCACGCTCGTCGAACCTGAGGGCCCCCTCGATCGCGGGCCCGAGATCCTCGCCGCGGCGGACGATCGACGCTCCGACGCTCGATCCGCTTGCGACCGGCTTCACGAACGCCGGGAGCCCGACACCGCGCGCGCGTTCGAGGTCGGAACCGCTCGCGGTCCGCACGACCTCGCCCCTGGGCACATCCAGTCCGTTCGCCTTCAGCACAGTCTTCGCCATGACCTTGTCCATCGCGAGGGCAGACGCGAGAACACCCGAGCCGGTGTACGGGATGCCGAGCGTATCGAGGAGACCCTGCATCCGGCCATCTTCTCCCCACGTGCCGTACAGCGAGATGAACACCACGTCGATGGGTTCGCTCGAGCCGGTGATCGCATTCGTCGCAGGCACGAGCGCCTTCGACGCCGTCTCGATCTCCTCCTCGAGGCCAATTGGCAGGGGCCGCCCGCTGACGACGTGACCACCGCCCCGCAGCAGCTCCTGCGCCTGCGCGCGCTGCTGATCGGTGAGCGCGGGATTCTTCACCATGAACGCGAGCGGATCGAGCAGCACGATCTCGTACTTGTCCTTGGGGAGCGAGCGCTGGATCTGCGCGCCCGCTGCGAGCGAGATGTCCCGCTCCGCTGACGCGCCGCCCGTGAGCACACCGACGCGGATCTTCTTCACCATTCGCCGACCATCTCCACCTCGGGCACGAGGTCGACGCCGAACTTCTCCTTCACCTCTCGCTGGCAACGCTCGATGAGCGTCTTCACGTCGACGGCCGAGGCGTCACCGATGTTCACGATGAAATTCGCGTGCTTCGTGCTCACCATCGCGCCGCCTTCGGTCAGCCCTTTCAGTCCGGCGGCCTCGATGAGCCGGCCGGCGTGATCGCCCGGCGGGTTGCGGAAGATCGACCCGGTGTTCGGCTGGGCGAGCGGCTGCTTTGCGATGCGGTCGTTCGCGATCTCCTTGATCCGCTTCACGACCTCGGCCCGCTCGCCCGCGGTGCCGCGGAAGCGCGCGCGCAGGACGATCGTCGGCGTGCCCTGCAGGGCCGACTTTCGATACGCGAACGCCAGCTCAGCGCAGGGCGCGATCCAGCTGTGCCCGTTGAGGTCCATGAGCTCGGCGTCGATGAGGTCGTCCTTCGTCTCCTTACCGTAGGCGCCGGCGTTGCCGTGCACGGCGCCGCCGACCGTCCCCGGCACCGTCGCCATCCACTCCATCCCCGCGATGCCGTTCCGCGCGGCGACGGCGGCGACGCTGGCCATGGGCGTGCCGGACGACGCCGTGATCGTCGTGCCGTCGACGCTCGTCTCGGACCAGTCGTTGTGGATGACGACGCCCTTGATCCCCTCATCCGCGACGAGGAGGTTCGTGCCCGCACCGAGGAGGAACACCTCGAGCTCGTTCTCGCGCGCGACGCGGACCGCCTCGACGAGGTCGCGCTCGGTCGTGACGCGCACGTAGAACTGCGCAGGCCCGCCGATGTGCAGGCTCGTGTGCTTCGCGAGCGCCTCGCCGCGCGCGCCGAACGCCTGTGCCTTCATACGGGCGTCCGCAGCAATTCCAGAACTCGCTCGCCGACGGGTCGAACGTCCCCCGCCCCCATGACGAGCACCGCATCGCCCGGGCGCGCGAGCTCGGCGGCCAAGTGCGCCGCGGTCTCGCCGTCCCGTGCGTAGCGTCCGCCCACAGCTTCGGCGAGTGCACGCGCGCGGCCATGCGGGTCGGCCTGCTCGCGAGCGGAGCGGAACGTCTCGACGATGACGACCGCGCGAGGCCGCCGCAGGACGGCGACGAACTCGTCGAAGAACGCCGCGAGGCGACTCGGCGTGTGCGGCTGGAAGACGACCACCGCGCCGTCGCCGAACGCGTCGAGGCCCGCGGCGATCTCCGTCGGATGGTGCGCGTAGTCGTCGACGACCTTGATCGCCCCCGCCGCGCCGAGAAGCTCGAGCCGTCGCTCGACACCCTCGAACGGCGCGAGGCCGCGCGTCATGACATCGGGGAAGGGGGCCGCGAAGCGATCGGCCACGAGGATCGCGGCCGACGCGTTTCGCGCGTTGTGCATCCCCGGCACCGAGAGCGAGAACACCCGGCCGTTCAGGGCGTACACGCGGTTGCCATGCTCGACGAGCTGCTCGTCGACGTCTTCGCCGCTCCCGTACGTGGTCACGCGAAGGCTGTGCCGCGCGCGTGCCCATTCGGCGAGCTCGCGCGCGCCGGGATCGTCCCCCGACGCGATCAGGAGGCCGCCCGCGCGGGTGCCCTTCACGAACGCGCGGAATGCGTCGCGATACGACTCGCGCGTCGGGAACATGTCGACGTGATCGTGGTCGAGCGTCGTCACAACGGCGACCTCCGGATGGAGCGCGAGGAACGTGTTGTCGTACTCGTCCGCCTCGATCACGAATATGTCGGACTTCCCGGCGTGGGCGTTCGTGCCGAGCCCGCGGATCGCGGCGCCGCAGATGAGCGACGCGTCGATGCCGCCCGCGCGCAGCCCGAGCCAGGTCATCGCCGTGGTCGTGGACTTCCCGTGCGTGCCGGCGATCGCGACGACGCGCTGGTCCTTCGTGACGAATCGCCACGCGTCCTCGCGCTTCCAGACGGTCATGCCCCGGTCGAGCGCCGCGCGCACCTCGACGTTGTCCTCCTTGTACGCGCTCGAGCGGATGACGATGTCCGCGCCGGGCACGTGGTCCGCGGCGAAGGACTCGTACACCGCGGCGGCGCCGTCGCGCGCGAGCGCCTCGGACAGCGGCCAGCGACCCGTGTCCGATCCGGTGATCTGATGCCCGCGGCCCATGAGCACACGCGCGACGGCCGACATGCCCGCGCCGCCGATGCCGATGATGTGGAAGCGCGTCAAGCGCAGCCGCCGAGCTCGCGCACGCCGCGCGCGATGTCCTTCGCCGCGTCAGGACGCCCCGCCGTGCGCGCGCTCTCGGCCATGCGCGCGAGGC
>JBIOUD010000025.1:0-18591 GCA_044866725.1 Candidatus Limnocylindria bacterium | reverse complement strand
ACAGCATCCCCGAGAGGCTGATCGCGACGGTGAGACCCGAGAACATCACCGCGCGCCCCGCGGTGGCCATCGAGCGCGCGAGCGCATCCGGGACGATGAGACCGCGCGCGAGCTCTTCGCGGAAGCGAGCGACGATGAAGAGCGAGTAGTCGATCGCGGCCGCGAGCCCGACCAGCGTGACGATGTTGAGCGCGTACGGCGAGACGTCGATGAAGCGTGAGAGCAGGAAGACCCCACCGAGCCCGCCGACGATCGCGAGGACTCCGACGCCGATCGGCACGAGCGCGCCGACCACCGTGCCGAATACGAGCACGAGGAGAAGGAGCGCGATCGGGAGCGATACGACCTCGGCGCGCGCGAGGTCGCGGTCCAGCGTCTCGTTCAGCTCGTGGTTGATGGGGAGGTTGCCGGTCGCGTACACGCGCAGCGTGTCGGAACGAACGGACGCGCGGAGGTCTTCGTAGTACCGGTCCGCGACGCTCCGCAGGTCGCGCAGCTGCACCTGCACCAGCGTCTTGTGGCCGTCCCGCGAGAGGAGCGTCGCGCTCTGCTGCGGCGCGTCGTAGTAAGTGCGGACGATCTGCACCCGCGCGTCGGTCCGCAGCGGTGCGATGGCATCGAGCAGCGCCTTCTGGTACGCGGGATCCGTCGCGAGCATGGTGTCGTGCTCGAACACGAACACGAACGACGTCCCCGGCGGCGGCGTGGCGGCGGAGGGCGCGGGCGTCGGTGAAGGGCGCTGGCTGTTGATGAGGGCTGAGGCACGGCCAGACTCGCTCGACCCGACGGTCTCGGGGTTCTCCAGCTCCCCACCCGCTGACAGGAAGTAGGCGCTCACGCCGAGGAGGGCGATCGAGGCAAGCAGCACCGGCCAGCGACGGCGGTAGACGAACCTTCCCCAGCCCTCGAGCATCTACACCCCCATACGTCCTTTCGCCCGTCGACGTTGCGCTCCCAAGTTGACATTGACGCCGCCCAACCGGGTCGGCATCGTCTGCGGGTGGCCAAGACCGTCACAGGCGAGCAGACGCTGCTCGACGAGATCAACGCACGCCTGCCCGCCGGCTACCGCGTCCGTCCCTTCGAGGACGCCGACCGCGAGCCGCTGGTCGAAGCTGGCAACGCCGAAAGCCACCCCATGGAGACGGAGACCGCCAAGGAGTGGCGCCGCTGGGAGAGCATGTTCACGGACCCCTCGAAGCTACGGGTCACGCTCGTGGGGCCCGACGGCAGCGTCGCGGGGTCGGCGAACATCCAGGCCGGTTTCATACCGCGGCCCGACGGCTCGCAGAACGTCGGCATCGGTGTGGGCAAGGAGCATCGCCGCCAGGGCATCGGGGGCGCGATGCTCGAGGCGTTCGAGAACGAGGCGCGTCGCCGCGGCGTACCTCGGATCCTTTCAGGCGTGAGCGCGTCGAAGCCTTTCGCGCTCGAGTTCGCGAAGAAGCGCGGGTACAACGAGATCGGCCGGCGGATCATGTCGTACCGCGAGCTCGACACGTACGAGCCGAAGCCGTGGCGCGACTCGCTCGAGAAGGTCGCGAAGGCCGGCATCAAGATCCGCTCGTTCAGCGAGGTGCTCGACGAGCGCGACGATGCCGGCAAGGAGCGCTTCTGGCGCGAGCTCTGGGAGGCCGAGGCGCCGATGTGGGAGGACATCCCGTTCGCGACGGCGACACCGCACTGGCCCTTCGAACGTTTCTACGAGATGGCCGTGAAGAGCGGTCAGATGCTGAAGGATCTAAGCCTCATCGCGTACGCCGGCGACCAGATCGCCGGGTTCACGACGACCGGCGACCGCCAGGGCAAGGACGGCTGGACGTGGATGACGGGCGTCGCGCGCGATCAGCGGGGCAAGGGCATCGCGATGGCGCTGAAGGTCGACGTGCTCGCGCGCGCGAAGGCCAGGGGACTGCGCGCGATGTGCACGGTCAACGACGAGCCGAACAAGGCGATGCGCGGAGTGAACATCAAGCTGGGCTACCAGCCTGTGCCGGATCACGTCGAGCTGGAGAAGCGTCTCTAGGAAGCGCGAGCAGGACGAGACCCGCGCCGAGCGCCGCGAACGAGCCGACGATGAGCCCCCACTGCACTCCGAAGGCCTGCCACAGGAGCGACGCGCCGATGGCGCCGGCCACGGTCCCGCTCTGGCCGACGGCCATGACGACCCCGAAGATGCGTCCGCGTCTCTCGGCGGGTATCGCGGCGGTCAGGAGCGCGAACCAGGACGCGTTGAACGCCGTGAGCGCGGCGCCCGTGAGGAAGCTGATCGCGTAGAAGAACGGCTTCGGCAGTCCGAACACGAGGACGAAGCCGAAGAGGAAGATCGGGATCGAGGCGAGGACCGCCATGCGCCGGCGGCCGGTGCGGTCGGCGAGGTGACCGAGCCACGGCCCGAGCGTGATGTCGCCGAGGCCGAACAGCGTGAAGATGATCCCGACATCGAACGTGCTCCACCCAAGACGCTCCGTCGCGAACGGCGAGTACGTCGTGATCCAGCTGCCGAAGCCGATGAGCAGGAGCAGGTTCGCGGCGAGCAGCGTCAGCACCGTGCGGCTCAGCAGACCGGCGGTCCCGCCGGTCGCGGCCGTCGGATGCGCGATGGCCTGCGGACGCGGAAGGAACAGCGACGCCACGAAGGCGACGCCGCTCGTGGCCGCGACGATGAAGAACGGCGTGCGCAGATCGCCGCTCGACGCCAGCAGTCCGCCGAGCGCGGGGCCGAAGACGCTTCCCGCGGACCGCGCCGCCGATAGCACGCTGTTGAAGAAAGCGAGCCGCGCGCGCTCCGCGACGCTCGAGATGTAGAGCTGCGACGCGACGAGATTGACCCCTCCGCCGACGCCGGCGAGGCCGCGGAACGCGACGAGCGCGGCGGCGCTTTGCGCGCCGGCGATGAGCACATTCGCCGCGGCGTACATCGCGGTGCCCGCGCTCACGAAGCGACGCGGGCCGTAACGATCCAGCAGGACGCCCGACCCGAGCTGCGCCACCGCGTTCGTCACCGAGAACGCGCTCTGCATGAGGCCGAGCTGCAGGGGCGTCGCGCCGAGCGCGAGGCCGTACAGCGGCAGGAGCGGGAGCATGATCGCGATGCCGAGCTGCGACACGAACTGGATCGTCGCGAGCACCGGCAGCGCCGGGCCGAGCGCGCGGATGCGTTCGATCACGGCCGCAGCCTATGTGAGCAGCGCGGCGGCGTCCGTCAGCCGCGCGACATAGGCTGTCGCGGATGTCGGCCACGCCCGCGATCGCGTTCGAAGAAACGTCGAAGCGCTATCGCAACGGCACGCTCGCGCTCAGTGAGGTGAGCTGGTCGATCCCGGTCGGAGCACGGGCGTGTCTCCTCGGACCGAACGGATCGGGAAAGACGACGTCGATCCGCCTCCTCGAGGCTGCGCTTGCCCCGACGACCGGCTGGGTCTCGCTTCTCGGGACGCCGGTGGGTGGAAAGGGTTACGCCGAAGCCCGGCAGCGCACGGCGGTCGTGCCGCAGAACGCCGGCATGTACTCGGACTTCACGACGTGGGAGTACCTCGAGCTCTCGCGTCGTCTGTACCGACGAGGTGACGTGGAGAAGGCGCTCGCCGACTTCGGGCTGACCGAGCATCGCGACAAGCGACTCTCGCAGCTCTCCGGCGGATTCCAGCGGCGCGTCGTGCTCGCGGCGGCGCTCCTCTCGGAGCCAGATCTCCTTCTGCTCGACGAGCCGACGGTCGGTCTCGATCCCGTCGCCCAGAACGAGGTCCGCGACTACCTCGCGAGCGCGATGCGCGGTCGCACGACGCTTCTCTGCACCCACAACCTGACCGAGGCCGAACAGCTTTGCGACGACGTGGTGATCCTGCGGAAGGGCGTGGTCCTCCTGCACGAAAAGCTCGCGTCACTCCGACGGCGGCACAAGCCACGCGCGAAGCTGGCGGCACGCCAGGGCCCCGATGCGCTCGCAGCTGCTCTGCGCGCGCGCGGACTTGACGCGGTCATCGAGGACGGCGCGGTCATCGTCCCGATCGACCCGCAGCGCGACGCGCCGGAGCTCCTGCGCGGACTGCTGAGCGAGGGCATCGCGGTCTACGAGTGCACTCCGCTCACAGCGACGCTGGAGGATCTCTTCCTCGAGGCGGTGCGCCGATGAGGTGGAGCGCGATCCGGCCGCTCGTCTGGAAAGAGTTCCGCCAGGTCGGACGCAACCGCACCGCATTGCTCACTGCGGGGCTGCTCCCCTTCCTCATCCTGTTCCTCGCGCCGATCCAGATCCTCCTGCAGCTCCGCTTCGCGGGTGGTCGCGCGCTCCCGACGAACTCCTTCCCGGGGATCGACCTGAGCGACTCGAACCAGCTGGCCCTGCAGCTCATCTATCCGGTCCTCTTCGTGATCGGAGGGATGATGCTGCCGACGCTCACGACGACCTATGCCATCGTCGCGGAGCGCGAACGGCGGACTCTCGAACTCCTCATCGCGATGCCGGTGACCGTCGCTGAGATCCTCGCGGCGAAGCTCCTCATGGTGCTCACGGTCACGGCGCTCGTCGGCGTGCCGTATGTCGCGGCAGTACTCACGCTCCTCGTGGTGCTCGGGATCGGAGGCCTGGAGATCGTGCCCGCGCTCCTCGCGCCGTTCCTCGCCGCGATCGCGTGTTCGATCGCGTTCTCCCTCGTCCTCACGCTCCTCGCCCGCGACTTCCGATCCGCGAACAACCTCAACGGCGTGATGTTCGTCCCCGTGCTCATCGTCACGGTCGGCAGCCTCGCGCTCGCGACGGGTCAGACGCGTACGTACGTCCTCGCGGCGGTCCTGCTCGCGATGGCCGGTGTGGCGCTCGTCATCGCCCTGCGCTGGATCACGTTCGAGCGCTACCTGGAGTAGAGGCGAGTAGGCTCCGAGCATGCCGCTCGAGCCGAGCCCAGGCAGCGCACTTCTCCTCCTCGCGTCAGCCATGTGCGCCTTGGGCGCCAGCTTCGTCGTCTGCTACATGATCTGGAGCGCGGGCTGGGAAGGCTGGGAGGCGTGGAACGCGCGGACCGGCCTGAACGAGAGCGAGGCACTGTACGAGCGGCAGAAGCGCCTCATGGACCGCTCCGAGAAATGAGAACGGGAGGCTTTCGCCTCCCGTTCGTCATGCGTCGCGATGCGATGGACTAGTCGGCGGGTGTCGCCTCGGTCACGATGCCGGGCTCTTCGCCACCGACCTCATGCCAGATCTTCACGCCTCTCGGCTCACGCAGGAAGAGCGTGCCGATGACCACCGTCATGATCGCGACGATCATCACGTACGCGAGCCCGAGGTAGATGTTGCCGTTGGGATCGTTCGTGGTGTTGAACTGACGCAGGCTGATGCTCGAATCGATGGGCAGACCCATGAAGTTCTTCAGGAAGGGCACGAACGATTTGCTGCCCTCCGGGTACGTCGCTCCGACGAGACCCGTGAACAGCAGCGGCAGGAGACCGCCGAACCAGCCGTTCCCGAAGTGGTACGGGATCGAGAGCGACGTGTAGCGGACCTTCGCGCGGAAATACTCCACGAGGAAGGCCGCGATCGGTCCGTACACCATCGTCACGTAGATGACCTGGATCCACACGAGCAACACGAGCAGCGGAATGTTGGGATTCGCGCCGGTGATGAGTCCGGTCGCGTCCCGCGTCACGTTCGCGGCTCCCGTCATCGCGTGGTAGATGGGCAGGTAGGTGATGGCCGCGATAAGGCAGCCCGCCAGGATGATCACCTTGCGGCCGATCTTGTCAGAAAGCCATCCGAACACGAGGAAGAAGGGCGTCCCGAGCGCGACCGCCCAGAGCATGATCGTGTAGGACTGCTGATACGGGATCTTGAGGTACGTCGTCATGAAGAAGTTCGCCTGGAACTGGCCCTGGTACCAGACGACGCCCTGTCCCGCGGTGAGGCCGAGGAGCACGAGGGCGATCGTGCCGACCTTGCGGCCCCCGAAGCTCTCCTTGGCCCAGCTCCCGGTGTTGCGGACGTGCTGTCCCGCGTCCTTGAGGCGCGCGAAGAGCGGTGTCTCGCGTAGACGGATCCGGATGTAGATCGCGATGGCCACGAGGATCGCGGAGATCCAGAACGGGTAGCGCCACCCACCCGGAAGCGCATCGCCGAAGAGGATCGTCGGGCCCTTGCTGAATGCGTCGGCGCTCATGCTCTGACGGAAGAACAGGATGATCAGCAACGCGAAGAAGAACCCGACCGTCGCGGTCGTTTGGATCCACGCGGTGTACAGACCGCGCTTGTTGTCCGGCGCGTGCTCCGCGACGTAGATCGCCGCGCCGCCGTACTCACCGCCCAGAGCGAGGCCCTGGATGAGCCGCAGCAGGACAAGGAGCACCGCGGCCGTGACACCGATCTGCGCATAGGTCGGAAGGAAGCCGATGAGCAGCGTAGAGATGCCCATCGCGCTGATCGTGACGAGGAACGTGTACTTGCGCCCGATGATGTCCCCGAGCGCTCCGAACACGACCGCGCCGAACGGCCGCACCAGGAAGCCGGCGGCGTAAGTCGCGAACGAGGACAGCAGCGATGCCGTCGGGTTGTCGCTCGGGAAGAAGAGTGGTGCGAAGAACGGCGCCAGCGTCGCGTAGAGATAGAAGTCGTACCACTCGATGATCGTGCCGGCGGACGCGGCGGTGATGACGAACGGCAGACCGTACGTGGGCCTCGTCGTCGCCGCGGCCGCGGCAGTGCGTGTTGCCAACTGCTCCTCCTCTCGCGTTAAGGCTGATGAAAGAGCTGCGCGATCACGGACAGTGCTCTGTCGCGACCACCTCCCGCGCGCATCCCGCGCCTGATTAGCGCGTAGTTATAGAGCAGAAGTTCCGGTCGCTCGCTTGGCTAGTCGTCTTTTCCTGATGCGGAAGCGGTCCGGATCGACTCGACGACCGTGGAGTCCGCGAGCGTCGTCGTATCGCCGAGCGGCTGGCCGTTCGCTATGTCGCGGAGCAAGCGACGCATGATCTTGCCCGAGCGCGTCTTCGGAAGCTCGGGCGTGAACATGATCGTCTTCGGCCGGGCGATCGAGCCGATGCCCTTCACCACGTGTTCGCGCAGCTCCTTCGAGAGGCCCTCGCCGCCGTCGTTGCCGCCGCGCAGGGTGACGAATGCGAAGATCGCCTGTCCCGTGACCGGATCCTCGCGGCCGATGACCGCCGCCTCGGCCACCTTGGGATGCGAAACGAGCGCCGACTCGACCTCGGTCGTGGAGATGCGGTGGCCCGAGATCTTCATGACGTCGTCGACGCGGCCCATGAGCCAGAAGTAGCCGTCCTTGTCGCGGCGCGCGCCGTCACCCGCGAAGTACTTGTCCTTGAAGCGGCTCCAGTACGTCTCGCGGTAGCGCTTGTCGTCCTTGTAGATGCCGCGGAGCATCGCTGGCCAGGGCTTCGTGATGACGAGGTAGCCCGCGCCGCCGAACGGGACGCTCTTGCCGTCCTCGTCCACCACGTCGGCACCGACGCCGGGGAACGGGAACGTCGCGCTACCAGGCTTTGTCGTCGTGATCCCCGGCAGCGGCGTGATGAGGATCATCCCCGTCTCGGTCATCCACCACGTGTCCACGATCGGGCAGCGGCCGCCACCGATCGTCTCGTGGTACCAGAGCCATGCCTCGGGGTTGATCGGCTCGCCGACCGAGCCGAGAAGGCGCAGCGAGCTCATGTCGTGCTTCTTCACGAACTCCGCGCCCCACTTCATGAACGTGCGGATCGCGGTCGGTGCGCAGTAGAGGATCGAGATCTTGTACTTCTCGATGATCGACCACCACCGATCCTTGTCCGGGAAGTCGGGTGTGCCCTCGTACATCACCCCCGTCGCGCCGTTCGCGAGCGGGCCGAACACGATGTAGGAGTGCCCCGTGACCCAACCGATATCCGCGGCGCACCAGTACGTGTCGTCGTCTTTGATGTCGAAGATGAGCTTGTGCGTCGTCGCGACGCCGGTGAGGTATCCGGCGGTCGTGTGGACGATGCCCTTCGGCTTGGCCGTCGTGCCCGAGGTGTAGAGCAGGTAGAGCATGTGCTCGGAGTCGAGCGACTCCGCGGGGCAATCGGGCTTCTGGTTCGCGACGAGGTCGTGCCACCACACGTCGCGCTCCTGCGTCCAGGGCACCTGCTGCTTCGTGCGCTGGACGACGAGGACCTTCTCGATGGTCTTCGTCTGGGCGATCGCGTCATCGGCGTTCTTCTTCAACGGCACGATCCCGCCCTTGCGGTAGCCGCCGTCGGCGGTGACGAGGACCTTCGCCTCCGAGTCGTTGATGCGGCCAGCGAGCGCCTCGGCTGAGAACCCGCCGAAGACGACGGTGAACGGCGCACCGATGCGGGCGCAGGCGAGCATCGTCGCCGGGAGCTCGGGGATCATCGGCATGTAGATGGCGACGCGGTCGCCCTTCTTCACCCCGAGCGCCTTCAGCGCGTTCGCGGCGCGCTGCGTCTCATCGAGGAGGTCCTGGTAGGTGATCGTCCGGGTGTCGCCGGGCTCGCCTTCCCAGTGGTAGGCGACCTTGGTGCCCTTCCCCGCCTTCACATGCCGGTCGAGGCAGTTCTCCGAGATGTTGAGCTCGCCGCCGACGAACCATTTCGCGTACGGCGCCTCCCACTCGAGGACCTTGGTGAACGGCTTCCGCCAGGTGAGGGTCCTCGCATGCTCCGCCCAGAACCCCTCCAGGTCCTTCGCCGCACGGTCGTAGATGGCCTTGTCCTTGACGTTCGCCTGCGCCGCGAAGGCCGGCGGCGGCGGGAAGGACCGGTCCTCCTGGGCGAAGGTCTCGAGGGCGGCGGTCGTATCGGTAGCCATGACGTCGTCCTCCCCGCTGACGGATGTGCGCGGCGAGTATGCCGCTACAGGGCGGTCTTCGTGCCCCGCTCGAGGGCCTCGAGGTGAGCCGAGTAGTGGTTCGGCAGCGTCAGCAGCCAGCCGAAGGTATTGAGCTCACCGTAGTACGGGTGACGCGCTGACGCCGCGGCGTCCGGCTCCGGCGGGAACTGGGCCTGGACCTGACGGACCGTGTCCGCCGCCTTCTGGGCGAGGGTCGCGATCCCGTCCCGCGTCACCGCGGACGCGGTGGGCCGGGGCTGGCCGGTCCGGCCGGCGGCCTCGCCTTTCGCCAGACGCAGCGCGATCAAGGCGACACCGCGCTCTATCAACAGAAGGTGAACAGCGATCTGTCCGGCGCCCCAGTCATCGTCCGTTCCGGCTACGAGCTCGGCGTCGGACATGCGAGCGACGCGTTCAAGGAGTCGCTCGCGCCCTCGCCCAGTCGCCTCAAAGACGAGGCGTAAGGTCTCGCCCACCCAGGCGGGGCGGTCGGGGGGTTCATCGGTCACGACAAGCGTCATGCCCTGATATTGCCCGCATTCTTTGAGATGTTGTGTGAGAATGCCCCGCGAACCGCGTGATCATGGCCCTAGAGGCTGTATTGGAGGACGAAGTGGCGGGGATCTCGAAGTCTGAGACGCTCAACCGGTTGTCGGAGAAGACCGAGCTACCCAAGAAGCAGGTGGCGCTCGTGTTGGACGAGCTTGCAGCCCTCGCGTACAAGGAAGCCAGAAATGGTTTCACGTTCCCAGGCGTCGGCAAGCTCGTCGTGGTCGATCGGAAAGCCCGCATGGGCCGCAATCCGGCGACCGGTGAGGCGATCTCGATCCCGGCGAAGCGCGTGCTGAAGTTCCGCATCGCCAAGCAGGCGAAGGACTCGGTCCTGGCGAAGAAGACCAAGTAGCGCAGCGACCCAGCGCCGCACAGCCACCCGCACTGTTCTGAACGAGGTCCTTCACCATGCGCCGCTGATCACGGCGCGTGGTGTTTGGACCTCGTTCTAGTCTCGGACGATGAGCGCGCGACCACCCACAAAGCGCTACCCATCCGCAGGGCGGCTCTCGGCTGACGAGATCGTCTCGCCCGCGGGCCCGAACGTTCCCTTCCCGCCACAGGAGGCGCTGCTCGTCGAGAGGATGCCGAGCGGTCCGAACGTCTGGTACGAGCCGAAGTGGGACGGCTTCCGCGGCGTGTTAGAGAACGACGGCGGTGAGCTCGGCCTCTGGAGCCGCAACGGCCGCCCGCTGCTCCGCTACTTCCCAGAGCTGCGCCCACAGGGGGAGCGCATGCCGCCACATTCGGCGCTCGACGGCGAGATCGTCATCCAGCAGGCGGGCCGTCTCGAGTTCGACCTCATGCAGATGCGCCTGCATCCAGCGGAGTCGCGCATCAAGAAGCTCTCAGGTGAGTTCCCCGCGATGTTCATCGCGTTCGACGTGCTCCTCTGGGACGGCGAGCCGATCCACAAACGTCCGCTCGTCGAGCGGCGTGCCTTCCTCGAGCAGAACGTGAAGGGCTTCCAGCTCTCCGAGATCACGCGCGACGTCGACAAGGCGAAGATGTGGCTACAGCGCCTCGAGGTGCTCGGCCTCGACGGCATCGTCGCGAAGCGGACCGACCTCGCGTACATGCCCGGCTCGCGCGAGGCGGTCCAGAAGGTCAAGAACCACCGGACGATCGACTGCGTCGTCGTGGGATATCGCACGAGCGGGAAGAGGATTGCCACCCTGCTCCTCGGTCTTTATCGCGACGACGGCGTCCTCGACTTCGTCGGCCACACCTCCGGCATCCCGGTCGCGCTCGAGAAGGAGCTGCAGAACATCCTCCCGCCGATGGTGGAGGATGAAGGCACGTTCGCGAAGCAGTTCGCCGAGATGGCGACGATGGGCCGCGTCCCGGGTGCCGGGTCGCGCTGGTCTGGCGGGAAGGATCTCCCCTGGCACGAGGTGCGGCCCGAGCTCGTATGCGAGGTCCGCTTCGACAAGCTCGAGGGCGAGCGGTTCCGCCACGGCACCCGCTTCATGCGCTTCCGCCCCGACAAGGAGCCGAAGCAGTGCACCTGGGCGCAGCTCGACGTCGCCCGGCGCGCCGGCGACCCGTCGCTCGAGGAGCTGCTGCGCAACTGAGACCGGGGGATGACGTTCGGGGCTGGTGCGGGGCCTCGCCGCGGAGCACGCTCGCGGGATGGATGTCGCCATCGCGAGCGTCGCGACGACCGTCGCGGGAGTGCTCGTGATCTCCGTCGCGTTCTGGGACAGCAAGGGCGCCGTACCGCTCGACGGCGATGAACCGAAGGAGCCGGCGACCGTGAAGGTCCGCGACCGCTAGTCGGCCTTCGGCGGCCAGCGGCTCTTGCCGCGGTTCCAGCCCGTCGCTTTCGCGCGCTCGCGCCAGGCCTTCTTCTCTTCCTCCGTCCACTCCTGCTTCACCCGGCTCGGCTTCACGAGCACGCGATCATCGACGACCGGATCCTTGAGCTTCAGCGTCTCGAAGAGCGGCATGAGCGACACCGGCTTCGACCAGATGTCCGCGGTGAGGTCGCCGACCTTCGCGATGCGGTCGCGCATGGTGCGCAGCGTGAAGTCGTTGTGGTCGACATCGGGCACCTCGTCCCAGAGCAGCGGGGTCGACGCGCGCGCCTCGGGCACCGGACGGATCGAGTACGCGGATGCGATGGTGCGGTCGAACGCGTTCTGCCCGTAATCGACGAATACTCCGGTGCGATCCTTCACCACCCAGGTCGTCGTCGCCTTCGGGATGCGCTCGGCGACGACGTTCGCGATCGCCTTCGCGAGACGGCGCACCTCGGGGAACGGGAGCTCGGGGACGATCGGCGTGAGGATGTGTATCCCGGTGGAGCCGGAAGTCTTCGGGTACGACGGCAGCTTCAGCTCATCGAGCACCGCCTTCACGACCATGGCGATCTCGCGAACGCCCTCCCAGGTGTCGCCCGACTCGCGAGGATCGAGGTCGAGGAGCATGTAGTCCGGCTTCCAGTACTCGGGCACGCGCGAGTGCCAGGTATGCATCTCGATGCAGCCCAGGTTCGCGATCCATGCGAGTCCCGCGGCATCGGTGACCACCGGAAAGTCCACCTCGTTCCCGCTCGGGTACTGGATGTGGATCGTCTCGAGCCAGTCGGGGTGCGGGTTCGGGATGCGCTTCTGGTAGAAGAAGTCGCCGTCGACGCCGTTCGGGTGGCGCTTCATCTGCATCGGGCGGCGCGCGACGTGGTTCAGCGTCATCGGCGCGACATCGACGTAGTACTGGACGAGGTCACCCTTGGTGATGCCGTCCTTCGGGAAGTAGACCTTGTCCGGATTCGTGACCGCGACCTCGCGCCCGTTGATGAGCATGCGGAGATTGTCGCGCGTGACCCGCGGCGAGGAGCGGCGCGGAACCGATACGCGAGGGACGCGTTGAAGAGAGGTGCGCGCGCTCGTCGTCCTCTTCGCTATCGCACTCGTTGCCGCGACGGACGGCGGGCAGGCTGCCGCGGGAGCGTCTTCCCCCTCCCCGGTGCCGTCGGTCAGGCCGTTCGATCCGCGCGTGGACCGTATGGCACGTGACTCGACGCCGGAGTTGAACATCGCTGGCCGTCCCGGGCTCCCGGATCTGCGTGCGCAGCGCTGCGCAAGCGGGCTCGCCGGCCAGCCCTGGCCGGATTGCCCCGGGCGTTAAAGCCCGGCGAGCGCTTCGGCCGCTCGCGTGCGATCCCAGTTCCAGCTCTGCCACCCGCGCCCGAGCTCCGGCGTGAGACGTGGTGCCCGGTCGAGCGCGGCGACGACCTGCTCGCGGAAGAACGGCGGAAGCGCCGGAAGCCGCTCGTAGATCGCGGGCACGGCGGCGTCGCCGAGCGCGACGAGGTACCAGACATCGAGACCGCGATGGGCGTCGTTCGGCAGACCGCTCGGGTCGATGAAGCGATCGAGGTTCGCCGCCGCGACGGTGCGCGCCGGGCCGATCGCATTCACGGCGAGCGCGACGGCCGCGGCCGCGACGAGCAACTGCAGGGGGACGCGATCGATGCGCCGCGCGAGCACGCCAGCGCCGAGCAGCACGAGGGCGATAGCGAGCAGGGCGATGAGCGCGTTCGCGTAGAGACGCAGCTCGCTCCAGCCGTAGGCCTGCTGGTACAGGCCCAACCGATACGCCGCCGACGCGAGCACGACCGACGTGAGCGCGAGGAGCGCCAGTGCGGCGACGACGAACGCGCGGCCGCGCGCGGCGTAGACGCTGAGCGCGAACAGCAGCACGCCCACGAGCGTCGCGGCGCCGACGAGCTCGAAGAAGCCGCGCCTCGCATAAGAGCTGTACGTGACGCCGACCGCTTCGACGGTGTCGCGGCCGCCGAACAGGTACGCGATCTGGAGGGCCACGAAGACGACGAAGAGCACATCGATCGCGATCAGCATCGCGACCGCGGTCTCTCCGGTCACGCGTGCACGTACGTCGCGCCATCCGCTCCGCATCGCGCTCGGTTCCGCCGCACGCGAGAGCAGCCCTGTCGCGCACCAGGCCGCCGCGAGCATCACGAGCGCTCGCGCGCCGAGGTCGCGCGTCAGCTCGCGCAGCCACGCGAGCTCGCGCAGATCCCGGAGCGAGCGATCGAACACCGCGTCGGCCGACGCGAATAGCAGCGTGAAGATGACGAGGAACGGGATCGCGAGCGCCGCGCCGGCCACGTAGCGCAGCGGGCGCTCAGACGTCGGAAGCCGTCCACGTGCCTCGGACACCGCTGCCGCGTACGCGGGCACCGCGCGGGAGACGAGCGCGCTGGGGAGCGCGGGAACGGGGACGAGCCAGGCGAGCAGGAAGACCACTGCCGCAGCGACGTCGAACGCCGTGACCGCGGCCTCCGCACGGATCGCGGCGCACGAGGCGAAGGCGACAGCACCGAGCAGCAGGACATCCGCCCGCCGAAGCGGCCCGGCGCGCAGCGGCAGAGCGACCAGCGCGAACCCGAGGACACTCGCAAGCACGTTCAGTCCGACGAGCTCGCGGACGAAGAGGTACTGCACGAGCGCGCCGATCGCGAGGCCGGCGAGCGCTGCGGCGAGCGCCCTCGACGAAGTCACGGCGGCAGCGTGCGGCGCACGATCGCGCCGGTCATCGCGCCGGCGAGATGTCCCACGTATGAGACGCCACGCGACGGAGGGCTGGCGTAGCCTCAGCGCGTGCGCATCCAGGACGCGGAGCGCCTCTCGCGCGCCATCGGCACGCTGAGCCGAGGCGCGTCGCTCGACCGCCTGGTCGATCGCGTCTACGACCTGACCGAGGGCTCGCTGGCGCTCGATCGCGCGACGCTGCATCGCATCGCTCGCGGCAAGACGCAGAACGCGCGCGCGATCGACACGCCCGAGGAGTGCGTGCGCCTGTACTTCGCGCTCATGATCGTCGGCTGCGAGCAGGAGCTCGCGGTCGACACGGTCGTCGAAGAAGGGCGCGCCGTGCTCTCGTCGTTCGTCGGCGAGTCGCTCGCCGCGCTCGTCTTCGCCGACATGGAGCGCACGCTCCCCAAGCTCAGTGACCGCGCGACGCTGCGCGCATATCTCGAGGAGGGCCTGCGGGTATGGCTGCCGAAATGAATCAGGTCACGCGGGGCGAGAGCCACACGCTCCTGCGTCAGGAGGAGCGCCTCCGTCGTCACCTCGGCGAGCGCTTCTCGGTCCGCACGCGCTTCGAGCCGATGACCGACGTGCGCGCGATGCTCGTGTCGCCGCCGATCGAGGACGGCGAGAAGTCGCTCATCGTCGCGTCCGACGCCGGCGCGGCCGAGCGCATCTACCTGTACGTGCACGTCGTCGCGCACATGGCGCTGCGCCATCACCTGCCGCTCGTGACCATCGTCGAAGGTCCGCCGGGCGTCACGCGGCTCGGCGCGGACTCGCGCGAGCACCTCGAAGCCGAGCGCGTCGCGCGCGCGATGTGGTGGGCGCCCGAGGCGGCCGATCTCGGCGCGCCGAGCCTTGTTCGTGGATCCGCGCTGCTGCGCGGTCTCGTGTCACGCGCACCGACCCGCGCCGCGCTCCGATCGTTGCTGTTCGCCCTGCGCGCCGCGTACTACGACCTGCGCATCGAGCGAGCGCTCGCGTCGACCCGCCTCGCCGCGTGGCTGCGCGACGCGTTCTGCGTGACAGCGGTCGTCTCAGCCGCGCCGCAGCTGAGCAAATAGCCCGCGCGACCCACCGGCGGACCGTCGCGACAACTATCCTCGGCCGATCACGAGCGTCGGACGTCTCATCGGCGATCGCCTGCACGACGCAGGCGTGCGCTACGTCATGGGCCATCCCGGCGGCGAGGTCGTCGACCTCATCGAGGGATTCCGTGCGGCGGGTCTCGATTTCGTGCTCACGCGCCGGGAGGACGCCGCGGGCTTCATGGCCGACGCGATGGCGTTCGCGAGCGGAGTGCCTGCCGTGTGCGTCGGCACGCTCGGGCCAGGCGCTACGAATCTCGTGACCGGCATCGCGCAGGCGTACCTCGACCGCTCCCCGGTGATCGCCTTTACCGGGCAGCTCCCCGTCGACCGCGTCGAGGTCGTCACGCACCAGAAGCTCGACCTCCGCGCGCTGTTCGCGCCGATCACGAAGTGGCAGTCGCGCGTGTCGCCGGCGAACGCCGGCGATGTCATCGATCAAGCGCTCCGCGTCGCCCTCCGTCCGCGCCGCGGGCCTGTGTACCTCGAGGTGCCCAGCGACGTCGCCGCCCACGACGCGAAGGCCGCGGAGTACCAGGTGCACTACGGCGTGCGTGGCATGGCTCCCGAGCTGACACTGCCGATCGATCCCGGCGCGGCCGGCGCCGCGGCGAACCTGCTGCGCGACAGCGCGCGTCCCTTGATCCTCGTCGGCATGGACGCGAACGACGAGATCGTCGCGTCGCGCCTGCGCGCGTTCGCGGAGGAGTGGTCGATCCCGGTGATGGATTCGCCGAAGTCGAAGGGCGTATTCCGCGAGGACCACCCGCTCTTCATCGGGACGATCGAGATGCTCGGCACCCAGCGCCTGTACGAGCTCATCGACACGTGCGATCTCGTGTTCATGGTCGGCTTCGATCCGGTCGAGTTCGATCGCGACTGGACCGCGAAGGCGAACGTCGTGCACATCGACACGGTGCCGAACGACGAGCGCTACTACCACGAGAACGTCGAGATCGTCGGGCCGATCCACGAGGCGATCGACACGATCCGCTCCCTCTGCGGCAGCGGTCGCGCGAAGTGGACGGCGAGCGAGGTGAAGAAGATCCGCGACGACTTCCGCGCCTTCGTCTCACCGACGCGGCACGCGCTCACACCGCAGCGCGTGCTCGCGGCGCTGCGCGCGGCGCTCCCCGAGGACGCGATCGCCACGTGCGACGTCGGCTACAACAAGGCGGTCACCGGCCAGTGCTGGCAGGCCTACGGCGCGAAACGCTTCTTCATGTCGAACGGCCTGTCGTCGATGGGCTACGGCCTGCCCGCGGCCATCGGGTTGAAGCTCCTCCACCGCGACGTCCCCGTCGCGTGCGTCGTCGGCGACGGCGGCTTCGCGATGAGCATGGCCGAGCTCGAGACCGCGGCGCGCCTCTCGCTCCCGATCATCTGCGTCGTGCTCGCCGACGAGGCGCTGTCACAGATCAAGGCCGGGCAGGAGCGCAAGGGTTACGCGATCACCGGCACGACGTTCGGTGGACTGGATTACGTCTCCGTCGCGAAGGGCTTCGGCGCGATCGGCTACGCGGTGGCAAGCGAGGCCGAGTGCCGCGACGCGCTCGCGGCTGCGCGCGATGCGAAGCAGCCCGTCGTCGTCGCGGCTCGGATCGATCCGAGCGCGTACCGCCTCTCCTAGTGGAGATCGCGCCGGGGATCCGCCGTCTCGGGCCGGGCCTCGTGAACTCGTACCTCCTTGAGGAGCAGGGCGGCGTGACGATCGTCGACTGCGGCGCGCCGAGTTACTGGAACGCCCTGCCGGCAGAGCTCAGCGCGATGGGCCGCACGCTCGACGACGTACGTGCCGTCGTGCTCACGCATGCGCACAGCGACCACATCGGCTTCGCCGAGAAGATCCGCAAGGACCGCGGCGTCCGCGTACATGTCCACACCGACGATGTGCCGCTCACGCGCAAGCCGGCGACGCCCAAGTTCGACGGCACCATCCACCCGATCGCCGCGCTGCGCTTCCTCGCGTTCGCGCTCACGCATGGGATGGCACGCATCCCGCCGATCGTCGAGGTGGGCACGTTCCGCGACGGCGAGACCATCGACGTGCCGGGACGGCCGCGGGTCATCCACGTGCCCGGTCACAGCGAGGGCAGCGCCGCGCTTCAGATCCGCTCGCGCGACGCGATCTTCATCGGCGACGCGTTCGTCACGCTCGATGTCCTGTCCGGCGCGACGGGCCCGCGGATGAGCCCGTTCAACGCCGATGCCCAGCGCGCATACGCGTCGCTCGCGCGGCTCGACGGCGTCGAGGCGCGGCTCGTCTTACCTGGTCACGGCGCTCCGTGGAGCGGCGGCTTGCGCCACGCGCTCGCGGAAGTGCGCCGGACGCGCGCGGCCTAGCGCTGCGCCGTCGCGGTCACCGCGCCGAGCGCGCGGCTGAGCTCGGACTGCGCGCCCGCAGCCGCGGCGGCAAGCGTCTCGGACCAGTCCGTCACCGTGCTCTCGGACTCGACGTGGATGCGCCGCAGCCCGGGGCCCTCGACGTGCGTCACGACGACGAGCAGCTCGCGGCCGCGCCGGAGCTCGGTGAAATGGCTCTCGGCTGACGACCCGACGACCACGAAGCCGCGCGCCGCGAGCGCGCCGAGCAGGTGCCGTGAGAACTGATCCAACAGATCCGCTGGGAGCGTGAGGTCGAACGTGAGAGGCGTCGTCGCAACGGCGGCTTCCTCGCCGAAGCCCTGCCCGCCGGTCCGAAATGCCGGCACGAGGAAGACCGGGGCCAGGACTGTCGTCGCAAAGGTCATGAAGACGACGACCGCGAACACTCGCTGATCGACGGCCCCGGTCGCGAGGCCGATGCCGGCGATGATCAGCGCGACCTCGCCTCGCGGGATCATCCCGACGCCGATGCGAAGCGCGCCGATCGGCCGGAACCCGAGGGCGAGCGCGGGCAGCGAGCACCCGACGAGCTTCCCGAGGACGGCGAGGATGCTCACGATCGTGCCGAACAGCAGGACGGACCCGAGCGCTCGAAGATCGACGAGCATCCCGACGACTACGAAGAAGACCGGCACGACGATGTGCGTGACCGCGCGCACGTCGTGCCCCAGCCGCTCCCGCAGGTTCGAGCGCGAGAGGGCGATGCCCGCGGAGAACGCGCCGACGATCATCGCGAGGCCGACGCTCTGGGCGATGTACCCGGACACGAGGCCGAGGGCGAGCGCGAGGGCGAGTCCGGACCCCGACGAGCGAAATGCGTTTACCACGCCGGCGATGCGCCCAGCGAGGAGCACGAGGAGGGCGGTCAACAACAGGTACGCACCGATGGCCTTTCCGCCGATGAGCCCGATCTGCATAGCGTCCACGCTGCCGCTCGCCGCGATCGCGACCACGACCGCGAGCACGAGGATGCCGATGACGTCGTCGAAGACCGCGGCGCCCAGGATCGTCACGCCTTCCGGCGTGTCGAGTTCACCGATGTCGCTGAGCACGCGCGCGGTCACGCCGACGCTCGTCGCGGTGAGCGCCGCGCCGACGAACAGCGCCTCGGGGCTGATCAAGCTTGGAGCGAGGCCCAGGACGACGGTCGCGGCGTCACCCAGTACGAACGGCAAAACGACGCCGC
>JBIOUD010000024.1:0-12889 GCA_044866725.1 Candidatus Limnocylindria bacterium | reverse complement strand
CGGCACCAAGGAGATGCTCGAACGCTGGAACGGTCCATCTGCGAAGCTGCAGAACGCGATCAAGACCGCGCTCATGTCACGCGACGTCTACATCCTCAACCGCTGGAACATGCTGTTCATCTCTCCGCCGCTCACCGTCAGTGAGGACGAGATCCGATTTGGCGTGAAGGCCATCGACGAAGCGCTGGAGGTCGCGGACCGCTACGCGGCCACGGGTCAGCTCTAGCGGGCTCGTCCCAGCGGTCGGGAATCGTCCCGAACGCGGTCCGTTGTGGGCGCTTTCGCGATCCGCTCGTCAGCGACGGGTTCATCTGAACGCCGCGGCACATCCCGGCCCTCGACGCGCTCGTCGTCGCCGAAGAGCTTGATGTCGGCCACTTCCTAGTTGTCGCGCGGGAAGTGCGCGTCGTTCTTCGCGACCGGCACCGGTCGGCTGTCGAAGCCGTACCGGAGCGCCAGCACGTCCACCAGGACGAAGGCACCAAGTGCGATGAGCAGCTCCATTTTCGTGGCTCCTTCTGTCACCGATTTCATGTCCCTCATAGGGTGTTACCGTTGACAGGGCCAATCTACGCGGCTAGCCTGAAAGAAGCAACACCTGATAGGCGGTTTTGAACATTACATGCAGCACATTCCGACGGTCCTCGATCACGGCTTCGAGTACATCGGCGGCGACCTCTCTACGGACTTCGTGAACACCAAGAGCGGCCGCCTCGAGGGTCCCGGGCACGACCACGTCCAGGCCTACGCCGACGTGGTCGAATTCACGCGTCTGGCTGGCCTCATCAAGCCGTCCGAAGCGAAGCGGCTCATCGCCGCGGCCATCGAGCGCCCGGAGAGGGCTGCACAGATACATCGTCGATCCGTCGCTATGCGTGAGGCGACGTGGCGTGCCTACGAACAGCTCATCGAGGGCAAGGATCCGACGCCAGACGACCTGCGCCTGTTGAGCAAAGAGGCCTCCGACGCACTCGGCCACGCGCGGTTCATGAAGACAGGCGACGGCTTCAGCTGGGAATGGCCGGACACCGATGACCTCGCGCGACCCCTGTGGCCAATCGCGCGCGCCGTCGCCGACGTTCTCATCCACGACGAGAACCGCAGCATGTTGCGGGAATGCGCCGATGACACCTGCGCGTGGCTCTTCATCGACCGAACAAAGAACCACAGCCGTCGCTGGTGCGACGTGAACACGTGCGGCAGCCGAAATCGCGTGCGTCAGTTCCGTCAGCGCCGGAAGCGCGTCGCTCGTCGCGCGCGGTAGGCTAGCCCCTCGACAAGGGGGAGTTCACATGGCGAAGGTGAAGGCCGCGCTCGTCCAGTGCGCGTGGACCGGCGACAAGGACTCGATGGTCGAGAAGCACCTCAAGTACATCGACGACGCAGCGAAGCAGGGCGCGCAGGTCATGTGTCTTCAGGAGCTCTTCTACGGGCCGTACTTCTGCCAGATCGAGGACCGCAAGGGCTACGCCTACACCGAGAAGATCCCCGACGGGCCGACGACGAAGGCGATGCAGGAGCGCGCGAAGAAGCACGGCATGGTCCTCATCGTCCCGATGTACGAGGAAGATCAGCCCGGCATCTACTACAACACCGCTGCCGTCATCGACGCCGACGGGAAGTACCTCGGCAAGTACCGCAAGACGCACATCCCGCACCTGCCCGGCTTCTGGGAGAAGTTCTACTTCCGTCCCGGGAACAGCGGATACCCGGTGTTCGACACCGCCGTCGGCAAGGTCGGCGTGTACATCTGCTACGACCGCCACTTCCCGGAGGGCGCGCGCATGCTCGGCCTCCACGGCGCCGAGCTCGTGTTCATCCCCTCGGCGACGTCGCGCGGGCTCTCGATGCATCTCTGGTTCATCGAGCAGACCGCGCATGCGATCGCGAACGGCTACTGGGTCGGCACGATCAACCGCGTCGGCGTCGAGAACGAGTACGGGAAGAACGAGTACTACGGCTCGTCGTACTTCGCGGACCCGCGCGGCAAGATCGTCGCGCAGGCATCGGACAAGGACGAGCAGCTGCTCGTCGCGGACCTCGACATGGATCTCGTGCGCGAGGTGCGCGACACGTGGCAGTTCTACCGGGACCGCCGCCCGGACATGTACGACGACATCGTGAGGCCGTAGATGGCAGTCGCAGCAGAAGCGCGACGCGAGCGGATGCTCATCGACGGCGAGTGGGTCGATAGCTCGGACGGGCGCACATTCGAGGTCGAGACGCCGGCGAAGCGCGGCCAGGTCATCGCGAAGGTCCCGCGTGCGGGCGCAGCCGACGTTGACCGCGCCGTGAAGGCCGCGCACGCGGCGTTCCCGGCGTGGCGCGCGACCGCGCCGCGCGAGCGCGGACGCCTGCTGTCGCTCATCGCCGACGACCTCGATGCGTCGATCGAGGATCTCGCGCGCACGCTCGCGTCCGAGACGGGGAACGCGATCCGCACGCAGGCACGTCCGGAGGCGAAGACGACCGCGGATCTCTTCCGCTACTTCGGCGGGCTCGGCGGTGAGCTGAAGGGCGAGACGCTCGCGCTTGGCGACAACGTGTTCTCGTACACGCGACGCGAGCCCTGGGGCGTCGTCGCGGCGATCGTCCCATGGAACGTGCCGATCCTCATCAGCGCCTGGAAGGTCGCGCCGGCGCTGCTCGCCGGCAACACCGTCGTGCTGAAGCCGTCGGCGAACGCGCCGCTCGCGGCGCTCGAGCTCGCGCGCATCTGCCAGAAGCACCTGCCGAAGGGCGTGCTCAACATCGTCACCGGCACCGGCGACGAGGTCGGGACACCGCTCGCGGAGCATCCGCTCGTCGCGAAGATCTCATTCACCGGGAACACCGAGACCGGCAAGGCGATCCTGCGGAAGGCCGCCGACCGCATCATCCCGGTCACGCTCGAGCTCGGCGGGAAGAGCCCGCAGGTCGTGTTCCCCGACGCCGACAGCGACAAGACGGCGGACGGGGTCATCGCGGCGATGCGCTTTGCGCGTCAGGGGCAGTCGTGCACCGCGGGCTCGCGGCTCTTCCTGCACAAGAGCATCTTCGACTCGTTCCTCGAGAGGCTCGCCGCGAAGCTCACGAAGATGAAGGTCGGCGACCCGCTCGACGAGTCGAGCGACATGGGCGCGATCGTCAGCCGCCAGCAGTTCGACAGCGTGCTCCGCTACATCACCGAGGGCACCAAGCAGCAGGGCGCGCGCACGGTGACGGGCGGTCTACCGCCGAAGGACGGACCGCTCGCGGAGGGCTACTACATCGAGCCGACCGTGTTCGCGAACGACACGAACGATTGGCGCCTCGCGCGCGAGGAGATCTTCGGACCGGTGCTCGTCGCGATCCCGTGGACCGACGAGGCCGACGTGATCCGCATGGCGAACGACACGCACTACGGTCTCGCGGCCTACGTCTGGTGCAACGACGTCGCGAAGGCGATCCGGACCGCGCACGCGATCGACGCGGGGTTCGTGCAGATCAATCAGGGCCTCGGGCAGATCGTCGGCCAGCCATACGGCGGCTACAAGCAGAGCGGCCTCGGCCGCGAGAACTCGCTCGAAGGCATGCTCGACGGATTCACGCAGCGCAAGAGCGTCACGATCAATCTCGGCTCCTGAGCTGAAATGAGCGACACACAGCTCGCGGGCTGGCTGCTCGTCGCCGCGGGCGCCGCCTCGCTCTTCGGCGCCACGATGCCGAGCCTCGCGCGATCGAGCGTGTGGATGCTGCCCCCATCGGACTACTTCCGCGTCATCCGCGAACACGAGCAGCAGTGGCGCGCGCACGCGTGGCTCTTTGTCGTCGGCACCGTGCTCATGGGTCTCGGCCTCGCGTTCGCCGCACAAGGGATCCCCAGCAGGTTCGCGATCGCCGCGCTCGTCCTGTACCTGCTCGTCGCGCCGGCATGGCTCGCCCATCTCGCTTTTCGGCTTGATCCGACCGTCGGAGCGGCGCGCGACGAGCGTCTGCGCGCGACCGTCGAGGCGCTCGGTCCGTGGACCGGCTCGCTCTACAACATCTTCATGATCGGCGGCTACTTCGCCGTCGCGCTTCTCGGCCTCGCGCTGGTCGATCGCCCGCTCGTGCCCGCGTGGACCGCATGGGTCCTGGTCGTGTTCGGCGTCGTCGCCGGCGTGTCCCACTGGGCCGCGAGGCCGAGCGTCATGGGCATGCGCAGCCCGTTCGACCTCCCGGTGCTCGTGCAGCTCGTACCGCTGTTCGTCGGGATCCCGCTCGCTCTTGGTTAACCGCCTCGGACCGTTTTGAAACGCCAGCGCGTCGCGCCATATGGCTTGGAGCCCGCGACCGCAAAGACGGTCGCCGGCGCGAGTTCATAGAGGTACCACGGGGGCTTGCCCGCGCTCGGCGCGCTGAAGGGCGCGGTGAAGGCTGCGCCCTCGACCTTCGCGGGCCAGCCACTCGCGACGTAGCGCCGCACGAGCCGCTTCAGGGTGGCCTGGTCGGTGACCCGTCGCGCCGTGCCCTCGAACACGAGATCGAGGTCCTTCAGGCTGATGGAGATCGCGCATCGCGCGTTGCGCGCGATGTTCCTGCTCTTTCGTGTCTTCGGACCGCTCACGAAGTACACCTGATCGTCGGCCCAGAGTGCGCCGACGCCCGCGAGGTTCGGCCGTCCATCGCGGCCGGTCGTGGCGAGCCAGTACGTCTGATGCGCCTTCGACTTGCTCGATGCGGTCAGAAGTTTTCGCGCCCTTGACCACACGAGCGGCTTATTCCCGTAGATGTCGAGGTTCTTCGTTGCGATCGGCGATCGACTAGCCACTCTTCGCCAGCCTGTCCTTGAAGGCGTTCATGCCGTACGGGCGTCCGAGGAAGGCCTTCACCGCATCCGCGGCCGGGACATTGCCACCCGGCGCGAGGATGAGATCGCGGTAGCGGTGCGCCTGCGTGATGTCCATGAGACCGTTCGCGAACCCGCTGCGGATGTCCGCCGCGATCACATTGCTCCATAGGTAGGTCCCGTACGCGGCGGCGTATCCCTCGCTGCCCATGTGCTCCCAGTTCACCGGCCAGTTCGACCCATCGAGCTGCTCGAAACGTGACTCGCGGTCCGCGACGGCGCGCGCGACGGTGCGCGCGTCGCGCCCGTCGGGTACGTCGTGGAGGCGTAGCGACTGGCGGCTCTGTACGGCCATCTGCTCGGTCATGACGCCCTGGCCGAAGTCGCGCGCGGCCTGCAACCGGCGCACGAGGTCTTCGGGGATCGTCTCACCGGTCTCGACGTGCCTGGCGAAACGACGCAGCACGTCGAGCTCGAAGATGTAGTCCTCGAGGAAGCGGGACGGCGCCTCCATGAAGTCGCTCTCCGCCGGCCGCCCAAGGCGTGCCCACTCGACGACGTTGCCGCGCACGATCCCGTGCACGAGGTGCCCGAACTCGTGGAAGAAGGTGACGACCTGTCCGTGCTCCATGAGCGCGGGTCCGGCATTCGGGTCCGGGAAGTTGCAGACGAGCACGTTGTGCGGGAGCTGCCGGCCCGCGAGACCGAGCTTGTAGCCGAACGACGTCGCCCACTTGTTCTTGCCGGGACGCGGATGCATGTCGAGCGAGATGAAGCCGGCGGGCTTGCCGTTCATCGTCACCGTGAAGTGCTCGGCGTCCTCGTGCCAGGTCTCGTCCGGCTCGTACGGCGTGAAGGTCAGGTCGAAGAGCTGCGACGCGAGCTCGAGGATCGCCTGGCGTACCGAGCGGTACTCGAGGTACGGGCGCATCTCCCGTGGATCGAACTTGAAGCGCTCGTCCTTCGCCCGGGCGATGTGGTGCAGGAGGTCCCACATGCCGATCCCGGTCGCCGTCGCGTCCTCGCGCTGCGCGACCCGGAGAAGCGCCGCGAATTGGCGCTCCGCGGGCGCCTTCGCTGCGGCGCGCACCTCGTCGAGGAACCGGTCGAGGTTCTCCGGCGAGGCCATCATCTTGTCCTCGAGGTTGTACGCCGCGAAGCTCGCGTACCCGAGCGTCGTCGCGAGCTCGTTCCGCGCGGCACGGAGCTGCTCGAAGACCTCGATGTTCGCCCGTGCGCGGTCGTAGTACGCCCTCGCGAGCGCGAGGCGCGCGCTCTTGTCCATCGAGTACGTCATGAGCGGTGTCATGTCCGGTGGATCGGTCGTGACCTTCACGTTCCCTCGCCCGTCGGCTGGGTGCGCGTCGCGGTAGTCGGCCGGCAGCTCCTTCAGAGCGGAGGCCGGCAGCTCGACCGTTCGGACGTCGTCGCGCAAGTTGCGCGCGTACGACTGGGACAGCTCGGTGATGCGCTGACGGATGTGCAGGACCTTCGCGCGTGCGGCTTCGTCGAGGCCGGCGCCGGCGCGCCTCATGTCCTGCAGCGTGAGGTCGAGCGCGCGGCGCGCGTGAGCGTCGAGCGCGCTTCGGTCGACCGAGGTCAGCGCGTCGTAGATCGGCCTCGACTGCGAGATGCGCACGCTCAGCTTCGTCGCCTGGAGCTGGATCGCCTCGCAGGCCTCTCGCGCCGCGAGGTCGGGGTGCACGTTGACGAGCACCCCGAGGTCGCTCGCCGCATTCGACAGCGCGAGCTGCATCGCGTCCACGGAGCGCAGCAACGCCAACGCGTCGCGCGGTGGGTCAGCCTCGAGCTTCGCGAGGCGCTCGCGGGCGTCCGCGAGGCGGGCTTCGCCTCGCGAGCTGATGTCCTCCGCGGTCATGCGCCGAGTGCGGGAAGGCGTTTGAGTGATGTCGTCGAGTCTAGCCACGGCCCTACTCCACGATCACGAGCACCCTGGCGCTTCCGCTCTTCCCGATCGGGTTGTACTGGATGGTGTTCGTTCCGGCGACGAGACACGAGCTGATGTCGGTGTCGAAGGCGGACGTCAGCTGCTCGGCCGTGAAGCGGAGGTCGCACGCGTCGCCGATGTGAACGACGAGCCCCTGAAGGCTCCCGCTCGGGATGATCCGCAGCACGCCCGTGCCGTTCGGGCTCGCGAAGGTCTGGCGCAGCTGACGCGCTCCGTCGCCGGGCGAGAGCGTGATGTCGATCGGATACGCCGCGATGTCGACGCCCGTGTAGTAGCCCTTCAGGATCTGGATGAACGACTGGCCCGCCAGCCCGCGGCCGTGCGCGCCGAACTGGCTCATGCCGACGTTGTGGCCCCAGCCGCCGCCGATCGCGAGGATCCCGGTGAACGTCGTGCCGCTGAACTGCGGCTCGATGACGTTCGGGTTGTTCAGGACGAAGTTCGCGCCGATCGTCGATGGAGGGTTCGTCGTGCAGTTCTGCACCTGCGAGGCGGCGCTCGCGCCGACGACGCGACGGATGTTGTCCCAGCCACGCACCTCGCCGACCCCGCTCGTGAAGGTCAGCGTGACGACGCCAGCTCGTTTCGAGGCGGCCATTCGCCGGGTGATAGCGACGTTCGTGAGGTCACCGCTGGTGTTGCCCGACAGCATCACGACGCGGCTCGCGTTCGCGCCGGTCACGCGCGACTTGATCGTCGCGGCGGGGATCTGGAGCTGCCACCGCGCGAAGCGGTTGTTCACGCGCGGGCAGCTGTCGAAGGTCTGCGGCTGCTGAGCCGACCAGAAGGCGGCGATCCCTGCCTCCGTCGAGAGATCCGGGGCTTCGCCCTCGCCGTCGTAGATCCCGCGCAGGTAGGGCTCGGCGTTCGTGCCCGGGAGCTGCGAGGCCGGGATGTTGAAGATCCACTCGTTGTCCTCGGTGTGACCCCCCATCGACGACGAGTAGAGCGCCGAGATGATCGTCCCGGCGTATGTCGCCACGAGACCCGTCGTCGCGCCTGTCGCCGCGTTCCCGTTCGGATGCTCCGACCCGCGCCCGCGGTAGACCTGCGAGCTCGTCGAGTCGTCGATCCCGAATGGCCGGCCGAAGCGCGTGCTGTTGCGGTTCGCGAGCGCGTAGCCGCGTGCCGCGACGGCTTGCGCCTTCAGCGCCTCCGGATGGAAGGACGCGATCCCTTCGTTCACCACGACGCCGCGGACGTATGGCTCGAGCGGAACGATGTTCACGAGATTCACCATGCCCGCGGCGGTCGACGCGCCGCGCGAGATCTCGATCTCGCCGTCGTAGTCGGGCACGTCGAGCACGCGCGCCACGTACGCCGGGACGACCCACACGCTGCGCCGGATGCTCGTGACCCGAAACGTGTCGCCGGGCGCGCCGCTGAAGCGGATCGGGCCGGTGAACGTGCCGAGAGCCGCTCCGTCGACGCTCACGTCGTACGCAGCGCCCGCCGCCGCGGTGCGCACGATCTGTCCCGCGGACGGCGCGACGATCTGCTTACCCGTGGAGAGATCGATCACGTGGAAGTCGTTCGAGCGGCTCGTCACGCGGACGTCGGCATGATCGAGGCTGGCCTGCTCGGTCGCGACCGCGCCGGTCGTCGGATTGAACGTCGTGCTCCGCAGTCCGACGCGGAGCACGGACACGACGTCGGTCGGGTTCGCCGCGAGGTGCGGGCCGAACTCGGGCCGCCCACCGCTGGCGTGCGACGGGCACAGCTCCGCGAAGACCTGTTCGCACTCCACTACGTGATCGTCGTCCGAAGGCGGCTCGGCCGCCGCGGGCAGGGACGTCGAAAGCGACAGGCAAAGCGCGACGAGGATGGTGAGCGGGCGCAGCGCACGCATGCCGGTCCCTCCATTGCGATGTGCGCGCGGCAGTGTAGGAACGCCGTCGGGGTCGACATCCGACCAAGCGGCGCGTGCGTCAGCGCGCGCCGGATTACGATGCCGCCGTTCGGGAGGGGAGCCATGCCACAGACGCTGATCACCGGCGGCACGATCGTCACCGCTGCCGACACCTACAAGGCCGACGTCCTCATCGACGGCGAGAAGGTCGCGCAGATCGGCAAGACGCTGAAGGCGCCTGGCGCGAAGAAGATCAGTGCGACGGGCAAGTACGTCATTCCCGGCGGCATCGACGTGCACACGCACATGGAGCTGCCGTTCGGTGGCACATTCGCGTCGGACGACTTCGAGACGGGCACGATGGCCGCCGCGTTCGGCGGCACGACGAGCATCGTCGACTTCGCCGTGCAGGGCTTCGGTGAGCGCCTCGCGAAGGCGCGCGATCTGTGGATGAAGAAGGCGCAGGGCAAGGCCGCGATCGACTACGGCCTGCACATGATCGTGCGTGACGTGACCGACAAGGTGCTCCGCGAGATGGACACGATGGTCAAAGAGGGCGTGTCGAGCTTCAAGCTCTTCATGGCCTACCCGGGCGTCTTCATGGTCGACGACGCCGCGATCTTCAAGGCGCTGGGTCGGACCGCGGAGAACGGCGGACTCATCTGCATGCATGCGGAGAACGGCGGCGTGATCGACGTGCTCGTGAAACGCGCGCTCGCGAAGAAGAACACCGCGCCGAAGTGGCACGCGCTCACCCGTCCACCGGAGGCCGAGGGCGAGGCGACCTATCGCGCGTTCCGGCTCGCCGAGATGGCCGGCGGCATCCCCCTGTACATCGTCCACCTCTCGTCCTCGCACGCGCTCGAGCAGGTGCGACTCTTCCGCGATCGCGGCCTGCCGGCGTACGCGGAGACGTGTCCGCAGTACCTCTTCCTCTCGATCGACAACTACGACGAGCCAGGGTTCGAGGGCGCGAAGTACGTCATGAGCCCGCCGCTCCGCGAGAAGTGGCACCAGGACGAGCTCTGGAAGGGCCTCGCGCGCAATGACCTGCAGGTCGTATCGACGGACCACTGCCCGTTCTGCATGAAGGAGGGCTTCAAGGGGCTGCCGAAGCAGAAGGAGCTCGGCATCGGCGACTTCTCCAAGATCCCCAACGGCGCGCCTGGCGTCGAGACACGGATGGTCCTGCTCTTCGACGGCGGCGTGCTCGGCAATCGCATCACGCTCAACCGTTGGGTCGAGCTCACCTCGACGACGCCGGCGAAGCTCATGGGGATGTTCCCGAAGAAGGGGACGATCGCCGTCGGGAGCGACGCGGACATCGTCATCTGGGACCCGAAGGCGTCGCAGACGCTTTCCGCCAAGACGCACCACATGCGCGTCGACTACAACCCCTACGAGGGGCGCAAGGTGAAGGGCAAGGCCACGACCGTGCTGTCGCGGGGCGAGGTCGTCGTCGATAAGGACAAGTGGCTCGGGAAGAAGGGCCGCGGCAAGTTCATCAAGCGTGGGAGCCCGCTGCTGCAGACGTGAGCGCGGCGCTCGGGCACGTCCTGCGGCACAACGCGTGGGCGACCAAGACGCTCCTCGAGCACTGCGCATCGCTCGGCGCGGCGGCGCTCGAGCTCGAGGCGCGCGGCACGTACGGCACGCTGTCCGGGACCCTCCAGCACATCGTCGGCGCCGAGCAGTGGTACATCAGCCTCCTCACCGGCGAGATGCTCGGCTCGCGGATCCGGAAGACCGAGAGGCGTTCCATCGAGGAGCTCATGACGGTCGCGGCGATGACCGGCCCGCGCGCCATCGAGATCGCCGCGAGCGACGATGCGCAGCGCGTCATCACGCTTGGCGAGGAGCACACCACGGTCGGCGTCGTTCTTGCGCAGCTCGTCCACCACGCGAACGAGCATCGTGCCCACGCGACGACCATCCTCGGCGCGAATGGGCGGCCGGCGCCGAAGATCGGCGCGTGGACATATGGTCTTGCTGAGGACATCTCCAACATCGACGGCGATTGAGGTGGCGATGACGGATCTGACGCTCCTTCGCGCGATACGACACAACAGCTGGGCGAACCTCGAGATGCTCGCGTTCTGTTCGCGGATGTCCGCGTCGCAGCTCGAATGGACCGCCTCCGGCGTGTACGGGACGATCCACGCGACGCTGCAGCACATCCTCGGCGCGGAGGCGGGATACCTGCACTCGCTCACCGGCGGAGAGCTCCCGCCCGGCGGACGCCCGCCCGAGACGCTCATGCCGCTCGACAAGCTCGCCGACCTCGCGCGCAGTAACGCCGAGCGGATCGAGAAGGTGCTCGCGAGCGAGACGGACCCCGACCGCAAGATCACGCGTCCGAGTGGCGCGATCGTCCCGGCGACGATCATCGCCGCGCAATACATCCATCACGGGAGCGATCACCGCGCACACATCGGGACCATCCTCGGCGCTCACAAGGTCGAGGGACCGAATCTCGACGCGTGGGCCTTCGGTCGCGCGATCGGCGTGTCGACCGCCCCGGTGCGCTGATGGCCGAGATGCTGCTGCACCAGATGCGGCACGACGTGTGGGCGACGGACCGGCTCATCACGCACCTGAGGAAGCTCGACGGGTCGCAGCTCGACCTCGCCACGCCGGGTGTATACGGGACCATCCGCCGCACGCTCACGCACATCGTGGCGTCCGACGAGGGCTACCTCGTGCGCCTCCTCGGAACGGTCTTTCACGAGACGCCCTTCGCACCTGACCGCGACGCGACGCTCGACGAGATCGCGGAGCACCTCGGGCACGTGAAGGACGGCGTGGAGCGTCTCTTCCAGGGCCGCACGTTCGACCCCGAGCGCACCATCGCCGACACGCCGCTCCGCCGTCCCGGCGCGCCGCGCTTCGAGATGAAGGCGTGGGCGCCTGCCGGGCAGTTCATCTATCACGGAGTGGACCACCGCTCGCAGATCGACACGATCCTCAGCACGCACGGCCTGGAGACGCTCGACCTGCAGGTCTGGCCGTACGCGATGGAGCTCGGCGCGAGCCGCCAGGTCGACTAGGACCGCGGTCAGGCGATCGCGGCTGGCCGGAGCTCCCTCACCGCGGGGATGACCTTCGAGCCATAGAGGCGGAGCTGCTCTTCCTCGTCGCCGTTCATGAGGTAGACGTTGAACTGACGGACGCCGACCTTCGCGAGCTCGCGCAGCTTGCGCACGTGGTCCTCCGCCTCACCGACGACGCAGAAGCGCTCGACGGACTCGTCGTCGACGAACGCCGCGTTCGACGAGCCGACCTCGGCGTGGTGCTGATAGTCGTAGCCCTTGCGGTCCTTCACGTACGCGGTGAGGTCTCGCGGCAGCCCCGCTTCCCCGTAGCGCTTCACGAGGTCGACCACATGGTTTGACACGAGGGCGGGGAACCAGCGCGTGCGCTCGAGCGCGACCGCGCGCGGGCCGATGTACGCGGCCGCGGCCGCCATGATCGCGATCTCGTTCGGATCACGGCCGGCCCTCTTCGCGCCGTCGCGGATGAGCCCGACGCACCAGCCGACGAGGCTCGGGTCGGCGAGCTGGATGATCGCGCCGTCGGCGATCCGCGCCGTCACTTCGAGCGCCTTCGGGCCGTAGCCGGCGATCCACACCGGCAGGCGGTGCTTCGGCGCCCACTCGAGGCGCAGCGTCGCGTCCTCGTACGCGACCGGTCGACCCTCGGCGAGCTCCCTGATGACCTTCGTCGTCTCCTCGAGGACCGCGAGCGTCGTCGGCGGCTTTCCGAGCACGCGCCGGGCGGAGTCGCCGCGGCCGATGCCGAGGTCGAAGCGTCCGCCCGAGAGGATCTGCAGCGTCGCGAGGGTGCTCGCGGTGACCGACGGCTCGCGTGTCGCCGGGTTCGTGACGCACGTGCCGAGGCGCATCCTCTTCGTGGCCTGCGCCATGAGCGTGAGTGCGACGTACGGCTCCTTCCACAGCACGTGGCTGTCGAAGATCCATCCGTACGTGAAGCCGTTCTCCTCCGCGAGCCGCGCGAGCGACGCCGCACGCTCGAGCGACACGTCGGGTTTCAGCGTGAAGCCGAACTCCATGAGACCGCGCAGTCTATCGCTCGCTCACGTCGACACCCTCCATAGACTCGCGTCGTGGCCGATGCGCTCGTCCGCGCTCTCGTCGTGAAGCGCGATCAGATCGTGGATCCCGACGAGTACCCGTTCTCGATCCCCGCACTCCGCGGGCTCGAGGAGATCGCTCTCGACCCCGCCGTCACGTTCTTCGTCGGCGAGAACGGCAGCGGGAAGTCG
>JBIOUD010000023.1:0-14184 GCA_044866725.1 Candidatus Limnocylindria bacterium | reverse complement strand
GCGCCTCTTCCGTCAGCTTGCAGCGCAGTACCTGCAGCAGAACGACTCCTTGACCGCGTTCGCGCTCCTCATGTGGACTGCGCACGCCGCTCGCCGCGCGAGCCTCGGTCGAGCATGCTCCGCCGCGGAACAGGCAGCGCAGCGCCTCCGGCGTCAATACGCGATCCGTGTGTCGCCAAACTGGTGGGCGCGCGAGATCGTCGTTGATTGTGGATGACGACTTAGCGTGTCGGCGATGGACTGGGCGACGGCGCTCTAATGCCGCCACCACCGCCCTGTCCTCCGAAGAGATTCTGAAGAGCATTGCCGCCGACGAGAACAGCGCTCGCTGACACGTTGCCGTTCGCGTCGGTCGTCCCGACGATCTGGATCTGGTCGTTCGCCTTGAGATCGCTCGCCTTGATGTCGGTCTCCGTCGACTTCACGATCCGCGTGCTCGAGCCGATGAGCACGATCTCACTCGTGACGGTCGGAGACGCCCCCTGCGCACCGGGCTGCCGCACCTCGACCGTGATCGAGCTGTCGTTCACCGAGAGCACGCGTCCGGTGAGGAGCTGCTGTCCAGCCGCACCCTGACCACCGAGGACACCGCGACCGCCGGCACCGCCCGGACCGATCCTCCCGACGGCTCCGCTCGGCGATGCCGTCGCGCTGGCGGCCCCGCCACCACTCCTCCCAACGGTCATCCCCGCGGCGAACCCGCCGCCGAGGAGCAGGAGACCGAGGACGACGGCGATGACGATCTGCGGTGTCTTCATCTGTGAGGACTCCTATTCGTACCTGAGTGCCTGGATCGGATGGAGCCGCGCCGCGCGCATCGCGGGATAGAGACCAAAGACCACTCCGATGGCAACGGAAACCCCAACTGCGATGACCACCGTCGCCGGCGTGATGAGCAGCGTGAGCCCCTGCGCCTGCGGGATGCGTTCGACGACGAGGGTGATCGCCCAACCGAGCAGGATCCCGAGCACGCCGCCGATCCCGGTCAGCGCGACGCTCTCGATGAGGAACTGGGTCATGATGTCGCGCCGCCGCGCGCCCACGGCTTTGCGGATCCCGATCTCTCTCGTTCGCTCGTTCACCGTGACGAGCATGATGTTCATGATCCCGATACCGCCGACGAGCAGGCTGATGCCGCCGATCGCGCCGAGGAGCAGCGTGAACGTCGCGAAGATCTGACTGCTCGCGGCGAGCGTGTCGTTCTGGTTCTGGACGGTGAAGTCGGCGGACTGCGGATCGCTGATGTCGTGCCGCGCGAGCAGGACGTTGAAGACGTCGTCGGTCGTCTGCTGCATCGAGTCGGTGTCCAGGGCCTTCACGACGATCTGGCTCACCTGGTCGCGGCGGCCGGTGAGGATCTTCTGAGCGGTCGTGAGCGGGACGAGGATCTGGTCGTCGCGCGAGAAGCCGAAGGTCGTTCCCTTCGGCTCGAGCACGCCGATGACCTTGAAGTTGAGGATGCGAGCGCGCTGCGCCTGCCCCGCGCCGCCGCCGAAGACCTGGCGCAGCTGGATCGTCTGGCCGACGGCGTCGCCGTCGATGAAGAGGTTCGCGGCGGTGGTGGCGCCGAGCACCGCGACCTGCTGGCTGCCGGTGATGTCGTCCGCCGTGAAGAACTCGCCGGTCTGCAGGTTCCAGTCACGAACGGTCGGGTACTGCTCGGTCACGCCGCTCACGGTCGTGTTCCAGTTCGTGCCTGCCGCGGTCACCTGCCAGCGGCCGGCGTTCTGCTCGGCCTCGACCGCGCGCACCGAGCCACCGAGCTGGTCCGCGAGGGCGCGCATGTCCGCCTCGGTGAGGTTTTGCGAGGTCGCCCCCGCGCCGCGGAGCGTCTGGTCCGTCGCGGCGGATGGCGTGACCGTGATGAGATTGCTGCCGAGCGAGAGGATCGTGTCCTGCACCCGCTGCGCGGCACCGTTGCCGACCGCGACCATCGCGATGACCGACGCGACGCCGATGATCACGCCGAGCATCGTGAGCGACGATCGAAGCTTGTTCGTGACGAGCGACTGCAGCGCGCTCCGGAACGAGTCATAGAGCTTCAAGCGTTCACTCGGCCCCGATCCCGGCTGCGATCTCATCCTCCGCGCGGCGGGGGTTCGGCACGAGCTCGTCGTGCGCGATGATGCCGTCGCGCATGCGTACGACGCGCCGGCAGTGCGCCGCGACGTCCGGCTCGTGCGTGACCAGGACGACGGTCTTTCCCAGGCCGTTGAGGCGCTGGAGGATCGCGAGGATCTCCGCGCTCGAGCGTGAGTCAAGGTTCCCGGTCGGCTCGTCCGCGAGGATCATCGCGGGGTCGTTCAGCAGCGCGCGCGCGATGGCGACGCGCTGCTGCTGTCCGCCGGAGAGCTCGGACGGGCGATGGTGCACGCGGTCGCCCAGCCCGACCTGGCCGAGCGCGTCGAGCGCGCGCTGCCGGCGATCGTGGCCGTCGCCCCCGTAGACGAGCGGCAGCTCGACGTTCTCGATGGCATTGAGACGAGGGAGCAGGTTGTAGGTCTGGAACACGAAACCGACGTGCCTGTTGCGGATCGCCGCGAGCCGGTCGTCGCTGAGCTTCCCGATGTCCTCGCCCGCGAGACGGTAGGAGCCCGCGTCGGCCGCGTCGAGACAACCGAGGACGTTCATGAGCGTCGACTTCCCCGAGCCCGACGGGCCCATGATCGCGACGAATTCGCCGCGCTGGATGTCGAGGTCGACGCCGCGGAGCGCGCGCACCTCGATCTCCCTCCCGATCCGGTACGTCTTCGTGACCCCGCGCAGGACCACGACCGGTTCGGCGACCCTCGGCAGTCGGCCCGCGAGGCTCATCGGCCGATGATCACGCCGCCGCCGGGCCCGACCCCGCCACCCTGGCGGTTCGGCTGCGTGCTCGTGTTCGCGCGCGCCTGTGGGATGACGACGACGTCGCCCTCAGCCAGGCCGCTAACGACCTCGGTCACGGTGTCGTTCGCCAACCCGAAGGTCACTGGCGTGTCGACGATCTCGCCATCCTTCAGGACCTGCACGCCGCGCTGGCCGCTGATCGTGCGGATCGTCGTGTTCGGCACCGTGAGCACGTTCTGCTTCGAGGCCAGGATCACCGACGCGCTCGCGCTCATGCCGGCCTTCACGCCCGAGGCGGGCACGTCGATGGCGATGTCGATGCCGTAGACCGGGACGCCCTGCGAGATCGTCGCGACCGGATCGAGCGACGTCACCTTCCCGGTCATCCGCTGCCCGGTGAGCGCGTCCACCGTGAGGTTCGCGACCTGCCCGAGCTTCAGCTTCGCGACGTCGGATTCGCCGATCGTCCCGTGGAGCACCAGCGACTGCGTATTCGTGAGGACCATGAACGCGCTGTTCGTGTTCCCACCGGTCACGAACTCGCCCACCTGGTTCGCGATGCTCGCGACGATGCCGGCCGATGGGGCGGTGAGGACGGCGTTGTCGAGGTTCGTCTTCGCCGTCGCGACCGCGCTGTTCGCGTTGTCCACCGATGACTGGGCCGACTGCAGGTTGAACGGGATGTTCGCGACCGCGTTCTGCGCGTTGTCGATCGACTGCTGACCGCGCTGCTGCGTCGTCGTGATGTTCGTCGTCGCCGTCGCGATCGAGCCGCCGATCGCGTCGTTCAGCGTGGAGAGGTACGACGTCGCCTGCGTCAGCTTGAGCTTCACCGTCGAGACGCTCTGCTGCTGCCCGCTCACGAAGTTGAACAGCGTCGCGAGATCCGTGCGCCACTGGTCGAACGGGTTATGCAGGTCGCGGGTCGACTGCGTATTCAGGCTCGCCTGCGCCGACGTCACCGCCGAGAGCACGGTCGCGAGGACGGCCGTCGTCGTGTCGAGCGCGCTCGTAAGACGCGATGCCGAGATGGTGTAATTCGACTGCGTGAGCTGGAACGTACTCGGCATGTTCGACGTGTCGGCGCCGCTCGCCAGCGCCGTGTCGTAGTCGGCGACGCCTGACTGGACAGCGCTCCTCGCGGTCTGGTAGTCGTTGACGGCAGGCGCGAGGAGCGTGAGCGAGTTCGAGCGAGCGTTCTGCAGCGCCGGAGAGTTCGCGCTGGTGATGCTGTTCAGCGCGTTCCGCAGGTCACCGGTGTCGCCACCGCCGACGACCTGGCGCATCTCGGCGATGATCGCGTCGACCTGCGACTGGATCGCGTCGAGGCTGTTCTGGAACGACGAGATCCCGGTGACGGCGCTGTCGGTGAACGAGCCGAAGTTCGTCTTCGCCGCCGCGTAGCTCGCCTTCAGCTTTGCGAGCGTCGCCTGCGCCGCCGCGAGGTCGTTCGCCGCGTTCGTCCGGGCGTCGGCCAGCGACTTCTGCGTGCTCTGGGCCGAGAGCAGGGCCTTCTCGTAGCTCGCCTGCGCGTTCGCGAGGCTCTGCTGCGCCGTCGCGACCGCCGCCTCGAGATCGGTCGTGTCGAGCTTCGCGAGCGGTTGGCCGAGCGTGACCGCCTGTCCGCTCGTCACGTAGATCTGCGCGATCTTGCCGCCACTCTTGAAGGCCAGGCGCGCCTGGCCCTGCGCGCTGATCGAGCCGCTCACCGTGACGGTCTGCGTGACGCTGCCCTTCGTCACGGTCGCGGTGCGCGTCTCGGTCTTCGGTGCGCCGTTGTTGCTTCGGGCGACCATGACGCCGCCGCCGCCAAGCGAGGCGATGAGGACGACGACGGCGGCCCGGCCCGGCCACGTGGCGAGGAACGCCGGGATATTCATGCGGTCATGCCTCCGCCGATGAGGCGGGCCGTGATCACGGTCCCCAGCGCATACGCGGTGACCGCCGTGAGCGCGACGGCGCCGACGAGCGGGATCTGCCAGGCGAGATAGAGGAGTGACGCTCCGATGATCGCGACGACCGGCGCGGGGATCGTGTTCTGGTAGCGCGAGAGCGCGCGCACCCGGAAGATCGCGTCCCCGAGACGCCAGGACGTCGCCGCGAACCCGATCGCGAGGACCGCGAGGAGGAACACGAGGATGACGCCGAATGCGGCGAGCCCGAGCTGCAGCGCCGCCGGCACGCCGAAGGGCGCGCCGCGCGCCGCGGTCGCGACGTAGCCCAGGTAGACGACCCACGCGAGCGCGGTCGCGCTGATGCCGAGTCCGAGGACGGCGAAGCCGGTGAGCAGCACGCGCAGCTGCGCCGTCCAGCCGCCGAGCGACGCGCGATACGCCGACACGACGCGCCCGTGGGCGAGGGTGAGCGTCGTCGCGGTGACGATGAGCACGAGAAGGAATCCCGCCGCGTCGCGCGCGTTCTCGGTCAGGCCGCGCTGGAGCGGGACGACAGCGCCGAGCGGGCCGACGCGGTCCTGCACCTCGGCGATCGTGCGCGTGCTCGGTGGGAGCGTCTGCTGTAGTCCGAAGAAGATGCGCGGGCGCGCCGACGGCGCGTTCGCCGCTGCGGGCTCGCTCGCCATCGTGCCGACGTAGAGCATCACGCTCGCGAGGGTCGCCACGACCGCGGCGCCGAGGACGACGAGCAGGTCCTGTCTCGTCATCGCGCCAATCCGCCGCGTCGCGTCTCGCTCACGAAGAGCGCGTGCGCCGCGACGGCGCAGGCGATCCCGAAGAGCGCGAGCGCGAGCACGGTGAGCCCATCGACGAAGAAGAACGCGTCGCTCGTCTGGCTTGATGCGGCCGTCATGACGTTGCCGATAGCAGCGACGAAGTCTTCACCATGCACGACCACCAGACGGACGAGGTACACCAGGCTGGGCACCGCGAAGAGAAGGGCGACGAGCCACTCCCAGAGGACGCGGCGCTCCTGGAGACGCGCCATGACACGGTCGCGGAATCCGAGAGGCGGAGGCACTGGATGCACGCGCGCGAAAAGCGCGTCGAGCTCGACCTCGTCTGGATCGACATCGGTGTTCGGGTCGTGATCGGCGTTCGGCCTCAATGCTCCCGCTCCTTGCGGCGTGCGGCGAGGCGCGCGATGAGCGCGGCGCGCGCGCGGTGCAGGTGCGTCTTCACCGTGCCGAGCGGGATGTCCAGGGAATCGGCCACCTCTTGATAGGAGAGCTGCTGGAGGTGGCGGAGGGCGAGCGCCGCGCGATAGTGCGCGGGCAGCTCGCGCATCGCGGCGAGCACCTCGTCGAGCTCCTCGCGACGCAGCGCCGACGACTCGGGTCCGGCCTCGTCCGGCTCGACCCTCTCGGGGAAGTCGTCGTCGCCGACGGGCGTCTCGTGCGCGTGCCAGCGCTGCACGTGGTTGAGGCTGGCGTTCGTCGCGATGCGGTACAGCCACGGGCCGAGCGGCAGGCTCGGGTCGTATTGATGGAGCGCCTTGTATGCGCGAATGAACGTCTCCTGCGCGCAGTCCGCAGCCGCGTCGGGATCGTTCGTGATCCGAAGCGCGATGTTGTACACCCGGCCTCCGTATCGTTCGACCAGCCCGGCGAAGGCCCCCGTGTCACCGGCGAGGACCCGCCTCACTGCCTCCTGGTCGGCGCCTGTCATACCCCCATGGTCACTTGGCGGTTTCGCGTATTGTCGTCATCCCGATGGACATGACCTGGCTCGGCCACGCCTGCTTCCGCATGCGCGGCAGGGAAGGGATCGTCCTCACCGATCCCCCCGACCCGAAGTCCGGCCACGCCATCCCCCGCACCGAGGCCGGCCTCGTGACCATGTCGCACGACCATCCGGGTCACGCCAGCCTCAAATCCGTCGCAGGCGAGCCTGTCGTCCTGCGCGGGCCAGGTGAGTATGAGGTCCACGAGGTGCTCGTCACGGGACTGGGCTCCTTCCACGACGACGACAAGGGCAACGAGCGTGGTCGCAACACGGTGTTCGCGATCCGCCTCGACGACCTCGTCATCTGCCACCTCGGCGACCTCGGCCACGCCCTGCCCGCGGCGGACCTCGAGAAGCTCGGTGACGTCGACATCGCGCTCGTCCCGATCAGCGGGCCTGACATCAATCTGTCCGCGGCCCGCGCCGCGGAGATCGTCCACCAGCTCGAGCCGAAGGTGGTCGTCCCGATGTCCTTCGATCCCGACGACAAGAAGAAGGACACGCCGTACATGCGCCTCCTTCACGAGCTCGGCGTCAAGGAGCTCGAGGCGGTGGCCAAGCTGTCCGTCACCCGCTCCACGCTGCCCGAGAACCTTCAGGTGGTCGCGCTCGACTCCCGAGCGCGCTAGGTCTAGCCTCCCGCCCGGAACCTGTGAGGGAGGGAAGCTATGCCCAGGACCGACGTTCGGTCTGCCTTTCAATACGGTCTCGCGATCTTCACGCTCACCGCGCTCCTCGGTCTCGCCAACGCGACGCAGCTCTTCGGCGCTCTCGATCGCAACGCGCTCCTGACCCACCTGCATTCGGGCACGCTCGGCTGGATCACGATGGGCGTGATCGGCCTGACGGTGTGGGTGTTCGGCGGGCGCGACCGGAACATGGCCGTGCGCCTCAGCGCTCTCGCGACCGCGGCGTATGTCCTGGCGTTCTGGTCCGGGAACTTCCCGGCGCGTGCGATCTTCGGGCTTGCGATGCTCGCGGTCGTCTACGGCTGGTGGTGGTTCGCGTTCAGCCGCGGGCTCGCCGATGGGTTCGGGTCGTTCGACATCCCGAAGCTCTCGGTGCTCTTCGGTCTCACGACGCTCGTCATCGGCTCGACGCTCGGAGTCATCGTTCAGGTCATCCTCGGAACGGGTGGCACGGTTCCGACCTCGCCCGATCTCGTCGGCGCGCACGCCTCGGCGCAGACCGGTGGGTATCTCGTCCTCGTCGCGGCCGGCTTCATCGAGTGGCAGCTCACCGGTGGTGGCAAGCGCAGCAACGCCGGTCTCATCCAGATCGCGCTCCTCTTCTCGGGCGGGATCATCCTCGCGGTCAGCCTGCTCCTCGCGGCGCAGCTCGGAGAGCAGGCCGCCCAGGCCCTCCCCGGCGTCGCGACGCTACTCACGCTCGCCGGTACGGTCCTCGTCGCCGTGCGCCTCGGTCGCGCGGCGATGGGTGTGTCCTGGACCGAGGGATCGAAGCGGCACGCCGCGATCGCGATCGCCTTCCTACTCATCGCGGTCGTCGAGCAGGCGATCCTCGTGCAGCAGTTCATCGCGGCACAGGGCGACTTCACGAAGGTCTCCATCGGACTGCTTCACGCGCTCGACCACTCGTACTTCGTCGGCCTCATGACGAACCTGCTGTTCGGCGCGATCCTTGTCTACGGCGCGAACGGCGGTCGCGCATGGCCGTGGGCCGACAACGTCATCTTCTGGGGCCTCAACATCGGAGCCGCGGCATTCATCACGGTGCTGCTCACGGCGGGCTCGGGTGAGGGCGCGAAGCCGTTCACGCACCCGGTCGCCTTCACCGCGCCGATCATGGGCCTCTCCGCATTGCTCGGCGTGGCGACGTTCCTCATGCGTCTTCAGGGAAGGGAGGCGATGGCACCGGCCGCGGCGCCAGCACGCTGAACGACAACACGCACCGCTAGCCGCGACGAGCTGTTCGGCGGCCGTCTCGCGATATCGCAGACGGTCGCCGGCAGCGTCGCGTTCCTCGTCGCGATCACGATCCTCGTCGGCACGCCGCACTGGGTCGAGACCTGGCTCATCGCCAGGCCGATCGCCGAAGATGCCGACGCCGCGGGAGTGCCGTATCTCTTTGTCGCGGCTCTCGAGATCGCGCTCGGCGTCGCCGCGGCGCTCGCCTTCACCACGGCGGCCGCGTTCATCTTCTGGCGCAAGCGCCGCAGCACGTTCGCGACGTTCGTGGCCATCGCCCTCCTGCTACGCGTTCCCGGCTTCATCACCGACCTGCCGCAGCTCGGCGCTCAGGTGCCGGCATGGGCCGGCCCGCTCGCGGCGATCCGGTCGCTCGACGCCGTTGCGGCGCTTCTCTTCCTCTTCGTCTTTCCAAGCGGGACCTTCATCCCGAAACGCGCTCGGTACCTCAGCGCGCTGTGGGCCGCATGGGTCTTCGGCACGCTCGCGACGCCGCAGTACGACCCGATCTTCAACCTCGACCAGGCGTGGGCAGCGCTCACGGTCGCGCTCCTTGCGCTCGCCGGACTCGTCGCGCAGATCTATCGGTATCGCATCGCTTCTACGGAGCACCAGCGCTTGCAGACGAAGTGGATCGTCTACGGCCTGTCGATCTACGTGCTCGTGTTCGCGGTGCAGCAGCTCGTTCCATTGCTCGAGCCGGCGGTGCGCGGTCCGGGCGTCGCGCGTCTTTGGTACCTGCTCATCGGTGACATCGCGAACGATCTCGCGGCGACGCTCGTGCCACTCACCATCGCGATCGCGATCCTGCGGGCGAAGCTGCTTGGCATCGATCTCATCATCAATCAAACGATCGTCTACGCCGTCGTCACGACGATCCTCGCCGGCGTCTTCGCGGGAGCGTCGAGCGCGGCGCAGTACGTCCTCGGTGTCATCACCGGGCACGGATCGGATGCCGTGTCGATCGCCCTCGCGGCGATCGTAGCCGTGGCGTTCGCTCCGCTCAGGTCGTACGTTCAGCGGGTCGTCGATCGGCGGCTCGCGCCGGCGCGCGCGTGACCGACGCCGCTGTCGAGCGGAGCGCGATGACGCCGCCGACGGCATCGGCGGCGAGGTCGGTGATCGTGTCGATCGCGTAGATCTGCGGCGAGTGGCCCTGGAACGGATCGACCGCGAATTGGATGACCTCCCAGCCAGATCCCGCGACGAGCGCGATCGCGACAGCGCTGCGGGGTCGCGCGCCCTTCGGCGCGGCGACGAGCACGATCCCCAGAGCGCACACCGCGTGGATCACCTTGTCCCACAGCGGGATCGCATCGTCCGCACGCAGGAAGAGCCCGCTCTCGACCGCGCCCACCGCGAACGACACCGCGATGAGCGCGAGACCGACGGCTCGTGGGGCCGGGATGTGGATCCTCATGGCTTATACTGTTCATACGTCGCACGGGCGGTGCGGCGACTTTTTCTGTATGGCAGGTCATTCCTTGTACGCAATCGTCCGCAGCGGCGGGAAGCAGTACCGCGTCGAAGAGGGCTCACAGCTCACGGTCGCCAAGCTCGAAGGCAAGGCCGGCGACAGCGTGACGCTGCAGGACATCCTGTTCGTCGCGGACGGCGAGGCCATCAAGGCCGGGCCGGCCGCGCTCAAGGGCGCGCGGATCACGGCCGAGATCGTCGGGCACGCGAGGGGCCCGAAGATCGACGTGCTGCGCTACAAGAACAAGACCCGTCAGCGGATCGCGCGGGGCCACCGCCAGGACGAGACGACGATCAAGATCATGAAATTCGAGGGACTCAGGTAATGGCACACAAAAAGGGCGCGGGTTCCACCCGCAACGGCCGCGACTCCGCCGGGCAGCGCCTCGGCGTGAAGGAGTACGCGGGCGCGTTCGTCGAGGCCGGCACCGTCCTCGTCCGTCAGCGTGGCACCAGGGTCGTCCCGGGGCAGAACGTCGGCGTTGGTAAGGACCACACTCTGTTCGCGCTCGTCGCGGGCGAGGTGAAGTACGGTCCCGCCCGCGAGGACCGGCGCAAAGTCTCGGTCATTCCGGCCGCATAGTTAGCAGAGGCAGGCAACAGAAGTGAAAGAAAAGATCCACCCGAAGTTCAACCAGGTCACCGTGAAGTGCGCGTGTGGCAACTCGTTCGTCACGGGCTCGACCAAGGGGCCCGAGCTCCACGTCGAGGTCTGCGCGAACTGCCACCCGTTCTTCACGGGGAAGCAGCACATCCTCGACATCCTGGGTCGCGTCGACCGCTTCAACAAGCGGTACGCGAAGTCCGACGCGGCGTCCGCGACCGCGGAGGCCGCCAAGAGCCGTTAACTGTCCCGCTCGGCGCGTGTGACCTGCTCGGCGCGGGTGACTCGATGAGCCTTTCGACCCACGCGGGGTTGGAGGTGATCGTCGGCAGCATGTTCAGCGGGAAGAGCGAGGAGCTCATCCGCCGCGTCAAGCGCGCGGTCATCGCCCGCCGCACGGTACAGGTGTTCAAGCCGTCCATCGACGACCGGTTCGGCGTTGAGGTCGTGCGCTCGCACGACGGCGACTCCTTCGTCGCGCGTCCGGTCCGGTCGAGCGACGAGATCCTCTCGCTCCTCTCGAAGGACACGACGGTCGTCGGCATCGACGAGGTCCAGTTCTTCGACCAGGGCGTCATCGACGTGGTCCGTTCGCTCGTCGCCGACGGGCGGCGCGTGATCTGTGCCGGGCTCGACCTCGACTTCCGCGGCGAGCCCTTCGGGCCGGTGCCGACGCTCCTGGCGCTCGCGGAGCGCGTCGACAAGCTCGAGGCGATCTGCGTCGTCTGCGGCGAGGCCGCCACCCGCACGCAGCGCATCGTGGACGGCGTGCCGGCGTTCTACGACGAGCCGATCATCGTGATCGGCGCGAAGGAGGCGTACGAAGCGCGCTGCCGTACCTGTCACGAGGTGCCGCGCCGGGCGGCGACGCCGGCATGACCCCGCCGAAGCTCGGGTACGGCGGTCAGGCGGTCATCGAAGGCGTGATGATGCGCGGGAAGAAGACCATCGGCCTCGCCTGCCGCCAGCCGGACGGCGGCATCTACCGCTACCGCGAGCCGCTCTCGTCGCTCCTCCTCACGAGCCGCATCGCGCGCGTCCCGTTCGTCCGCGGCCTCGTCGTCCTCTGGGACTCGCTCACCTACGGAATGCGCATGCTGATGCGCTCGGCCGAGGTGCAGACGCCGGGTGAGAAGCAGAGCGGCACGGGCAACGCGATCGCCATGGGGATCGCGGCGGTCATCGCGCTCGTCGTCTTCGTCGGCATCCCATACGGCGCGACGCAGCTCCTCCGCTCCGCGGTGCCCTCGACCCTCGCGCTCAACATCGGTGAGGGTGCGCTGCGCCTCGTGTTCTTCCTCGGGTACCTCGGCGGCATCTCGCTCATGCCCGAGATCCGGCGCGTGTTCGCCTACCACGGCGCCGAGCACATGACCATCCACGCCTTCGAGCACGGCGACCCGCTCACCGTCGACCGCATCGCGCCGTACCCAACGGCGCACCCGCGCTGCGGCACCGCTTTTCTCCTTTTCGTCATCGTCGTCTCGATCGTGCTCTTCGCGTTCGTGCCGCGCGTGAACCTCATCGTCGATCTCGCGTCGCGTATCGCGCTCGTCGTGCCGGTCGCGATGATCTCGTACGAGATCCTCAAGCTCGGCGCGCAGTACGAGCGCTACCCCGCGATGAAGGCGCTCGTCGCGCCGGGCCTGCTGCTGCAGCGCATCACCACGCGACGGCCGGACAACGGCATGATCGAGGTGGCGGTCGCGTCGCTCGAAGAGGCGCTCGCCGGTGACGAGGGTGGCTGAGCCGCTCACGCCCGGGCTGCGCCGGCGGCTCGCGCAGGTCGAGCAGCGCTACGTCGAGCTCGGCGAGGCGATGAGCTCGCCAGAGATTGGCCGCACGCCCGATCGATTGCGCGAGTACGGACAGGAGCTCGCCTCGCTCACCGCGGTCGTCGACACGGTGCGCGCGCTGCGTGCCGCGGAAGCGCGCGCCAAGGAGGCCGAGGAGCTTGTCGATGGCGACGACGACCTGCTGCGCGACATCGCGCGCGAGGACCTCGCGAACGCGTCGACCGAGGCCGACGACCTCATCGCGAAGCTCCGCTCGCTCCTCGTTCCGCGCGATCCGCTCGACGAGAAGAACGTCATCGTCGAGATCCGGGCCGGTGAGGGCGGGGAGGAGGCCGCGCTCTTCGCGGCGGACCTCTACCGCATGTACACGCGCTTCGCCGAACGCAGTCGCTGGAAGACCGAGATCATGTCGCAGTCCGACTCGGAGAAGGGCGGCTTCAAGGAGATCATCTTCCGCGTCGCCGGGCGCGGCGCCTACAGCAAGCTGAAGTTCGAGTCTGGCGTGCACCGCGTGCAGCGCGTTCCGTCGACCGAGGCGCAGGGCCGCATCCACACGTCGACCGCGACGGTCGCGGTCCTCCCGGAGGCCGAAGAGGTCGACATCGAGATCAACGAGGCCGACCTGAAGATCGACGTGTACCGCGCTGGTGGTCATGGCGGCCAGGGCGTGAACACGACGGACTCCGCCGTGCGCATCACGCACCTGCCGACCGGGATCATCGCCCAGTGCCAGGACGAGCGCTCTCAGCTCAAGAACAAGTCGAAAGCGATGGCCGTGCTCCGCTCACGGCTCCTCGCCGCGGAGCTCGAGCGCCGCGAGACCGAACAGGGTGACGCGCGACGCGCGCAGATCGGCCGCGGCGAGCGCGCCGAGAAGATGCGGACGTACAACTTCCCGCAAGACCGCATCACGGACAAGCGACTCGGCTACAACGTGTCGAACATCGCGCGTCGCCTCGACGGCGACATCGCCGATGTCATCGCCTCGCTGTCGCAACAGGATGAGGCCGATCGGCTCGCACGACTCGAGGATGCGGCAGACTGACGCCGTGATCGGCCAGTTGCGTCTCGTGTCCATCGCGATCGCTCTCAGCCCGCGCGGAAGGACGCGATCGAGCTAGGCGTCCGCGGCGGCACGGTGGTGACCGCTCGCGGCAGCGAGCGCGCAGACGTCGGCATCGACGGCGGCCGGATCGTGAAGGTCGGTCGCCTGCCCGCGACGGACCGGAGCATCGACGCGACCGGCCTGCTCGTCCTTCCCGGCGTGGTCGACCTGCACACGCACCTCGCGACCACGCCGACGTTCACGCCCCTCGATGGCTTCGAGACGGGCAGTCGCGCTGCCGTTGCCGGCGGCGTGACCACGGTGCTTTCGATGGTCTACCAGGAGGAGGGCTCGCTGCGGCGCGGCATCGAGCGCGGCCTGCGCGACGCCGAGGCGTCGATCTGCGACTTCGCGTTCCACGTCGTCGTGATCGACCCGAGCGCGGAGGCGATCGCCGAGCTCGCGCCGCTCGCGCGCGAGGGCCACGCCGGCGTGAAGGTCTTCATGGTCACGAAGCGGTTCCTCGAGCGGAAGGACGACTACCTCGCGCTGTACGCCGCCGCGGCCAAGGAGGGCGTGCTCGTCGCGGTGCACGCTGAGGACTACCTCCTCATCGAGCGCAGCACGGCGGCGCTCCATCTCGCGGGCCGGACCGGTGCCCAGCACTTCCCCGCGAGCAGGCCGGTCGAGGCGGAGGTCCTCGCGGTGCGCGCCGCGATCGAGCACGCCGCGGCGACACGCGCACGAACGTACCTCGTGCACGTTTCATCGGCGGCGGCGTTCGACGAGATCCGCGCGGCGAAGGCCGCTCGGCGCGCCGCGGTCT
>JBIOUD010000022.1:0-9019 GCA_044866725.1 Candidatus Limnocylindria bacterium | reverse complement strand
CCGGATCCGGCGCCGACCGCGCTGTACGCGATGCTCGACCACATCGCGACCGTGTCGCCGAGCGTCGCGGCCGCCATCGTCCACGAGTTCGACGACCAGCGCACCAACCTGAAGCTCATCGCCAGCGAGAACTACTGCTCGCTCGCGACGCAGTTCGCGCAGGGGACGCTCTTCACGGACAAGTACGCCGAGGGCTATCCCGCGCACCGCTTCTACGCCGGCTGCGAGAACGTCGACGACGTCGAGAGCGAGGCGGCTCAGCTCGCGTGCGACATCTTCGGCGCCGAGCACGCCTACGTGCAGCCGCACTCGGGCGCGGACGCGAACCTCCTCGCGTATCTCGCGATCCTGGCGACGCGCGTCGAGACGAAGATGCTCGAGCAGCTCGGCATCGAGGATCCGTCGAAGGTCTCTCGCACCGACTGGACGCGCATCCGCGAGGCGACGCACAGCCAGCGGATGCTCGGCCTCGACTACTACTCCGGCGGGCACCTCACGCACGGCTACCGCCACAACTATTCGAGCCAGCTCTTCGACGCGTACACCTACACGGTCGATCGCTCGACGATGCTGCTCGACCTCGACGAGGTCCGGCGCCAGGCGCGCGAGATCAAGCCGCTCGTCCTGCTCGCGGGGTACAGCGCGTACTCGCGGAAGATCGACTTCGCGAAGCTGCGCGAGATCGCCGACGAGGTCGGCGCCGTGCTGATGGTCGACATGGCGCATTTCGCGGGGCTCGTCGCCGGCAAGGTCTTCGAGGGCAACTACGACCCGGTGCCGTTCGCGCACGTCGTCACCACCACGACGCACAAGACGCTCCGCGGTCCGCGCGGCGGGATGATCCTCTGCACCTCGGAGTTCGCCGAGGCCGTCGACAAGGGCTGCCCGATCGTCCTCGGTGGTCCGTTGCCGCACGCACTCGCCGCGAAAGCCGTCGCCTTGCGCGAGGCGAGTCAGCCGAGCTTCCGCGAATACGCGCACCGCATCGTCGAGAACTCGCAGGCGCTCGCGGAGGCGTGCCTCTCGGAGGGCATGGAAGTGCTCACCGGTGGCACGGACAACCACCTGTTGCTTCTTGACGTGAACAAGAGCTTCGGCCTCACCGGCCGCCAGGCGGAGTCGGCGATCCGCGAGAGCCACATGACGCTGAACCGCAACGCGCTCCCGTTCGACGCGAACGGACCCTGGTATACGAGCGGGCTGCGGGTCGGCACGCCCGCGGCGACCACCCTCGGGATGACGCCCGCGGACATGCGCGAGATCGCCGCGGTCTTCAAGCTCGTGCTCTCGAATACGAAGCCGTCGATCATGAAGAAGGGCCCGGAGGCCGGTCAGCCAAGCCGTGCGCGATTCGAAGTGCAAGACAAGGCGGCTGCGGCGGCGCGCGAGCGGATCGCGGCGCTCCTCGACCGGTACCCGGTGTATCCCGAGATCGACCTCGACCTCCTTCGCAGTGCGGCACAGAAGTGGGGAGAGGCCTCGAGGCCCACGGCCGCGGCGGTCCGCTGAGCGCTTCCCAGCTCCACGTCTCGACGCACCCGCTCCTGCGGGAGAAGGTCACCCGCCTGCGCGACGAGCGCACCGAGCCGCGGTACTTCCGCGCGCTCATCGGCGAGATCGCGACGCTTCTGCTCTACGAGGCGACCGCGGATCTCCCCCTGCAGGAGACACAGGTGAAGACGCCGCTCGCGATGGCGAAGGGATCGCGGCTCGCGGAGCCCGTCGGGCTCATCCCGGTGCTTCGTGCCGGCATGGGCATGGTCGAGGCCGCGCTCGAGCTCATGCCCGACGCGCAGGTGTGGCACATCGGACTCTTCCGCGACGAGCGGACGCTTCGGCCGATCGAGTACTACAACAAGCTCCCGTCATCGGCGACGGTCGCGGTGTGCCTGGTCCTCGACCCGATGCTCGCGACGGGCGGGTCGGCGAGCGCGACGATCGAGATCCTGAAAAAGTGGGGCGCCAAGCGCGTGAAGTACGTCGGCATCATCGCGGCTCCCGAAGGCGTGCGGGCGCTGACCATGGCGCACCCCGACGTTCCGATCCACGTCGCGGCGCTCGACGAGCGGTTGAACGACAAGGGCTACATCGTGCCCGGCCTCGGCGACGCCGGCGATCGCCAATTCGGGACGGGCTAGACAGCGCGACGGCTCAGACGACCACCTCAGACGGTGGCGCTTCGAGCGGGGCGGCTTCGCTCGCCGGAGTCAGCCGCGTGGTCGACGAGAGCGAGCGCAGCGCGTTGAGCGTGACGATCGCGCCCGCGACGCCGAGGGCGATCGGGAGGGTCGCGACGCTCGCCGCGGCGCCGACGATGAAGCCGCCGACCTGGCTCAGCCCGAACGTCGCCATGTAGAGACCCATGACCCGCCCGCGCATCTCTTCCGAGGCGGTGATCTGCACGACGGTCCACATCGACGTGTCGTACAGGCTCGCCGCCGCACCGACGAGGAACACGATCGCGATCGACAGCGCGAACGCGGACGAAAGCGACAGCGTCACGACGGCGAGCCCGAACGCGAGCGTGCTGGCCGCGAGGAGCGCGCCTTTCCGACGGACATTGCCCGCGAGCGCGAGCGCCGTCATCGCGACGAACTGCCCGGCAGCGCTCGCCGAGGTGAGCGCCCCAAGGCCCGTCGCGCTCACGCCGAGCACGTCACGCGCGAGCACCGGCAGGACGAATAGATAGGCGAAGCCGAACACCTCGGTGATCGCGCTGAGTGTGAGCAGCTTGCGCACTGCTGCCGTGCGGCGCGCGTACGCGAGACCCGCGCGCAGGGCCGCGAGCGACGTCTCGCGCCGCGCCTCCGTCTCGCGGCGTGGCACGCGCAGTGGAAGCAGGGCGGCGCCCGTCGCGAGGAAGAGCGCCGAGACGATGAAGTAGGACGGCGCGATGCCGAGCCGGTCCAGCGCGATGCCGCCAAGGAGTCCGGCGAGCGTGCGGGACACCGCGCCGTTCAGGAACGAGAACGCGCTCGCGTTCAGCAGCCGCGACGGACCGAGGACGTCGTAGGTGATCGCCGACGAGGACGGACCCATGAGTCCGAGCGCACCGCCGAGGATCACGAGGGGCAGCACGGTCCAGAGAGAGAGCGAGCCCGTGGCCGCGAGCGTCCCGAGAGTCGCAGCGACGGCAGCCAGGAACACGTATGTCGCGAGGAGCACTTTCCGGCGGTCGAAGCGGTCGGCGAGCGTCCCTCCGGCGATGGCGAAGAGGAGCTGCGACGTCCCGCGGATGCCGGCCGCGGCGCCGACCCAGAACGGCGAGTCGGTGAGCTGCAGGACGACCCAGCCCTGGACGATCGCGTCCATCGTCCAGGATGCGCCGAAGAGGAACGTCGACGCCGCGATGTAGCGATAGCCCGGCGCCTCGAACGCCGCAAAGATGCGCCGAAGCGGACCTCTCACCCGACCGAGGGTAGGTGAGAGGTCCGCTCACGCGTCGTGCGGTTAGGCGCAGCTCCCGCTCGGGTTCCAATCCTCGAACATCCCGCTCGGATTGTTCATCCAGATCCACGCGTGGATCTCGTAGAAGGGCGGCAGTCCGTAGCGGTTGCCCGCGGGGATGAGCTTCAGGGTCTGACCGAAGAGCGTCGGTGGCGTCGTGTTGCCGGCCGCGAGCCAATCACCCTGGAACACGAGGTACTCGAGCGCGACGAGTCGCAGCTCGCCATTCGGAAGTGACTGGTACACGAGCAGCTCAGGGGTCGTCACGCTGAGGGCGCCATCGAAGAGAAGGTCGCCCCGGACGTAGTGCACGCCCATGACGCCCGGTGCGCTGGCGATGCAGGTGATGCCCGCGGCGTCCTGCACCGGACCGCCATAGCCCGCCGCCTGCGCGGCTTGGAAGTCGTGGAACGCGGCCGTCGCGGCGCGTGCGCGGCTCAGGTCGTTCGTCGCCTCGGCCGCCGTCGCTGTGAGGATCGTGATGATCGCGAGAGCGGCGAGGAGGATCTTCGTTCGCATCATGTGCTTACCCCTGGACGACCGGGTTGATCTCGTCCGCTGTGAGTCCGTGCGCTTCCTTGTGCACGCGGTTCGCGGCGTCGGCGTTCGGCGCGTCCACGAGGCAGAAGATCTTCCCGTTCTTCTCGTCGAACCAGTAGTTGATGTACTTCACGCCGTACTGGCCCTGGGTCTTCAGATCGGCCATGTGTGCGTCGGCGACGTCCTTGGCCTTCGCGCCCTCCGGCGCCTTGTTGTGGACGTCCATGAAGAGTGGCATCGCTTGCTCCTCCATCTGTCGGGCTGCGCCCGTGATGGGAGCGTTCTAGGGACCGACCGTGTGGGCCGGCGTGTGGGATGCCGCGAGCGCCTCAAGACGGGCCGCGAGGTCAGGCATCGGCGCGGAGCGCGTCAGTCGCAGGGCGCGCTGCATGTGTGGCTGGTCGCTCTCGCCGCCCCATTCGAGCAGGTCCACCAGGATCGTGGCTTCGACCCACCGATAAGCGTGCGGAGCGCTCACGCGCATGAGCGCATCACGCATCGTCGATCGCGCACGTTCTGGCCGACCATCGAGCCGGTCGAGATGAGCCAGCCCGCGCAGTGCCAGCGCGCACCAGTCGTGATCCGGCTGCGCATCCGCGAGGCCGAACGCGCGACCGTAGAGGTCCATCGCGCCCGCGCGGTCTCCTCGAGCGAGCGCGATATCCGCCTTGGCGAGGAGCGCCAGGGGCAGCTGGAGGATGACGTTCCGCTTGCGCATGCCCGCGATCGCCGCGTCAGCGACGACGGTCGCCTCGTCGAAACGCGCCATCTTCACCAGCAGACGCGCGAGCCACGCCATGGCGAGCTCCGGAGAGCGCGCGCCGTCGGCGCCCGCGCGAAGGTCAGCCTCAGCCGCGACGAAGTCGCAGCGATCCGTCTCGATCACCCCGAGGAACCGGCGCGAATACGCGAGGCGCCCGGCGTCAGCGAGCTGCTGCGCGATGCCGATCGCGCGCCGCAGCGCGGTCTCCGAGGCGCCGTATGCGCCCTGCATCCCGGCGATGCGCCCGCGCTCTGTTTCAACGTCGCAGAGGATCTGCCTGTCGTCGATCGCGTTCGCGAGCCCGAGCGCCCGATGAAGGAGCGCGAGCCACTCGCGGGGTGTCCCGCGCGCGCAGAGGGTCATGTAGTTGACGGCGGCAACGAGCGCGCGTGCCTCGAGCGCGCGGTCGTCGCTCGCGGCCGCTGCCTGCGCGGCTCGAAGCGCGAGGTCGGTCGCCTCGTTGAAGCCGGTGCCCGCCGCGCGAGCATCGGCGAGCTCGAGGAGTGCGCGCGCCTGCGTGTCGGGACTGAGTCGCTGGTCTGTCGTCGTGCGCGAGCGCTCGAGCGCGCGCGCGAGTCCCGCAGGCGCCGCGACGCCGAGGTCGGCGCGATAGCGCGCCGTCGTCGCGTCGACATACGCACGAGCGCGCGCAAGATCGCCGCGTGCGACGTGGACGTCGACAACGAGCTCATGCATCGCATCGTCGAACGGCTCCACTCTCAGTGCGCGCTCCGCAAGCCGCAACGCCAGATCCGGATCGGCGCGAGCGACGAGAGCCGCACACGATCGCAGCGCCTCGGTCGCTGCTGAGCCGAGCCGCGCGCGCTGCACGTCGAGCCATCGAGCGAACTCGGGCGCTTCGTCGAAGTGCGATCCCTCCAGGAGCTCTCCTCTCACGAGCTCCTCGACGGACATCTCGTCCCAGCGTCCTTCGATGAGCTCGAGCGCGTCGACCGACAGCGCGCCGCGCAACGTCAGGCCGCGATCGCCCTCGTCGATCTCCACGTCCGGACCGATCGCCTTGCGGACCTGGCTCAGCGCCCAACGCAGCGCGCCGAACGGATCGTCGGCATCGGACCAGAGCCGATCGACGAGCTCACGGCGGCTCGTCGGACCGGATGCCAGCGCGAGAAAAGTAAGAAGTGCCCAGGTCTTTCGGCCTTCGAGTCGAACGCTGGCGCCATTACGGTCCAACATCGGTCGGCCCAGGAGCCGGATCCGGAGCATCGCGCGAGTTTACGGTCGGCTCACCACTGGAACGGTCTGTGCTCTATCGGCGCTATCGTGCCCAGTGAAGCCATGAGCGTTTTCCCCGTGGTGCCTGCCACGGTATTGCTTTACTCGGGCTCCGCCGTGCTCGCGTTCGTGCTCGCCGCAGCGATCACGCCGCTCGTCGGTCGTTTCGCCGAGCGTCTCGGGATGCTGGACATCCCCGGCGGCAGGCGTTTGCATCCGCGTCCGATCGCGCGGCCCGGCGGTCTTGCGATCGCCATCGCGTTCGGCTTGACGATCCTCACGTTCTGGCTCGTCGACCGCTACGCGGGCCGACCGTTCCTCATCCCCGAAGAGGTGCGCTCGCCGCGCTTCACGCTCACGGCGATCGCCGCCATGCTCGGCATGACCGTCGGATTCATCGACGACGCATTCGAGCTTCGCGCCCGCTGGCAGTTCCTTGGCAACATGCTCGTCGCGTTCGTCATCATCCTCGCCGGGATCCACATCGACTACATCGAAGATCCGCTGGGTGGCGGCCTCATCGAGCTCGCGTTCCCGATCGCGGTGGCGTTCACGTTCTTCTGGATCGTCGGCATGAACGTCGCGCTCAACTTCATCGACGGGCTCGACGGGCTCGCCGCCGGGATCGCGGCGATCGCGGCCGCGACGCTCGGCGCGATCGCACTTCTCCCGCAGGTCCAGGAGCCCTTCGTCGCGTGGATGGCGTTCTCGCTCGCGGGTGCGACGCTGGGGTTCCTCATCTTCAACTTCCATCCCGCGCGACTCTTCATGGGAACGAGCGGCGTCGTGTTCGTCGGGACGATGCTCGGCGTGCTGTCGATCTTCGGAAGCGCGAAGGTCGCCGCCGCGCTGCTCGTTCTCGGCGTGCCGATCATCGACACCTTCTATGTGCTGCTGCGGCGCCTCGTCTCGGGCCAGCCGCCATTCGCGCCCGACCGCGGCCACTTCCACCACCGTCTCCTCGACGTGGGGCTCTCGCACGCGCAGGCCGTCCTGTTCATCTACGCGCTCACGCTTGGGTTCGGCGCCCTCGCCCTGCTCACGAGCGGGCGCACGCAGGTCATCGCGTTCGTTGGGGCGGTCATCGTCTTCGGCGTCGCGGTCGTCGTGCTCGCGCAGCGCACGCCGAAGGCCGAAGAGCTGGACCCGTCCCTGTATGCCGAGGAAGCCGACCGCTTCTAAGGTCCTCATCGGGACCTGCTCGTGGACCGATCCGACGCTCATCGAATCGGGCTGGTACCCGGCGGAGGTCGCGAAGAAGGCCGACGAGCGCCTCCGCTTCTATGCCGAGCACTTCCCGATCGTCGAGAACGACGCGTCCTACTACGCGATCCCCGACCAGAAGCAGGCGAAGCTATGGGTGGAACGGACGCCCGACGACTTCAAGATGAACTTCAAGGCGTTCGGCGCGATCACGACGCATCCGATCGACCCAAAGCGGCTGCCGAAGGAGCTCCGCGACGCGCTCCCCAAGGACGCGCAGGAGAAGCGACGGCTCTACCCGAAGGACCTGCCAAAGGAGGTCTTCGACGAGATCCACGCGCGTTTCTGGGTCGGGCTCGAGCCGCTGCGCAAGGCAGGGAAGCTCGGCGCGATCCTCCTGCAGTACCCCGAGTGGTTCCCGATCGGCAGCCGGAAAAAGGGCGAGATCCTCCGAGCCCGCGAGCTTCTGCCCGACGACACGATCGCCGTCGAATTCCGCAACCGCACCTGGATGGAGGAGCGCAATCAGACGGAGACGCTCTCGTTCCTGAAGGAGAACGGCCTGACGTACGTCGCGGTCGACGAGCCGCAGGGCTTCCCCTCTTCGATCCCGCCGGTCGCGGCCGTCACCGCGCCGCTCGCGATCGTGCGCTTCCATGGCCGGAACGCCGAGAACTGGAAGAAGCCGGGCCTCAGCGCCGCGGAGCGGTTCGATTACTCGTACAAGCTCCCGGAGTTGAAGGAGTGGCTACCGAAGATCCAGCAGCTCCAGGAAGGGGCCGAGGAAGTTCACCTGCTCATGAACAACTGCTATGGGGACAAAGCCGTGCGCAACGCCGCTGAGCTGGGGAAGCTTCTCGCGAAGAGCGCCTGAGTGAGGTCGCTAACTCGGCGTCGTGGTCGAAGGCGCAGGCGTCGGTGCCGCGACTGGTTCCACTCGCGGGACGCGGAACGCGGCATACAGCGCGATGGCCCAGAAGACAAGCGTGATCGGGTCGTCCTGCACGACGCCGGCGACGAAGTCAAACGCGATGTCCGGCTCGAGGAACAGCGGGATCTGCGCGGCCTCGGCCGCACCGGCCTGCTCGGTCACGTACTGCACGACGAACTGGCGCACGATGAAATACTCGGCGCCGACCATCGCCGCAAGCGTGATGAGGACACTCAGCACCTGGAGCTTCATGCCGCGCTTCCGTCCGGAGCCGAACACGATCGCCTGACCGACGAGCCATCCGATCAGGATCGCGACGATGCCCACCTCGTAGTTGGTGACGACGACGATCGCGAACCAGATCGCCGCGCCGACCGCGCCGGCGACGAGGCCGTAGAGCAGCGCGGTCAGCATGTCCGGATCGCTCGTCTGCTTGTCGCGCAGCTCGTCGACCGTCGGGAAGCCCTGGTACTCACCCATGTGACCGCGCATTAGGCACAGGGGCACCTCGCAACGTCAATAGGACCCTCGGCCTACCATCCCGGCGTGCCGCGACCGCTCTCCGATTTCCAGCCGCGCGAGCGTCTCGCGGGCGTGCCGCACACCACCCGGCGGTTCGCCTGCCGCTCGGCGATCGCGCTCGCCCCGGACGGGCATCTGGTCGGGCTCGTCACGGATCAGGGTGCGGGCACCTACGAGGCGTGGACCGTCTCCCCGACGGGCGGCAGCCCGAGTCGCGCGGTGACGATCGAGGATCACGCGGTCCGCAGCCTCTGCTGGAGCCCGAGCGGCGAGCTCCTCGCCGCCGCGGACAGGGGAGGAACAGAGCTCCACCAGATCTACATCCGCCAGCCCGATGGCCCGCAGCTGCCGGTGAGCGTCGACCCAGCTGGAAAGGT
>JBIOUD010000021.1:0-25791 GCA_044866725.1 Candidatus Limnocylindria bacterium | reverse complement strand
CTGTCGAGCGTGATGCTCCTCGTCGTCACGGTCGTCGGCACGCTCATCTTCATCTTCGCGAACGGCTACATGGAGCACGACCACGGCTTCCATCGTTTCTTCACGTGGTTCTCGCTCTTCGTGTTCGCGATGCTCATCCTTGTCATGGCCGACAACTACCTCCTCATGTTCGTGGGGTGGGAGGGGGTCGGCCTCTGCTCCTACCTGCTCATCGGCTACTGGTTCGAGCGCCACGAGCCCGTCGTCGCGGCGAAGAAGGCGTTCGTCATGAACCGCGTCGGCGACTGGGGCTACACGATCGGCATGATCACGATCTTCCTCGTCTTCGGGTCGCTCACGTACACCGACGTGTTCGAGCACGTCGACATCGCGACGCAGGCGAACCTCACGCTCATTTGCATCGCGCTCTTCATCGGCGCGACCGGCAAGTCCGCCCAGTTGCCCCTCTACTCGTGGCTACCCGACGCGATGGAAGGCCCCACACCGGTGTCCGCGCTCATCCACGCGGCGACGATGGTCACCGCCGGCGTGTACATGGTCGCGCGCTCGATGCCGCTCTTCGTCGAGGCCGGGCCGTCGCTCCAGATCGTCGGGACGGTCGGCGCGATCACGGCGATCTTCGCGGCGACGATCGCGCTCGTGCAGTTCGACATCAAGCGCGTCATGGCGTACTCGACGGTCAGCCAGCTCGGCTACATGTTCCTCGCGCTCGGCGTCGGCGCGCCGGTCGCCGCGATCTTCCACCTCGCGACGCACGCGTTCTTCAAGGCGCTCCTCTTCCTCGGGTCGGGCTCGGTCATCCACGGGATGCAGAACGAGCAGGACATGCGCAAGTACGGCGGTCTCCGCCGCAAGATGCCGATCACGTTCTGGACGATGCTCATCGCCGGGGGCGCGCTCGCGGCGCTCCCGCCGCTCGCCGGCTTCTGGTCGAAGGACGAGATCGTCGGCGCCGCGTTCCTCTCTGGCCAGACCGCGCTCTGGGCGGTCGGCATCATCACCGCGGTCCTCACGGCCTTCTACGTGACCCGCGCGATGTGGATGACGTTCTTCGGTGAGCCGCGCGACCACCATCTGTACGACCACGCGCACGAGTCGCCCGCGGTCATGACGCTGCCGCTCATCCTGCTCGCGGTCGGGAGCGCGGCGCTCGGCCTGCTCATCGGGTTCCCGCCGGAGTCTGGGTTCATCCACTCGTTCCTCGGGCCGGCGTTCGAGGCGGCGCACCTCGAGGAGCACCACGTCGAGGCCGCCACCATCCTCGCGCTCGCCTCCATTTCAGTTGGCGCGGGGATCGTCGGCATCGTCATCGGCTGGCTCATGTACGTCCGCGGCCGGCCGGATCCGGCCGCCGTCACGCGCGCCGCCGGCCCCGTGTACCGGCTGCTCGTGAACAAGTGGTACGTCGACGAGCTCTACGACCGGAAGTTCGTCGACGCCATGCGCGGGTTGTTCGGCGCCATGTGGGCGTTCGACGTCCACGTCATCGACGGCATCGCGAACGGCCTCGGGCGGCTCGCGGCGATCGGCGGCAGCGGCGCGCGCCGCTTCCAGACCGGCGTCGTCGGTAACTACGCGCTCACGATCGTCGTCGGCCTGCTCGTGATCATCGTCGCGTACGGCGGCTACGCCGCCGGGGTGTTCACGCGATGACGCTCGACCACATCCTCACGCTGCTGCTCATCGTGCCGGCCGTCGGGCTCGTCCCGCTCGTCATCTTCAAGAGCGACCCCCGTGGCGTGAAGCAGGTCGCCATCGTGACGACCTTCATCGAGCTCGTCCTGTCGCTCGTCATGCTCGCGCAGTTCCAGGTCGGCGAGGCGGACTTCCAGCTCGTCGAACGTGTCGACTGGCTGCCGTCGCTGGGCATCCAGTACTTCGTCGGTGTCGACGGTGTCTCCGTGCTCCTCGTCCCGATGACGACGCTGCTCACGTTCATCTCGGTGCTCTACTCGAGCGGCGGCGCGATCAAGGAGCGCCTCGCGGAGTTCATGGCCGCGTTCCTTCTGCTCGAGATCGGCATGGTCGGCGTGTTCGTCGCGCTCGACCTCTTCCTCTTTTACATCATGTTCGAGCTGATGCTCGTGCCGATGTATCTGATCATCGGCATCTGGGGCGGCCCGCGACGCATCTACTCGACGCTGAAGTTCGTCATCTTCACGCTCGCGGGCTCGCTGCTCATGCTCGTCGGCATCGTCGCGGTCTGGCTGCAGTCCGGACCGGAGGGCGCGCGCACGCTGTCGCTGCCCGAGCTCATCGCGATCCGCAACACGTTCCCGAACGACTTCCAGTTCTGGGTCTTCCTCGCGTTCGGCCTCGCGTTCGCGATCAAGCTCCCGATGTTCCCGTTCCACACCTGGCTGCCCGATGCCCACGTCGAGGCGCCAACCGCGGGCTCGATCATCCTCGCCGGCGTGCTGCTGAAGGCCGGCGGCTACGGCTTCCTGCGGTTCGCGCTCCCGCTCTTCCCGAACGGCGTGCAGATCTGGCTGCCGGTGATGATCGTGCTGTCGGTCATCGCGATCCTCTACGGCGGCGCGGTCTCGACGGTCCAGAAGGACCTGAAGAAGCTCGTCGCGTACTCGTCGGTCGCGCACATGGGCTTCGTCACGCTGGGGATCTTCGTGCTGAACGCTTCGGGCGCGGTCGGCGCCGTGCTGCAGATGCTCAACCACGGCTTCGTGACCGGCGCACTCTTCCTCTTCGTCGGCATCCAGTACGAGAAGACGCACCGCAGGCTCATCGCGGACCTCGGCGGCCTCGCCAACCGCTGGCCGCTGTACACGACGTTCTTCGGCATCTTCGTCCTCGCGTCGCTCGGCCTGCCGGGCCTGAACGGGTTCGTCGGCGAGTTCCTCGTGCTTCTGGGGACCTTCCAGTTCGGCGGCACCGCGCCCTTCGGCGGGCTCTTCTGGGGCCCGCTTGCCGCGCTTGGCGTGATCCTCGCGGCGGTCTACCTCCTCTGGATGTTCCAGCGCGTCATGTACGGGCCGGTCCGTGAGGCGTACAAGTCGCTGCCCGACCTGAGCAGGCTCGAGCTCGCGTGCGCGATCCCGCTCCTGGTGCTCACGGTCGCGCTCGGCGTGTTTCCGCAGGTCGCCATCGCGTACATCGAGCCGAGCCTCGACCGCATCCTGCGCCTCGCGACCGACCCGACGTTCCAGGTCGCGCTCCGATGAACGAGCTCGCGACGACCCTCGCGCCGATCGCGCCGGAGTTCATCGTCGCGCTCACCGCCTTCGTCGTGATCATCGCCGACGCCCTGCTCGCGCGGCCTGCCGCGCGCAACTGGCTCCCCGCGCTCACGGTGGGCGGTCTGCTACTGGCACTCGTCGCGCCAGCCCTGTTCCTGATCCCGACGAACGCGACGGACCTCCCGGCTCGGTTCCCGCCGATCGCACTGCCGAATGTCGTCGCGGCCGGGACGTTCTTCAACGGCTTCGTCGTCATCGACGGTTTCACGAGCTTCTTCCGCGCGCTCTTCATCGTCCTCGCGGTCTTCGGCACGGTCGTCGCGCCGGCCTACCTCGAGCGCAAGAAGATCCCGGCCGGCGAGTACTACGCGACGCTCCTCTTCTCGACCCTCGGCGCGATGACCATCGCTCTCTCGACCGATCTCATCACCCTGTTCGTCGGCCTGGAGCTCATGACGATCCCGGTCTACGTCCTCGCCGGCATCCAGCGCCGCGACCGCTACGCGAACGAGGCCGCCCTCAAGTACTTCCTGCTCGGCGCGTTCAGCTCGGCGCTCCTGGTGTACGGATTCGCGTGGCTCTTCGGCGTCACCGGCTCGACGAGCTACGACCACATCGCCGCGGTCCTGCGTCTGGGCGGCATCGGCAACGGCCCGACGGTCATCGCGCTGTCGCTCATCACCGTCGGCCTCGGATTCAAGGCCGCGGTCGTGCCGTTCCACCAGTGGACGCCCGACGCGTACGACGGCGCGCCGACGCCGGCGACCGCGTTCATGTCCGTGGCGCCGAAGGCCGCGGCGTTCGCGGCGATCCTGCGCGTGCTCGTCGCGGGAATGGGCCCGCTCGCGGTGGACTGGTCGAGCGTGTTCGCGGTGCTCGCCGCGTTCACGATGACCGCGGGGAACGTCGTCGCGCTCGTGCAGACGAACGTGAAGCGGATGCTCGCGTACTCGAGCATCGCGCACACCGGCTACATCCTCGCGGCCGTCGCGGCCGCGTCCGCGGGCCCCGCCGCCGGCGGAGCCGTCCTCTTCTACGTGTTCGCGTACGGGCTCATGAACCTCGGCGCCTTCGCGTGCCTCCTCTACATCGACCTCGAGGGAACGCGCGGCGCCACGCTCGAGGAGCTCAACGGGTTCTCGAAACGGCACGGCCTCGGCGCGCTCGTGTTCGCGATCTTCCTCATCTCCCTCACCGGGATCCCGCCGACCGTCGGCTTCGTCGCGAAGTTCCTCGTCATCCAGCCGGTGCTGAACGCGGGCTACGCGTGGCTCGCCGTCATCCTCGCCCTGAACGCCGTGCTCGCGGCCTTTTACTACCTGCGCGTCGTCGTGCACATGTACATGTACGACTCCGAGTCGGGCGCCCCGACCCTCATCCCGTCGCGGCTCCTCTCCATCTCGCTCGGCGTGTCCGCCCTCGCGGTGATCGTGCTCGGCATCGTGCCGAACTCGCTCTACCAGTGGGCGCTCGACGCCGCCGCGCCGGTCCTCCCTTAAAAGGAGGACGCTTCTGTAGCGTCGGGCACAGACCCTGTCGCTGGCCGATGAGTTACGGTCGGGTCCCCCGTCCATGCGAGCGAACGGAGGTACTTCCATGGCCGTCACCAACGCACCGATCGAGGGTCTCGAGGGCCGTGTCATCACGCCCGAAAGCCCGGAGTACGACGAGGCACGCCAGCTCTTCGCCGGCGGATTCGATCGTCACCCCGCGCTCATCGTCCGCGTCGCGAGCGACGAAGACGTCGCGCGCGCGATCGCGTACGCGCGCAAGGCGAGCCTCCCGCTCGCTGTGCGCAGCGGCGGCCACAGTGGCGCGGGCCACAGCGTGTGGGACGGCGCGCTCGTCATCGATCTGCGCGACATGAAGAAGCTCGAGATCGACCCGCGGGGTCGCACGGTCTGGGCCGAGGCGGGTCTCACCGCGGCCGAGGTGACGAGAGGTGTCGGCGATCACGGGCTCGTCCTCGGATACGGGGACACCGGCTCCGTCGGGATCGGCGGGATCACCCTCGGCGGCGGTGTCGGCTACCTCGCGCGCAAGTACGGGCTCACCATCGACTCGCTCATCGCGGCCGACATGGTCCTCGCGGACGGGCGCCGCGTTCGGGTCGACGCGAAGACCGAACCCGATCTCTTCTGGGCGATCCGCGGAGGCGGCGGCAACTTCGGCGTGGCGACGCGATTCCAGTACCGCCTCCTGGAGCTGCCGCAGATCGTCGGCGGATTCCTCTTCCTCCCGGCGACCGCGGACACGGTGAAGCGCTTCGTCGACGCCAGCGCGGCCGCGCCCGACGAGCTCACGGTCATCGCGAACGTCATGCCCGCGCCGCCGATGCCGATGATCCCGCAGGAGGCGCACGGAAAGCTCAGCATCTTCGCGATCGTCGCCTATGCCGGGACCGGCGACGCTGCCGAGCGCGCGCTCGCGCCGCTCCGCGCGGTCGCGACGCCCATCGCGGATCTCCTGCACCCGATGCCGTACTCCGAGATCTACCCGCCGGACGATCCGTCGTACCGGCCGATCGCCGCCAACCGGACGCTCATGGTCGATGCTTTCGACGGTGACTCGGCCGAGGCCGTCATCCGGTTCACGACCGAGCCGACGTCTTCGAGCTTCAAGGTCGCGCAGATCCGCGCGCTCGGCGGAGCGGTGTCGCGCGTGCCGAACGAGGCGACCGCGTACGCGCACCGCCAGCGCAAATTCATGATCAACATCGCCGCGCTCGTGGAGAACCCCGAGCAGGTGTCGGCGCACGCGGACTGGATCGAGCGGTTCGAGGCCGCGCTGCAGCGTGGTCCGGAGGGCGCGTATGTCGGGTTCGTCGGCGATGAGGGCAAGGCGCGCATCCGTGTGGCGTACCCCGGTAAGACCTGGGACCGCCTCGTCGACGTGAAGCGCCGCTACGACCCGGACAACGTGTTCCGGCTCAACCAGAACGTGGCCGGCTGAACCTCAGCGCGCGGTCGGCATGAGCCGGTCGCCGAAGTAGCCGCCGACGAGCCCGAGCGCCGCCGCGATCGCGAGCGGGCCGAGGAGCTCCGGCAGGGATAGCGCGATGAACGCGTTGAAGGACGAGATCGGCGCGCTGCTCGGCGAGAAGTACTGGTGCAGCTGCGTCGCGATGATGCTGCCGACGAAGAGCGAGAAGAGCAGCGCGATCGGCGAGGCCAGCACGCCGAGGCGCCCGGCGATGAGTCCCGCGCAGAACAGGATCGCCGCCGGGATGGCGAGGAGGATCGCGGGCGGAACAGGCAGTGGTTCGGTGAGCGCCCACCAGAACGCGAGCCCGACCGTCGTCGCGACGATCGACAGGACGAGCCGCGTACGCATCAGCGCGCGCCGACGATCCGCTTGCGCAGCGATCCACCGACGGCGCCGCCCACCGCGCCCACGAGGATGTACGGCCAGTACGCGAGCACGAGCGAGAGGATCCCGAGGATGAGGTCGACGGCCATCATCCCCGTCCCCGCGGGCCCGAGGAAGGTGATGACCGCGTAGCTGACGACGCCGAGGACCACCGAGAGCGCGCCGGCGAGCGCGCTACGCCGCGCCGCGAACCAGCCGGCGCCCATCGCGGTGAACGCGAGATAAAAGACTGCGAGCATCGCGCCGACGCCGATCCAGCCATGCAGCTGGAGGAAGATGTAGATCTGCGCCAGGGCGGCGACGATGACCGCGAGCGCGAAGCGCACTCAGCGCACGAGCGCGAGCGAGTGGTCCGCGTTGTTGAGCGGCTCAGCTGCTCCGTCGGCACCGATGATCGCGATGTCCTCGATGCGCACGCCGAAGCGTCCGGGCAGGTAGATGCCCGGCTCGATCGAGAACGCCATCCCCGGCTCGAGGCGCTCGCCGTTCCCGCGCACGAGGTAGGGGTGCTCGTGGCCGTCGAGCCCGATGCCGTGGCCGGTCCGGTGGATGAAGTACTTCCCGTACCCGGCCTCCTCGATGACCTTGCGCGACGCGGTGTCGACCGACTCCGCGGTCGCGCCGGCCCTCGCCGCGGCATACCCGGCCTCCTGCGAACGGCGGACCGCGTCGTGCACCTTCACCGTCTCGTCGTCGGGCCTGCCGACGTGCACGGTGCGCGTGATGTCGGAGCAGTACCACTCGCGGTTCCCACCGAAGTCGAGGACGATCGTGTCGCCGTCGCCGATGCGACGCTCGCCGGTCTCGTGGTGCGGCGATGCACCGTTCGGGCCCGAGGCGACGATGGTGAACGTCACCTCCTCGTGTCCTTCGTCCTTCAGGAACGCAGCGAGCTCCGCGCCGATCTCGCGTTCGCGCTTGCCGGCGAATGATGCGCGCAGGATCTTCGTGTACGCGCGGTCGGCCGCCGCCGAGACCGCGCGGAGAGCGTCGAGCTCGTGCGCGTCCTTGCGCATGCGGAGCTCGCGCGTGATCGTCGACGCGAGCGTGAAGGCTCGGCCGGCGAGCGCCTTTTGCAGCTTGAGCGTGAAGAGCGCCCACATCTGGTCGGCGACTGCGACGTCGCCCTTCGCGCCGACGAGCGACGCGGTCTTCGCGAACGGGTCGTCGGTCTCCTCCCAGGTGAGCTGCGGGAGGTCCGGCGCGGCGTGCTTCGCGCGTGGCGATTCGAGGGTCGGCACGACGAGCGTCGCTGCGCCGTCGGCAGTGAGCACGAGGCACGTAAGGCGTTCGCTTCCGAAGATCCGGTAGCCGCTGAGATAGGCGAGGTCCGAGCCAGGAGAGAGGAGCAGCGCGGACAGCCCGCGATCCCGCAGCGCCTTGCTGGCGCGCTCGCGTCGTCCGGCGAAGGCCGCTCGGTCGGCAGGCATCAGGTGTGCTCCGAGGATATCCATGTCCAAGCTCGGCGCTGCCTTCGCGACGCTCGCGCTCGAGCTCGGCGCGGTGCTGCTTCTCGCGTCGGCCTGCCCCGCGAGCCCGCCGCTCATGCGCTCGCCGGTCATCGCGACGGCGACCGTCGCGGCGGCGTCGCCCGTGCCCGCGCCGGCCACCACCGCCCTCCCGTCACCGACGCCGATAGGCCCGATCCCGGCCGGCTATCGCATCCAGATGCCCCGACTCGCGATCGACCTCGAGATCGTCGAAGGTGACCTCGAGCGCGACACGGTGCAGCAGCGGACCCCGGAGCACTACGCCTTTCATCTCCCCGGCACGGCGATCCCCGGGACCGGCGCGAACAGCTACATCTACGCGCACGCGCGGACTGGGATGTTCCTCGCGCTCTGGAACACGCGCGTCGGAGACGTGGTGCTGATCCTCACGCCGGATGGGCGGTCGCTCAGATTCGTCGTGAGCGAGATCCATCCGCGCGTGCCTCCGAGCGAGGTCACCTGGACGTCTCCGACGCCGCCCGATCGGCTCACGCTGCAGACCTCGACGGGGCCGAATCCGGGTGACCCGCGGTTCGTCGTCGTCGCGCTGCCGGGTTGAGCGACCCTTCGCGTGATCGACGACCTTTGTTCATTTCCGCGGCAAGCGAGCGCTCCTCGAGCACGAGGTGTCGCTGGCGTAACGACGTGTCAACGGCGCCGACACACGCTGGAACCTAACGTGCACAGACGCACGACCCGTGGGCGGGTCGGAGAGCTTCCGCATGAGCGTGCAGCCGGTGGTCCGCGATGCGGCCATCCGAGGGCTGACGATCAACGAGCTGACCGCGTCGCTCCGTGCCCAGCATGGTCACGCGTACCGCCGCGTCGACATGCTCGCGGACCTGCGACGTCATCGCGCATCGCTCGTGGTGAGCGACGCGATCGACGTCGCGTCGACCGTGTCGCGGGTGATGCCGCAGGTGCTCGGTCTCGGTCCGACGATCGCGCGCGCGGGTGTCGCGGCATTCGCGATCGCGCTCCTGGCGCCGACGATCCTCTTCGGAGCGACGCGTGCGACGGAGCAGGTCCTCGTCGCGGACACGTCGCAGGTGCGCGCCGCAGCCGTGGCGCGGACGGAGTTCTCGCTACCGAATACGGTCGCTGGCCTGCCGCGGCGCTTCGCCACGCCTGAGCCGACTCCCGAGCCGACTCCCATCCCCACACCGTCGCCGACCCCGGTCCCGACGCCCGCGCCGGTCCGCGTCACGCCCGGTGGCCCGGGAGTCCTCGTGACAGCGTCGTGGTACGGACCCGGTTTCTTCGAGAACCGTCTCCCGTGCTGGCAGTGGCTCAAGGCGAACGGTCTCCCGATCCAGTTCCTCCCCGACACGTGGGGCGTCGCCCACAAGACGCTGCCGTGCGGGACGATGCTCGTCCTGACGCACGGCCCGAACACCATCGAGGTCCCGGTCGTCGATCGCGGCCCGTACATCGCCGGCCGAGAGCTCGACCTCTCGCCGCGCATCAAGGCGGCTCTCGGCTGCACGGACCTCTGCACGGTCCTGATGCAGATCAAGTAGTCGACTGTCCGCTTCCTGCTCGTCGGTCGGGCGAGCGCCTGTCGCCTGGACCACCGCCCGGAGTGCTGTCAACCGAGCGATGGCATGGGACTTGCAGCCTCGGCGCCTGACCGGGGAAGCGCGCGCTTTCCTAGAAAGAGCACAGGGAGAGGTCGCATGACGCGGAACAAGGGAGCCATGACCGTCGCGGAGGCTGGACGACGCGGCGGTGCCACCACAGCTCAGCGACACGGCCCGGAGTTCTACGAGCAGATCGGGAAAAAGGGTGGCCGCACCACCGCGCAGCGGCACGGATCCGACTTCTACGAGCAGATCGGGAAGCAGGGCGGGCAGAAGGTCAAGGAGCTCTACGGTCCGCGGTTCTACGGTCGCATCGGCAAGATCGGCGGCGACACGGTCTCGGAGAAGTACGGTCACGAGCACTTCGAGGAGATCGGGAAGAAGGGCGGCCAGAAGGTCGCCGAGCTCATCGCGCGCGGTCGCCAAGCCGGCTAGCCGCTCGCTCCCTTGTCCGTCCATCACACGCGGGGACGGTCCGCGCTAGACACGGACCGATCCCCCGTTGATATCGCGCCATCCCACCTGCTGCCGTTGACACGGCAGTGGCGACTTATATCGTCGCCCGCTGTACGGGAGCGTGAACAGATCTCACGCTCATGTACCGAAGAGCGGACGCGATCGTCGCAGAGAGGGAAGGCGTTGGACACCGAGGCGCTGCCGGCAAGACTCGTCGCGGTCGAGTGGGAGGACATCACGGCCTACTCGCGGACCGCGATCCCCGAGGACTTCGAGGCGTACCGACTGCGCAAGCTCACCTGCGGCCTCCTGTGGAAGGACACCGCCGAGTACGTGGTCGTCGTCGGTGACTACGACATCAGCAACGAGGGCAAGGACTACCGGCACAACGACTTCCACATCATCCCGAAGGGCGTGATCAAGAAGCTCACGTACCTGACGGACGCGGGCTCCCTTGTGAGCCTCCAGATCGAGGAGTCCGAGTCCGCGTAGACATCGGACCAAAGCATCGGACCGCTCGCCGGACGAACCCAACCTGTGACTTCCTAGGAAAGTGCGTCGCGCTTAACGGAACGCTTCCGGGTCTTTGCGGGTATCTGGAACAAGACCATTCCTGGCACCGTTCTTGTGGTTGAAGGAAGGTCTTGGAGGCCCGCGATGACTGTTCGAGCCGAGCTCTACTGCTATTTCTGCGGTCACGGTCTGGGTGAGGTGCTGGTGCCTACGAAGGCGCGCCGGCCGACCGTCGACCAGCTCCGTACCGCCTACTCACAGCCTGGCCGCGAGGCACCGGCGTGGAGCGACGCTGACCAGCCGCTCTGCCCGCGCTGCGGCGGCCAGCTCTTCCTCGAGCGCTTCGAGCACGAGGTCGTGCGCACGACCGCTCGTCGCACCCTGAAGCGCGCGAGCTGAAGCTCCTCTAGGACGTAGCGATGACGGCCGGGACGCAAGTCCCGGCCGTTGTCGTTCTCGGTGTCGTCGCCCATCTGGATCACGGATCGCCAGAGCGAGATCCTCCGTCTCGTCGCGCGCGGCATGACCTCGAAGGAGATCGCGCGCCACGAGGGCATCAGTCTGCACACCGTGAACACGCATGTTCGCCGCGCGCGGTCGGCACTCGGCGCGGGGACGCGCGCGGCCGCGGTCGCGGCGGTCGTGCGGCGCCGCCGACCCTCGCGCTAGATCAAAGGGTGACCGCGGAGTCTCAGGCGGTGACGCCCGCGAGGCCGAGCCGATCCGAGATCCGATCGAGCGCGATGACGATCTCGCCCACGAGCTCGTCGAACGGCGTCCCGAGATCCTCCGCGCCCTTCAGCATCATGTCTCGGCTCACCGCGCGTGCGAAGGCCTTGTCCTTCATCTTCCGTCGGACCGCCGGCGCGTCGACGTCGCGGACTGCCTTGCTCGGACGCACGAGGGCGACGGCGGTTACGAATCCCGTCAGCTCGTCCACCGCGTAGAGCGTCTTCTCCATCAGGGTGACGCGCGGGACGCCGGTGTGGTCACCGTGCGACTGGATCGCGTGGACGATGGTCCCGGGCACACCGGCCTGCTCGAGGATCGGCTTTCCGTTCTGCGGATGGCCCTCGGGGTCCCGCTCGTAGTCGAAGTCGTGCAGCAGGCCGGTGACGCCCCAGGTCTCTTCGTCCTCGCCGGCCTTCGCGGCGAAGTAGCGCATCGCGGCCTCGACGGCGAGGCCGTGCTTGCGCAGGCTGTCCGACTTCGTGTGCTCGCAGAGCAGCGCCCAGGCCTCGTCGCGCTTCATTGCCGCCTCCCCGTACCGACTCCGCTCGCCGCGAATGCTAGGCTCAGAGCGTGATCGAAGTGACCGCGGCCGCCGCCGAGAAGCTCCGGGCGATCCGCGGCGACGACCCGTCCCGCGCCTACCTCCGCCTCTGGGTCGCAGGCAAGAGCTGCTGCGGCTACCAGTACTCGCTCGCGTTCGACGAGGCCACGGCCGACGGCGATTCGGTCGTCGAGCAAGCGGGCATCCCGGTCGCGATCGACGCCGAGAGCGGCCCGTACTGCGAAGGCGCGACGATCGACTACATCGACGAGGCGAGCGGCCCCGGTGGATTCCTCGTCACCAACGCGAAGCTTTCCAGCGGCTGCAGCTGCGGCAGCTAGGACAACCACCACTCACGCACGCACGCTGCCTCGTTAACTCGCGCTCGCCCGCTGCAGGTTCCAGCCGCGACGCCACGCGACTATCCGCGTGAGGAAGCACACGATGGCGGCGAACGGCGCGACGATGCTCAGCGGAAGCCCGAGCGCGTACCCGAGGACCGCGGCGACCGCGCCCGCGAGCGCGGCGAGGGCGTACACGTCGCGCCGTAAGACGAACGGGATCTCCCCAACGAGGAGGTCGCGTGCGATGCCACCCCCGATGCCCGTGAGGACGCCGACGAGGATCGCTCCGACGGGCTCGACCGCGAGCTCCAGCGCCCGTAGGGTCCCGGTGACGGCGAAGAGAGCGAGACCGGCTCCGTCGAGCACGATGACGACGCCGGCCGCGCGCCCGGGTGCCCGCGGCCAGAGCAGGACGACGACGCCCGCGAGGACGCAGGCGGCGACGTACCGCCAGTCGCCGAGTGCGACCGGCGGACTCTGGTCGAGAAGCACGTCCCGCACGATCCCGCCGGCGGTCCCGGCCGCGAGCGCGGTCACCACGACACCGAAGAGATCGAGCTCGCGCCGCACGCCCGCGACCGCGCCACTGAGTGCGAACACGAACGTGCCGGCGAGATCGAGCGCCGTCATCGCGATCGGTGACGCATGGCGCGCGGCCGAGGCCGCGTCGTGACCGGGTGCGGCTGCCTCATCCTCATCGCGCTCCTCGTCGGCGGGATCGTCTTCATGATCTTCGGCTCGACCGATCCGGGTGAGCCCATCCAGCAGGCGATCGCTCTCGCGCTGATCGTCCTTGCTGTCGTCTCACGCAGGAGGATGACGCTCGCCCCACTTCGACTCGCGTTCGTACGCGCGCGCCGCACGTAGCAGCAGCGACTCGCGCCACGGGCCTGCGGCGAGCTGCAGACCGATCGGAAGCCCACCCCGGGTGAACCCGCAGGGCACCGAGATCGCGGGGAGTCCCGTGAGGTTGAACGGAGACGTGTAGCTCGTCATCAGCCGTGCGGCCGCGGCGTCACGCTCGCCGGCAGGCCGCGCGTCCTCGCGTGGCAGCGCGGGGGCCGGCGTCGTCGGCGTGAGGATGAGGTCGACCTCGCGCAGCACCGCCGTCCACGCGCGGCGGATCTCCGTCCGCGTTCGATGCGCGGCGGCCAGTTCTGTCGCGCCCAGGGTCGACGACTGCTTCATGCGCTCGAGCACGTAGGGCCCGAACGCCGCCGGGTCGTCCATGTGCTCGCGGTGGTACGCCGCCGCCTCGCTCGAGATGATCGTCCGCTGCGTCTCGCGCAGCAGCTCGGTGTGGGGGAGCGTCCGCTCTTCGACGCGCGCGCCGACAGAGGCGAAGACCTTCGCCGCCTCGCGGACCGCGGCCTCGACCTCGGGATCGACGTCGTCGAAGAAATGCGTGGCCGGGATCCCGATGCGTAGACCCTTCGCGCCCTTCTCGAGATCGGCGAGGTAGTCCTCGGCGGGGACGTCGGCGCTCCCCGGATCGAGCGGGTCGTGACCGGCGAGCGCCTGCAGCGCGATCGCGAGGTCGCGGACCGTGCGCGCGAGCGGCCCGGCGTGATCGAGCGACCACGCGAGCGGAACGACGCCGCGCAGGCTCACGCGTCCGTAGGTGGGCTTGATGCCGGCGATACCGCAGAGCGCCGCGGGGATGCGGATCGAGCCACCGGTGTCGGACCCCGGCGACAGGAAGCACATGCCGGTCGCGACCGCGATCGCGCTGCCCCCGCTCGAGCCCCCCGGGATGCGCCCCGTGTCCCACGGGTTCTTCGCGTTCCCGAAGTGCGGGTTCTGATTCGTCACGCCGAAGGCCCATTCGTGGAGGTTCGTCTTGCCGAGGAGGACCGCGCCCGCCGCACGCAGGCGGGCTGCGACTGCGCTGTCCTCCTTCGCGACGTTGTTCGCGAAGATCTTCGAACCGCCGGTCGTGACCTCGCCCTTCGCGTCGTAGAGGTCCTTGAGCGCGACGGGAATGCCGTGCAGCGAGCCGCGGTCCACGCCGTGCGCGAGCTCATCGTCGGCGCGCGTGGCATCGGCCTCAGCCTGATCGAGCGTCTTCGAGATGAACGCGATGAGCTCGCCGTCGCGGCGCTCGATGTTGGCGATGCACGCGCGCAAAAGGTCGACGCTCGAGGTCGTGCGCGCGCGGAGCCGCGCGGCGGCATCGTGCATCGGAAGGAGCGCAAGGTCGATGGCGATGGCCGCGATGGTACGGGCGTGTATCGTCCGCCGTCGTGAGCGACCGGTCCTTCGTGCGTTTCGGCGGCCTTGCCGGCGTCCTCCTGGCGATCACCTCGTGGGCCGCGGTCGCGGCCTATTACTTCATCGCGAGGGGCGGCGAGGACATCGTCGGCCTCCAGGTCTTCCAGCTCCTCTACGCGCTCATCGCGTTCTGGGCGCTCTTCGGAATCGTCGCCGTCTACTGGGTCGTGCGCCAGTACGGCGAGGCTTGGTCGCTCTTCGCGACGCTCGTGGGCGTCGGCGCGTCGCTCGCGACGATCACGTCGCAGCTCTACGGCGTCGCACTCATCCGCGAGCTCATCACGCGACCGGATCTCGCCGCGCCGAACGTCACGTCGAGCGACCCACTCAACGTCATGAGCTTCGCGCTCACCGGACTGTGGTTCCTCATCGCGAACCTGCTGCTCTCGCGTGCGGGCTACCCGCGCCTCCTCGTGATCCTCGGGTTCGTCGCCGTCGCGGACCTCGTCGTCGGATTTGTCGCGGCGCTGTCGGGCGACGCGCGGCTCGTGAATTACGCGGGCATCGTCGCGGGTGCGGTCGGCGGCCCGCTGTACTGGCTCTGGCTCGGGATCCTCCTCCGGAGGCGAACGCCCTAACGCTCGAGCGGCGACACGATCCGGCCGAAGAGCTTCGTCTCCCAGTGTGTGTGCGGGCCCGTCGTGACGCCGGTCAGCCCGATGAGCGCGACCGGCTGACCGCGCGCGACGCGCTCGCCGACGCTCACCAGCGGCGCGCTCGTGTGATAGAAGCACGACTCAAGGCCGCCGGCGTGCTGGACGCAGACGCGGTTGCCGCCGACCGCGACCCACGACGTCGAGGTGATGACGCCGTCATCGTCGGCGGTGATGAGCGAGCCGAACGGCGCGGCGAGATCGACGCCGGTGTGACCGCCCTGGAGGAACTGCGTGATCTCTCCCGCGGCCGGCCGCACGAGCCTGCCCGTCGCGCCCTCGATCGTTTCGAGCCGGGAGGGCGCGGTCGCGTCGGAGGTCGCGCGCTCCGCTGAGCCCTTGCAGGCGTAGACCGAGAGCCGCGTTGTATCCATCCCGGTCCGCGTCACGCCGACGAAGTAGCGCCCGTCGGGACTGAAGTTCCGTTCGCCGAGGAGGTTCGGCAGAGTCGCGGCGGCACCGCCGCGGTCGTCCCACGGGCGGAACGTGTCGTACTCGTTCCCGGCGGGGACGGTCGGAGTGACCCTCCCTACGAGGAGCGTCTGACCGTCGGGCGCCCATTGATGCACCGGTCCCGCGAGAGCCGAAAGCGGAAGCGTTCGGACGGCGTTCAACGCGAAATCGCGCAGCTCGATGCGATCGAGATAGCGAACGAGGAGCGTGTCGCCGGAGGGCGCCCACTCGGTGTAGCGAGCTCCCTCAAGGCCGAGGGGCAGGAGCTCCGCCGTGAGCGTGTTCCCGATGAGGTGCTCGACCGTGTTGTTCAAGGTGTACCGCGTGAGGGTGAAGTGCCTGCCGTCGGCGCTCCAGCGGACGTCGTCGGCCGGGTAGTCCGGCACGAGCTCAGGAGAGAAGGTCGCGACGGTGTGGACGGCGCCCTCGCGCCACTCGCGGATCTCGTTCTTCTCGATGAAGACGAGGCCGTCGCCGACCCAGCGCACCTCAGGGACCGTCGGCACGAGCACCGCGACGGTGCGGTCGTCACCGACGATCCGTAGGTCATCGCCGGTCGTGCCCCAGTACGAGATGAACTTCCCCGTCGCTGACCAGCGCGGCTGGTCGCCGACGCCGACGGGCCAGAGGCGCCCGGTGCGCAGGTCGAGCGTGTCGGTGATCTCCTGTTCCCGGTACCCGGTCACCGACCGCTGCGATGGCAGCTTCGCGAACCACACGATCGCGAGCTTCGTGCTGTCCGGCGACCACTTCGTCTCCATCACGTTCTGCACGAACGGGATGTCGAGCGGCGTGACACAGGCCAGCGACGCCGGGACCTCGGTGTCCTGGGGCTCGGTCGGCGGATCGGCTGCCCAGGCCGGCCGGGACGCGAGGAGCGAGGCGACCGCGAGCACGGCCACGAAGCGTCTCATCCCCATCGAGTGTGGACCTTGGGTCGTGCGAGGTGGTGTCGAGCAGGGCGCCGAGTCCCGTTCATGCAGGGCCAGCTGCGAGCACATCACATCGAAGGAGGCAGAGGGATGAAGCGCTACCTGCTCAGCATCGAACAGCCGGACGGGCCACCCCCGAAGTCAGTCGATCTCGACGAGATCCGCAAGGAGATCGACGCGCTCGAGAAGGAGATGAAGGACGCGGGTGCGTGGGTCTTCAACGATCACCTCACACCGCCGACCGAGGCCGCCGTGGTCGTGCCGGATGACGGCGGCGTCGCAACGAAAAAGGGCCCGTACAAGAAGGGCAAGGAGCATGTCGGTGGACTCTCGATCATCGAGGCACCCGACATGGACGCGGCGCTCGAGTGGGGCCGCAAGCTCGCGCTCGCGACCACCCTCCCGATCGAGGTGCGCGCGTTCCAAGGAGAGAGCTGACCGCGCGATCCTGCTCGCGCGACGCGCTACTTCAGGCTCGACCAGCTCGCCAGGATGAGGACGGTGCGGATGACGGCGAAGATCGGCCCGAATGGGAGCGAGAAGCCGACCCAGAAGACCGCGCCGGGCACGAGGAGCGCGAGCGCCAGGAGCGCACCGCTCCTCTGCCCCTCCCAGAGGAGCCAACCCGCGACGCCCTCAAGCGTGCACACGACGAGGAAGCCAACGAGCAGCGGGACCGTCGTGGTGATGCCGATGCGCTCGAAGTAGCCACCGCCGTACGCGGGGAAGCCGAAGAGCAGCGGCACCTCGCGGCCTTCGAGCACGTTCCGGATCGCGGGCAGGTTGGGGAGTCCGAAACCGAACGATGAGATCAAACAGAGGATCGCCGCCGCATGGATCATCGCGCTGCGGGCCGTCGGCGCGAGGCCTCGGCACCTGTCATTCGTTCGCGGTCCACGTGTCGCGGAGAGTTCGGATCGGCGACGCCGCCACGGCGATGAACGGCAGCACCGCGACGCCGGCAGCGAAGAACATCGCTTCGCGGAGGCCGAACGCTCCTGCGAGCGCGCCGCCGAGGAGTGTTCCGAGCGGGAATGCGCCGGTCCCGGCGGTCGTGGTGAGGCCGATGACACGTCCTTGCAGCCGGTCCGGTACGAGTGCTTGCCTGACGCTCGTCGCCGAGACGCCATAGAGCGACCGCGCGAGGCTCTCCAGGGTCCAGCCCACGGTGACGAATACGACCGCGGTCTGTCCGGTGGCGGTGGACATGAGGAGGGTCGCCGGGCCGAACAAGAAGAAGGACGCGACGACGACGCGCCCCACACCGGCGCGCTCAGCGAGCCTGTGGGCAAGCGCCGCGCCGATCACTCCGCCGACCTGTCCGAGCGAGAGAATGACACCGAGCGTGCCCGGCGTCAGCTCGAGCACTCGCACCGCGTACACGATCACGATCGCCCACAGAACACCGAGAGCGACGTTCGCCAGCGCGTGCCCGACCAAGAGCGGCCGCAGGTATGGGTCGGAGAGCAGGTACGTTGCCGCCTGGCGCAGCTCGGTACGCAGCGACGTCGTCTTCGGCTCGCGCTGCACCTGGTCGTGTGCGTTGGCTGATGCGATGAGCGATCCAGAGATGAGGAATGAGGCGGCGTCGACCGCGATCGCGATGGGCGCGCTGAAAAGCGTCACGAGGGCGCCACCGATGCTCGGGCCTGCCGCGTGCGCCCCGACGATGGCCGACTGCAGTTTGGAATTCGCCTCGACCAGTTGTGCACGCGGCACGACTGACGGCAAGTACGCCCCGGATGCGATCTCGAAGACAACGTTGAGCGAGCCACCGATGAGCGCGACCAGGTAGAGCTGCGCGAGAGTGAGCACGCCGAACACGTAGGCGACCGGCACGGACGCAAGGACGATGGCCCGGCCGAGGTCCGCCGCGACCATCACCGGACGCCGCGGCACCCGATCGAGCCAGACACCGGCCGCGATCCCGAGCGCAAGATTCGGGATCGTTGCTGCCGTCGCCAGCGCGGCGACCTCGAACGCGCTCGCGTGAAGCACCAGGATCGCCGTCAGCGGGAGCGCAAGCAGGGTCACCTGAGTGCCCGCAGCGCTGATCCCGGCGGCGGTCCACAGCCGCACGAAATCGTGGTGCCGCCAGAGGCTCGCTACTGCGGTCCCGACCGGATTCGAACCGGCGATCTCGTCCTTGACAGGGACGTATGCTAGGCCGCTGCACCACGGGACCATCGCACGAAAAGCGCGATTTTCCGCGCTCCCCTTGCCCGTTCATTCTGACAGATGCCCGCGCCGACTTCGTGCCTGCGCGCAGAAGCGGACAAAAAGAGGCGGGGAGTGCGCTTCCTTTCACTCCCCGCCCCGCCGGTGTGGCCGACGTCAGTCGCTAGGTCGCTGGCGCGAACGCTCCGTGCCGCGCGTGACGCTTCGTCACTTCAGTCACGAGCCTGCTGGTCTTCCCAAGACCACCAAGCGTGAAGTCCAGTCCCGCCTGTGCCAGCTCCTCGTACCCAAGACCGCGATACAGACGATTGCCCGCTACGTAGCACATCTCGTCGTATAGGGAAGGCCATCCTGCGCCGCGACGCTCGTAGCAGAACGTGATGAAGTCGATCGCTACTTGAGCGATGCGCTCGTCCGACAACCCCTCGCCCTCCCCGACTAACGACCCGCGCATCATCCGCATCATCCGCGATGACCACAAGGTGTGTTGTCCACGGAACAGTCCACAAGTTCATCCCCACGCGCGGCGAGGGATATCCACACTGTGTCCACATCAGTCGTCCGTCCGCTTCTCACGGCGTCCGCCGAAACGCCGGCGCTGACCCGTGGATCTCGCGCTGGCACGATCGAGAGCGTCGTCGCCGAAACGCTCGCGTACAGCGTCGAGCGCCGCGTTCAGTCGCGTTACACGAACGTGATCGAATAGACCGAGCTGCCGTCCCGCCTCGAGACCGTGGACGGAAACTCCGACAAGTCGCACCGGGCTCGCGCGGCCGGCCTCGCGGTCATCCGCGAGCGCGTCACGAAGGAGTTGTCGTCCGGTCTTGTAGATGGTGAGGTCGTCATCGGTCGGCGAAGCGAGCGTCCGTTGTCGCGTGCGTGTCTCGAATGGCGCCACCCGGAGCTTCAATGTCACGGTCTTGCCGCGAAGCTCGTCGGCACGCAGACGCTGACCGACGCCTTCGGCCAGGCGCAGGAGCGTCGACTCGATGACGCGGGGGTCGAGGGTGTCTCGATCGAACGTGTGCTCGTGCCCGACGGACTTCGGCTCCATCTCGGTGACGACGGTCCCCTCATCGACGCCGTTCGCGCGCTCCCATATCGAACGTCCGTGCTCGCCCAGGCGCGCCTCGAGCATCGCGACGTCGGCCTTCGCGAGATCGCCGATCGTCCTCAGCCCCCAGCTCTCGAGGAGCTCGCGCGTCTTCGGCCCGACGCCCCAGAGGCGCTGGAGCTCGAGCGGCGCGAGGAAGCTGGCCTCGTCGCCGGACGCGACGATCACGAGGCCGTCGGGCTTTCGCAGGTCGGAGCCGATCTTCGCGCAGAGCTTGTTCGTCGCGACCCCGACGGAGAGCACGAGGCCGCATCTCGCACGCGCGTCCGCTTTGAGGTCGCGGGCGATCTGCTCGGCGCCACCGAACAGGTGCTGTGTCGCGGTGACGTCGAGGAATGCCTCGTCGAGCGAGATCGGCTCGACAAGAGGCGTGCGCTCGTAGAAGAGCGCCATCACGTCGTCCGACGCTTTGGAATATGCCTTGCCGTCGCCTGGGACGAAGATCCCGTCGGGGCAGAGCCTCCCCGCGATGCGCAGCGGCATCGCCGAACGAACGCCGAACGCGCGGGCCTCGTAGGACGCGGCCGAGACGACACCGCGGTCGTTCGGCCCGCCGCCCACGATGACCGGCTTGCCGCGGTACTCCGGATGGTCGCGCTGCTCGACAGAGGCGTAGAACGCGTCGAGGTCGCAGTGGAGGATCGCCTTGCGGCTGTCGACGTCGACGCGGTCGGGCGTACGCGGTCGGAAGATGCGCGGCGGTGTGCTCACGTCACGCTCACGAGACGCGCGCTCCATGAGTCTTCGCCTCGGGCGCCATGAACCGCGCGAGCCGCTCGCCTTCGGCGAGGACCTCGGTCTTGTCCTTCGGCGCGAGCTTGCCGAAAGGCCGGACCCGGACGATCGCCTCCGCCTTCGTCCGTTCGAGCGCCCAGATCCCCGCGCCGAAGCCGTCGACCATCACCACCGCCTCGACGATCGCGTTCTTCGAGTAGACATTCCCGCGATGCCTCTCCGGCATGACGCGATCGCGGTGCGCGTAGCTGATGAGAAGCTCGTCGTAGCGGGGGAGGAATCGCACCGGCGCCGCCGTGTCTGCGTCGGGCCGAGGTGCGCGCGGCAGGTCGTAGAGCGTGCGCTTGTGCTCGTCGACGAACGTGGCCAGCTTCGGCGCCATCCGCTCGAGCGTCGGGCGGACGCGCGGCGGTACCTGTCCCGCGAATTGGCACACATCCGCGAGGGACATGGGGCCGAACGCCGCGAGTGCCTTACGGATGAGGTGTTCGATCGCCGCGTCCTCGGTCGGCCGCGACCCGTTGCCCTTGATCCAGTGGCGTGCCGCGACATACGGCGCGTCGGTGCCGCCGTAATCCCAGCGCCCGCCCGGTGGCGCGGACACGAGATCGGCGTGCGCGCTCACGAATCGCCAGATGAGCCAGCCGAAGTCCTCGCCGAGTTGCCCCACGCGCTCGCCGAGATGCGCGAGCACCTCCTCCTTCGCGCGCGGGCGCTTCGCAAACGCCGTCGCGACCCGGGCGACGACCTTCGGGTCGACACCCTGACCGATCTGAAGGCGATTCCACGCGCCGCGCTGGAGGTCCTGCGTCGCGACGGCGAACGCGTAGAAGTCACGTGCCGCGACGAGGTGGAGCGTGCCGCGCATGAGCCGCGCCCGGATGACGCGCGCGTCCTCGATCGCCTTCCAGAGGCGCTCGCGCTCGAATGAGACCAGGCGCGACCAGAGTGCGATGTACGGCGACGGCGCCCACTGCGCCTGGAGCGCGGCGAGTCGTTCGATCGCCGTCACGACCGGGACGCGCTGGCGCGCGAGGAGCATCTGGCGGGCGAGCATCGCGCGATTGAGCGCGCGGAGCGTGAGCGTCGGGCCCGCCGGGGTGCTGGAGCGGCGCGTCACTCGGAACTCACGCCTTGACCGCGTGGTGCTGGGCTTCCGGGAAGTAGAAGCGGACGAGCTTCTCTCCTTCTTCTACCAACGCGAGCTTGTCGGCCTTGCGAAGCGGCTTGAACGGCAGGAGCTCCAGGACCGCGTCCTTCTTCGTGGCGCCGAGCTTGTACCGGCCGGCGACGAAGCCGTCGACGAGGAAGGTGGTCCAGACCTCCGCGGAGAAGATGACCTGCTTCTTGTACTGCGCCGGCAGGATGCGCGTCCGCTCGGCAGAGTCGTGGCCGAGGATCGCCGCGTCGAACCGAGCGAGGAAGCGCGCGGGCGCGGTCGTATCGGCGGGCGGCCTCGGAGCGCGCCGCAGGTCGAAGAGCTCGCGTCCGTTTTCATCCCGGAATCGCGTCAAGTCGTTGATGCGCGCGAGTGCGGCGCGGATGTGCGGGACGCGGATGCTGCTCCAAGTCGCGATGTCGGCGACGCTCGCGGGTCCGAAGGCCGCGAGGTGATGGCGCACGACGAGGTCGTACGCGGCCTCGGGCTTCGACGTCCGCCTCAGGGCGGCCTTCGGTGCGACATGTCGCGCCAGTTGCCGGTATTCGAAGTGAGCTCCATGTGGTTCCCAGACGAGCCCGCTGGTCGCGACCGCTGCCCAGAGGAACCAGTTGCGCAGGCGCTCGTCCTTCGCGCTCTTCGGCATGTGCTCAGAGATGTGGTCGCGTATCTCCTCGCGGGTGCGAGGTGTCTTCGCGGCGAACTTCAGCACGTCGGCATGCATCTTCTCGAGGTCGGCGATCATCGGACCACCCGGTGGACGCCACGCGCCGAAGCGGCCATCGATCGTCGCGGCCGAGTACGCGGGGTATTCGCGCGCCGACACGAGGTGCAGCGTCGCGCGCATGAGCGTCGCCTTGATGACCTCGCCACGGTCGATCGGTCTGGTCAGCTGCTCGCGCGCGAATCCTTTGATCCGCGTCCAGAGCGCGACATACGGCGCGGGCGCCCACTGCGCCTGCAGGCCGCCGAGCCGTTCGATCGCCTCGACCACGTCCACCTTCTGGCGAGCGAGCAGCATCTGCCGCGCGAGCAGCGCGCGGTTCAGCTCACGGAGCGTGAGGACGCGGAGCATCGCAGCGGCTGGCACGGATCGATTCTCGGCGGATGCCGCTCCCCGTGAATGAGTCGTCGGACGCGCGAGGTGCTAGGCGAGGCGTCGGATGACGCCTATGACTTTCCCTTGGATCTGGATGTCGCGGGTGTAGATGGGCTGCATTTGCCCGTTCGCCGGCTGGAGGCGGATGCGGTCTTTCTCCCGGAAGAAGCGCTTGAGGGTCGCGCGGCTGTCCTCGAGGAGGGCGACGATGATGTCGCCGTCGCGCGCGGTGTTCTGCGACTGCACGACGACGTAGTCGCCGTCGTCGATGTGGTCCTCGATCATCGACTTCCCGCGGACGCGCAGCACGAACGTGTCGCGACCCTTCGCGGCGAGCTCGCCGGGGATGGACATCGATTCGCTCTTGTCCTCATACGCGTAGATCGGCTCACCGGCGGCGATCTCGCCGACGATGGGCGCCTGCACCACGCGGCCACCGAGCGACCCAGGGATCGTCAGCGCGCGCGAGCGCGTGGCGTCCTTTTGGAGCTTGCCCTCGCGCTCGAGCTTCAGGAGGTGGTGATGGACCGCGGAGGTCGACGCGAGACCGACGGCCTCGGCGATCTCACGCACCGTCGGCGGGTAGCCCCGCTCGGAGGTGCGTTCGCGGATGAAATCGAGGATGCGCTCCGCTCGCTGTTGGTCCTGCTTGGTCATCGGCATGGACCATACCGAACGGATGTTCTCATGTCAAGAGCGGCCAGAATCGCGCGATGACGATCGATACCGCGCTCCTCACGGAGTACGCCGTCCGCACGATCTGGGCGCTCGTCGTGGTGCTGGCTGCCTGGCTGATCGCCCGGGCGGTGCGCCGCACGACGATGCGGATGCTCGCGCGCAGCCGCGCGCAGGCGAACGTGACCATCCTCCTCGGCAACCTCGCGCAGGTCCTCGTGATCGTCGTCGGCATGCTCGGGGTGCTGGCGATCTATACCCGCGACGCCTTCGGCTGGATCCTCACGTCCTTCTCGGTCATCGGCCTCGTGGTGGGCCTCTCCCTGCAGGACATCCTCAAGAACTTCTTCGCGGGTATCTGGGTGCTCGTGGAGCGGCCGTTCCGGATCGGGGACACGATCGACGTCGGCGGCAGCAGCGGCGTCGTCGAGGAGATCGCGTTCCGCACGACGATGCTGAAGACGGCCGATGGGCGCGAGATCATCGTCCCGAACGGGGTGTTCATGACCAGCGCGGTGACGAATCTCACGCGGTTCCCGACGCGTCGCGCGTCGGCCTGGCTCATCCTCGAGGACGGCGAGAAGCCGATCAGCGCGGACGAGATCCGCGAGTCGCTCGCCCAGGTGCCCGGACTGGCCGGGGACCCCAGGCCCTCCGTGGAATTACGCTCCGTAGAAGGCGGGCGGGCCCACTACCTGGTCGCGTTCTGGGCACAGGACAAGGACGCCGCGACGTCGGCGGCGCTCGCGGCGCTGCGGGCACGATTCCCGCAAGGAGAGGTCCACGGTGGTTAGGTCATGAAACGGCCGCGGAACATGGGCGAGGCGATGGACGTCGCACGCAAGCTCCCGACGTACGCGCGCCTCGTGTGGGGTCTCGCGCGCGACGAGCGCGTGCCGACACAGCAGAAGCTCGTCCTCGGCGCGGTCGCGGCGTACCTCGCGTTCCCGATCGACATCATCCCCGACTTCATCCCGGTCCTCGGACAGCTCGACGACGTCGGCGTGCTCCTCTTCGGGCTCGACTGGTTCATCCGGAACGCGCCGCCCGAGGTCGTCGACGACCACATGGCGCGGATCGCGCGTCACGAGGACACCCTCACGAAGGACCTTGCCGGTGCGGGCTCGCTCTTCCAAGGCCGAGCGGCCGAGCTCCGCGCTAGGCTTGAGCAGATGCGCTCACAGCGCGAAAGGAACGACGAGGAATGAGCGATCGCGACTCGGGCGGTGGACTCTTCGGCGCCATCGAAGCGCTCCTCGCGATCATCGGCGCCCTCACCGTGATGGGCATCATCGCCGTCGCGGCTTCCGTCTTCGCATGGGAGATGGAGCTGCGGAAGAGCGAGCAGAACGGTCAGCTTGCCGAGCCGACCACGCCGCCCTCCTCCTAAGTAAAGAGGACACGTGCGCGTCATCCTGAAGCGAGAGGTCCGCGGCCTCGGCCGCCCCGGCGATGTGAAGGACGTGGCCGACGGCTACGCCCAGAACTTCCTCATCCCCAAAGGCCTCGCGATCGAGGCGACGGCGAGCGAGCTGAAGCTCCTGTCCCGTGAGCGTCAGGCCGACAAGCTCAAGAAAGACCGCGCGCACGCAGACGCTGACGAGCTCGCGAAGCGCCTTGCGACGATCACCCTCATGTTCCGGTTGAAGGCCGGCAAGGACGGCAAGACGTTCGGATCGGTCACGAACAAGGACATCGCCGAGTCCTTGAAGCGCGAGCACGGCGTCGAGGTGGACCGGGCGAAGATCACGCTCACCGAGCCCCTCCGGAGTCTTGGCGCGCACACCGTCGAGGTCCGTCTTGCGCCGGACATCCGCGCGCGGGTGATGGTCGCCGTCGAGCCCGCCACGTGAACGGGGGGTAATACCGTCACCCCGGCGGGTTAGCCGGGCTAGGCATCAGGTCACAGCAGGTGGCAGGACGACCGAGCCATAGGCGCGGGGACCGATCCTCCCTAGCGTTCTCCTCGCAATGTCAGTGATGAGCAACACGCGCGCCGACCTCGAGCTGCTGATGCACAGCGCGGAGCAGCTCCTGCTCGTCGCGACCGACGAGGTCCAGCTGCTCGACGTCGCGACCGAGCTCCTCGGCGCGCAGTATGGCTACGGCGCGCGCTACGTCGTGCTCCACGACGACGCGAAGAACGAGCTCGTCCTCGGCGGCGCGGCCGGCGCGCTCGCCCAGACCGATGCCGTCCGCAATTACCGCCGCCCCGACGACGCGGGACTCTCTGGGGCCGCCTGGACGACCGGCGAGATCGTGAACTGCCCGGATGTCCGCGCCGACCCTCGCTACATGGAAGT
>JBIOUD010000020.1:0-10117 GCA_044866725.1 Candidatus Limnocylindria bacterium | reverse complement strand
ACCTCACCGTCGAAGGCTTCCACGCGTTCTTTGCGAACGGGGTCGCGGTGCACAATTGCATCGGCCAGACGGGTCCACTTGCGACACCGGAGATCGAACAAGAAGTGAAAGAACACGACCTGAACGTCGTGTCGGTGCTCTCGGGGAACCGTAACTTCGAAGGACGCATCCATCCCCTCGTGAAGTCGAGCTACCTCGCCTCGCCGCCGCTCGTCGTCGCGTACGCGCTCGCGGGCACGGTCCACATCGATCTCGAGGACGAGCCGCTCGGGACCAGCAACGACGGGAAGCCCGTGTTCCTGAAGGACATCTGGCCGACGCCCGAGGACGTGAGCAAGGTGATGGAGGCGTCGATCACCGAGGAGATGTACGCGACCGAGTACGGCAAGATCTTCGATGGCGACAAGTACTGGAAGACGATGCCGTCGCCGACCGGCGCGATGTTCAAGTGGGACGCGACCACGTACGTGCAGGAGCCGCCGTTCTTCAAGGACATGGGTGACCCGCGCGACGTCGCCGACGTCGTCGACGCGCGCGTGCTCGTTCGCGTCGGCGACTCGATCACGACCGACCACATCTCACCGGCCGGCTCGATCCCGGCGGCGAGCCCGGCGGGCCAGTACCTGCAGGCCCAGGGCGTGAAGCCGGTCGACTTCAACCAGTACGGCACGCGGCGCGGGAACCACGAGGTCCTCATCCGCGGCACGTTCGCGAACATCCGCCTGCGGAACCTGCTCGTGCAGCGCGAAGGTTGGTGGACCAAGCACCTGCCTTCGGGCGACGAGATGACGATCTACGACGCATCGCAGCGCTATCAGCAGGACGGCACGCCGCTGATCCTCATCGCGGGCAAGGAGTACGGCTCGGGCTCGTCACGCGACTGGGCCGCGAAGGGGCCGCTGCTCCTCGGGGTGCGCGCCGTCATCGCGGAGTCCTTCGAGCGCATCCATCGCTCCAACCTCGTCGGCATGGGGATCCTCCCGCTGCAGTTCATGCCAGGCGAGAGTCCAGCGAGCCTCGGTCTGACCGGCGAGGAGACGTACGCCATCGCCGGCCTGTCGCGACTTGCGCCGCGGGCGAACATCGAGGTCGAGGCGAAGCGCGCGGATGGCACGGTCGTCCGCTTCCAGACCCTCGCGCGCGTCGATGATCCCGTCGATCTCGACTACCTGCGGAACGGAGGCGTCCTCCCACTCGTATTGCGACAGCTCGCGAAGACTTAGATCAAGAGGGGACCCGCTCATTCCCTGTTACGAGAGTCTCTGCATTTCGTGACGCCGAGCCTCGATCGTGGTCACGAATGTGCTCCGTGTAGTGCGGCGCAGACGCGCCATGGAGGATGTCCTATGGGTGATCAGAACCGTAAGCGCACGCACTACGTGGGTGTGTTCGACGACCGCAGCGATGCAGAGCTCGCGGCCCAAGATCTTCGCGCGAAGGGCTTCACCGACGATCAGATCGGCTACGCCTGGCGCGATGACGAGGGCAAGACACGCACCGAGGGCAACAAGGCCGGTGAGATGGCCGCCTCGGGTGCAGGCACAGGTGCTGTCCTCGGTGGCCTGATCGGCGCCGGCGCGGCACTCCTCATCCCGGGCATCGGCCCGGTGGTCTCGGGCGGACTCCTTGCGACCGCCCTCGCGGGTGGCGCGACGGGTGCCGTCGTTGGCGGTGTGTCCGGCGGGATCGCCGGCGCGCTCGTCGGCATGGGCATCCCCGAGGACGAGGCCAACTACTACGGCGAGCAGGTCAAGGAAGGCCGCACGCTCATGACGGTGAAGGCGGATGACCGCTACTCGGACGCGAGCGACATCATTCGCCGCCGCAAGGGCTGGGACTACGAGACCCGTGGGGACCGTCCGGTCCGCACGAAGACCTCGGAAGAGACCGAGATCCGGCGCTAACAACGCCCCGCATCTGATCGAGAGGCCCGCCGAAAGGCGGGCCTCTCTCGTTATCTCGGCTCGGCGATCTCGACCGGCGCGCTCGGCTTCGGCGTCGGCGCCCAGGGCTTCGCCGTGCCGGGATCCGCGTACCACTCGCGCCAGGCCTTGAGCTCGTGACCGAGGATGACGGAACCGACGAGCGTCGAGGTAGCGAGGACGATCTCAGCGAACGCGAGGCTGAGGCGTCCGAAGAATTGCCACGGCACGTGCCGCGCGAAGGTCGCGATTGGCATGCGCGAACTCTCCGACCGCGTGGCCCATCCGCGCGTCCGCGCTCACGGTCGCAACTCTTACAACCGCGCTAATAGAAGGTTCCTCCGAATCCCGTTAGAAGACGGGCGATCCTCGACGACGGCGTATGTAACCGCGCGTCGCAAAGAGCGCGATCCCCGCGAGCACGGGCATGTACACGGCAGCCCAGCGCATGGTCGTGAGCTCAGCGGGCTCCGATGCTGACGCGGCCTGGAGTGCGGCGGGCAAGGAGAACGACAGCGGCAAGCCGATCAGCAGAATGACGATGAGTAGGGCCGCGGCAAGCGGGGCGCGCGCGAGCAACACACCCGCGACGACGCCGGCGATCCCCTGCACCACGGTCATGAGATTGGTGAGCGTGAACTGCTGATCGAGGCTCGACCACTGAGGGGTGATCCCGAGCGCTATGCCGAGCGTCGTGCTGACGAGCGCGAGGGCGCCCGCGGCGCGCAGCATCCGATTCGCGCCGTCGCCGGAGGAAGCGAGGAGCGCGGGAGCCAGGACCGCACCGAGGGCCAGCGCCGCGAGCGTCGGCCACTCGCCGAGGAGCATCGACGGCACATCGCACGTCACGCCAGGGATCGGCGACGCGCCCACTGGTCCGAAGCCTTGGAGACCGGCTCGCTCGCAGAAGGTCAGCCGGCCGGGGATCGCTACGACGATCCGCAGGAGCCCGAAGGCCACAAAGAGGAGGAGCGCGTACATCGACCCAGCGCGAACCAGGACCGCACCGGCGGCGATCGACGCGGCCGCATCCGCGAGCGTCGAGGGGGTCAGCCACTCGGCTCGTGGCTCGGTGGGCGCGAGAAGGTAGGGCGAGAAAGACAGCGCGGCGAGGCGCACGACACCTCCGACGACGAACGCCGCGCCCATACCGCAGAGGAAGGCCCACCACGGAGACTCACGCGCGAGGGAGAAGCGTGGCATGCGAGCTCCGCCGGACAGCGATGGAAACTCGGCGCGAAGACTGTCCAGCACGACGGCGAGGCTACCGGACTACTGCGCCGCGATGAACCCCGAGGCAGGCCTTGAAAGCCTGCCCGCCGACACGAGCGCGTTGATCATCGGCCGTTCCACCGGCCACGTGAACCACGTGCGCACTTCGTCCTCGTGCGTGACGACCGCGGCCGCGACGCCGAGCACGATGATCTCGTCGAGCGCGGTCTCCTCGGTCGCCTTCCACGGCTTGCGCCACACCTGATCCCAGCGCGACAGCACGCTCGAGTGGCGGTGCCCGCCCTTTGTGTCCTCGACGGTGATGCCCTTGGATACGACAGCCCCGCTTTTCTCGAGACCCTCGCGCGCCTTGCGGAGCGCGGTCGCGTCCAGCGCGAGCTCGGACTTCAGGTCCTCCACCGTGCTCGGCCCGGCAGCCTTCAAGTGGCGCACGAGACGCGCGCGGTCGTCCTCGGCCGCCTCGGCCTCGGCGAGCGCGGCACGGCAGAGCGGATCGACCGCGCGCGCTGCCTCAGGCGCGAGGAACAGCGTCTTGCCGCGGTGCAGCTTCGTCTCGAAGACATCGTCGCGCTGCGCGAGCTCGCCACCCCACGACCACTTCGTCTTCGGCCACGAGGCGAAGCCCTTCTTCGTATCGTCGAACGCCTCCTCGTGCGTCGCCGCGAAGAGCGACGGCATGCTGCAATCCTGCGTGAGCGTCAGCACACGCCGATCGGCGAGGAACGCGAGCGCGTCGTCCAGCGTCCGCAGCTTCCGGTCGGGGGTGAGCCTGCAGTCGTGGAGCCGCCGCGCGCGGAGCTCGGCTAGCGGGATCGCTTCCTCGCGTAGGCACGCGTGTCCGCGTTCTCGACGAGCTCGCGCGCGGTGCGGCCGTCGAGTGGGTACGAGGCGACGCCCCACGAGAGGTCGGGCATCGGGATGTTCCGGCCGCCACTTGGGAGGTCGACCATCTTTCCATCGAGCATCTCCATGAGACGCTCGACGACCTTCTCAGCCTCGTCGCGCGGCGTGTCGGGCATGACGATCGCGAACTCGTCGCCGCCGTACCGCGCCGGGACGTCCTCGGTCCGCACGTGGCTGCTGATCGAGAGCCCCAGCACGCGCAGGACCTCGTTCCCCGCAAGGTGGCCGTAGGTGTCGTTCACGTTCTTCAGCTTGTCCAGGTCGAAGAATGCCACGGCCAGCGGAGCGGAGCGGCGCTCGGCGCGAGCGATCTCCTCTTCGAGACGGTCGTAGAAGTACCGGTAGTTGTGGAGGCCGGTGAGCGCGTCGGTGTTCGCGGCGCGCTTCAGGCGCTCGTGCAGCTCGGCGACGTCGATGGCGGCGGCGATCTGTGCGCCGACGGTCTGCATGAGCGTGAGGTCACGCTGCGAGAACGCCGCGACGGTACGGTGGGACAGGACCAGGACACCGATCGCGCGGCCCGAGGAGACGAGCGGCACGACGAGCTCCGACCGGACGTTCGGATCCCCGACGTAGCGCGGATCCGCACGGACATCCTCGATGTTCTGCGGCTCGAGGTGCTCGAGCACCCAGTGGGAGATGCCGCGTCCCTTCGTCATGCGCGACGGCGAATCGATGGCGGTCCAGCTCCCCGCCGCGGCGCGGACGACGAGGTCGTCGGTCTTCTCGTCGCGCAGGAGGATCGTGAACGAGACGCCGGGGCGGTTCCGCTCGAGGATCCCGAGGATGCGGTCGAGAAGCTGCTGCAGGTCCAGGATCGTGTGGAACTCGGGCGTGAGCTCGGCGAGGATCGCGAGCTCGCGGCTGGTCTGTCCGACCTCCTCCTCCGCCGCCTGGATCGTGCCGCGCGCCTCGATCATCGCGGTGAACGGTCCGACGACCTCCGGGTCGTACCACGTCCCGGCAAGCCGGCGGAGCTCAGCGACCGCCGTCTCCTGACGGAGCGCGACGCGATAGGGACGGTCCACGAGCATCGCGTGGTAGTCGACGACGACGCGAAGGGCGCGCGCCGCGCGCGGAATGTTCTCACCGCTCAGCTTCTCCGGATACCCCGTGCCGTCCCAGCGCTCGCGTCCGGCACGTACTAGCGGCACGACGGTTCGCAGGAACCGGATCGACTCGAGGATGCGAGCGCCGAGGATCGGATGCTCCTCGACGATGGCGCGTTCGTCCGGAGTCAGCGGCCCGCGTTTCGTGAGGATCGCGACCGGGATGGCGATCTTCCCGATGGAGTGGAACAGCGACGCGTTGCGCAGGTCGCGCTGCTCGTCGGCGCTGAAGGCGAGACGCTCGCCAAGCGCGACCGCGTCGGCCGCGACGCGGCGCTGATGGTCCTCGCGGTACTGGTCGCGTGCCTCGATCGTCGACGTGAGCGTGCTGACCGTCGAGAGGTAGGCGTCGTCGAGCTCCTGGTAGAGCTGGATGCCGCGCATCGACGCCGCGCCGATTCCCGCGATGACACCGAGAAGCTCACGTTCTTCAGCGCTGACCAGATGGCGCTCGTTCCATGTCACGAAGACCATGCCGACGAGACGATCAGCGAGGCGGAGCGGCTGCAGAAAGACGCTCTTGTGACCGAACCGCTGCAGGGACTTTCGGAGCGAATCGCTCGATCCGTCTTCGTCGTGGAACACCGCGGCCTCGCCCGTCTCGATGACGTGCGCGATCGTCGGCGACGACTTCGGCAGCGACCGCACGTCAGCGGGTGCGTTGCCCGTCGTGGTCGAGAGGTCGAGCGAATCCCCGGCGTCGAGGTAGATCGCGACGGCCGACGCCTCCACCAGGCGCTCGACGTTCGTCGCGAACGCGCGGACGAGAGACGACAGCTCCTTGTGGGCGGCGAGCTCGACACCGAGGCGGTGGAGATCGAAGAGACGCCGCGACAGCGCAGCGGTGCGCTCGTACAGATCCGCGCGCTCGATCGCGATCGCCGCCTCGTTGCCGATCGCCGCGAGAAGCTCGAGGTCGCCCTCGTCGTACGCGTTCGCGCGTGCGCTCTGGACGGAGATCGCGCCGACCGCCTTCCCCTGTAGGCGCAGGGGCGCGACGATGAGCGAGCGCTCCTGCAGGGTGCCCCACGCGCTGCGCGCCGGGAACCCGAGCCGCTTCCGGTCACGTTCGGCGTCGCGGAAGAGGATCGCCTGATCGCGCTCGACGCAAATGCCGGCGAGGGTGCCGGCCATCTCGTCCTCCTCTGGAGCGAGCTCGTTCCCGTTCTCGTACATGTAGCGGAACGTGAGCGTTCCACGCTCGCGGTCGGCGCTCGCGACGTAGAAGGCGTCCGCGTCGATGGTCTTCTTCACCTGTGCGTAGACCTCGCGGAAGACCGTCACCGGGTCGAGCGACATGCCGACCGCGTGTCCGACCTCCACGAGCGAGGCAAGCAGTCGTGCGCGGCGCTCGGCGGCGAAACGCGCGCGGATGTCGAGGTAACCCATGAGGAAGAGCGGGAGGCCCGGGACGAGGAACCACGGCTCGATGATCACGACCTGGATCGTGACCACGGCGGCGAAGCTCCAGAGGAGCTGGGCCCGTGTCGTTCGCGCGACCCAATCGCGCGTGCTCCGATCGAAGGTGATGTTCCCGAGCGCGCGCTGCAACAGGACGATCTGGAGGATGTCGAGGCCGACGAGCATCACGACGGCGAGCACGCCCGCGATGATCGTCGCGGCGGCCGGCTCCACGACGGCGTTGAGCTCGACGAGCACCGCCTGGTAGACGACCGCCGCGGTCCCCGTCGCGATGGTCACGGCCGCGGCGTTGCGCAGCATCTGGATGAACCGCTTGCGCGTCGCGAAGTCCGTGAGGAGCCGCGCGCCGGCGGCCACGAGCGCGACCCCGCCGGGTGAGAGAAGGACGATCCCGGTGAGCACGGCCACGTCCGAGGGGCTCAGCTCGGTGTTCGGCTGGACGCGGATGGGTCGGAGGGACAGGAAGAACGCGAGTACGAGGAGCAGCACGAAGACCTCGAGCCGCGCGCGTCCACTGGAGACGTCGAGCGCGCCGATGACGAGATATGGGACCGCGACCGCGACGCTCGCGAAGACGAGCACCGCTACGGCGCGTGGTAGACGCTTCACCTTGCCCCTCGGCGGCGGAGCCTAGCACCCAGGCGGGCGCGCTCCGGCGTCATTCGGGCATCAGGTCAACGCGTGCGCAGCCACCGTTCGATGAACAGGATCGCGAGGAAGATGACCGCGACGATGACGAGCTCCCCGAAGCCACCGCGAGCGACCGCCGGCTGGATGACGAAGACGAACAGCAGCGCGGCCATGAGCACACCGGCGACGATCTGGAATAGGAGACGCTGGTTCAGGAGGATGGCGGCTCCGGTTCACCGGCGCCAAGGGACGCCGGCTTGCCGCGCATGCGACGGAGCGCCCAACCGATCGGGTCGTACGTGCTGGTCACGACGCGCTCCTTGAGCGGGATGATCGCGTTGTCGGTGATGTGGATGTGCTCCGGGCACACCTCGGTGCAGCACTTCGTGATGTTGCAGAACCCGAGGCCGTGCTTCTTCCGGATGAGCTCGGTGCGGTCGTTCGTGTCGAGCGGGTGCATCTCGAGCGCCGCCAGCCGCACGAAGAACCGCGGACCGGCGAAAGACTTCTTGTTCTCGTCGTGGTCGCGGATGACGTGGCAGACGTCCTGGCACAGGAAGCACTCGATGCATTTGTGGAACTCCTGGACCCGCTCGATGTCCTCCTGGTACATCCGGCGCGTGCCGTCGGCCTCCTTCGGCTTCGGCTTGAACGCCGGGATCGTCTTCGCGACCTCGTAGTTGTATGAGACGTCGGTCACGAGATCGCGGATGACGGGGAACGTCTTCACGGGTGTGACCGTGATCTCTTCGCCCGCGGCGAACGTGTCCATCCGCGTCATGCACATGAGCGCGGGCGCGCCGTTGATCTCCGCGCTGCACGACCCGCACTTCCCCGCCTTGCAGTTCCAGCGCACCGCGAGGTCCGGGGCCTGCGTCGCCTGAAGGCGATGGACGACGTCGAGCACGACCATGCCCGAGTCCACGGGCACGTCGTACGGCAGGATCTCGCCGCCGCTCGCGTCCCCGCGGAAGACGTTCATCCGCACGTTCGCCATCAGCTCTTCCCCGCCTCGACCGGCACCGCTGCGGCCTCGGTCGGCTTGTCCTCGCCGAGGAGCGGCTTCAGCTGTGCGGGGACCTCGGGGAGCGCCTCGGTGCGCAGCTCGAGCGCGCCGCCGCGCCCGCGGACGACGACGTTCTGCGAGGCCCACTTCGGATCGGGCTTCGGGAAGTCCTCGCGCGTGTGACCACCGCGGCTCTCCTCACGCATGAGCGCCGAGCGCGTCACGGCCTCCGAGATGAGGAGCATGGTGCGCAGGTCGAGCGCGAGATGCCACGACGGGTTGTAGGTCGCTCCGCCGGTGACCGCGGTGCGCGCCGCGCGCGCCTTCAGCGCGCTGATGCGCACGAGCGCGTGCTGCAGCTCGGCGCGCGTCCGGATGATGCCGACGAGGTCCTGCATCGTGTCCTGGAGCTCGGCGTGCAGCGTGTACGGGTTCTCGCCTTCGCGGCGCTCGAGCGGGGCGACCGCCTCCTTCGCGAGGCGTTCGAGCTGCTCCTCGTCGACAAGGGGCATGCGCGCGAGGCGCTTCGCGTACTCGGACGCGTACAGTCCGGCGCGCCGGCCGAACACGAGGAGGTCTGAGAGAGAGTTGCCGCCGAGGCGGTTCGCACCGTGCATACCGGCTGCGACCTCCCCGGCGGCAAAGAGACCGGGCACCGTTGACTGCGCTGAGTCCGCGTCCACCCGGACGCCGCCCATGATGTAGTGGAGCGTCGGACCGACTTCCATCGCCTCCTTGGTGATGTCGACGCCGGCGAGCTGCATGAACTGGTGGTACATCGATGGGAGGCGGCGCCTGATGTAGTCGGCGCTGCGGCGGGACGCGATGTCGAGGAACGCGCCGCCGTGCGGCGTCCCGCGCCCCGACTTCACCTCTGTGTTGATCGCGCGCGCGACCTCATCGCGCGGCAGCAGATCCGGCGTGCGTCGGTTGTTCTTCTTGTCCTCGTACCAACGGTCGGCCTCGGCCTCGTTGTCCGCCGTCTCGGCCGCGAAGAATGCCGGGATGTAGTCGAACATGAACCGCTTGCCGTCTTTGTTCTTCAGCGTCCCGCCGTCACCGCGCACGCCCTCGGTCACGAGGAGCCCACGCACCGACAGGGGCCACATCATCCCGGTGGGGTGGAACTGGGTCATCTCCATGTCGATGAGGTCGGCGCCCGCTTCGAGCGCCATGCCGAAGCCGTCGCCGGTGTACTCCCACGAGTTCGACGTCACCTTCCAGGCCTTGCCGACGCCACCGGTCGCGAGCACGACGGCCTTCGCGTTGAAGGCGTGCAGCGCACCGGTCTGTCGGTCGTAGCCGATCGCGCCCGACACGCGGCCGTCCTCAGTGAGGAGCCGGTACATCGTCATCTCCATGAAGACGTCGATGCCCTTGTGAACGACGTGCTGCTGGAGCGTGCGGATCATCTCGAGGCCCGTGCGGTCGCCGACGTGCGCGAGGCGCGCGTAGCGGTGACCGCCGAAGTCGCGCTGGAGGATGAGCCCATCCTTCGTGCGGTCGAAGAGCGCGCCCCACTCTTCCAACTCGAGGACGCGGTCGGGGGCCTCCTGCGCGTGGATCTGCGCCATCCGCCAGTTGTTCAGGAGCTTGCCGCCGCGCATGGTGTCGCGGAAGTGGACCTTCCAGTTGTCCTCCTTCCAGACGTTGCCCATCGCCGCCGCGATCCCGCCTTCGGCCATGACCGTGTGCGCCTTCCCGAGGAGCGACTTGCAGATGAGCGCGGTCTTCACGCGGTTGCCGCTCGCCTCGATCGCGGCGCGCAGGCCTGCGCCGCCGGCCCCGATGACGATGACGTCGTACGTATGCCGCTGGATGTCGGGCATCAGAAAACGATCCGGGGATCGGTGAGGACCCCCATCGCGTTGAGACGGATGTACAGATCGGTG
>JBIOUD010000019.1:0-7698 GCA_044866725.1 Candidatus Limnocylindria bacterium | reverse complement strand
CGGGATGAAGATCGGGCTCTCGATCGGCGTCGCGACCTTCCCGCGTCCGCTCGGCGACATGGCCGCGCTCCTCGAGGCGGCCGACGCCGCGATGTACACCGCGAAGCGCGCCGGTGGTGGTGTGCGTGTCTGGGAGCACTCCTTCGCCGAGGGCCCGCGTGGTGCGATGCGCAACGGCCGCACCGCGATCCCGCCGGCCCCGTACCTCGCCGAGCCCGCGCGCCTTGCGACGCGCGAGCTGCAGTCGCTCCTGCCGGCACCGCTGGCGCAGGAGTGGAACGCCGTGGTCGTCGGACGCGAAGGGCAGGTCCTCACGGTCGCGATCCCGGCGCCGAACGTCGCCGCCGTCGATGCACTCTCGAAGGCGACGGGCTACGCGATCTACCCGGTGTTCAGCAACGCGACGGATCTCGAGGCGACGCGCCGGAGGCTCAGCGCGAACTAGCGCTGTTCCTGGGTCCCGGACGGTCCGAGTAGCACGCGCAAACGGTCCGACGAGATACCGAGCTGCCTGAAAACGTAGCTCGCCATGTTGCCGTCCCCTCCGTCCATTGCGACAAGCAGATGCTCCAGTCGCACGACGCCGCCACCCGCGAGATGGATCGCATGCTCGATGACCAGCTTCGCTTCGGCGCTGAGCGATACGGTCTCGCTCTCGACCCGACGACTCCAGGCTGGAAACTTCGAAAACTCCGCGCGGATGTCCGCGCTTGTCGTGCCGAGCGCGCCGAGGATGCGAACGGCACTCTGCGCCTCGCCGCTCTCGGCGAGGGCCGCGAGACCGAGCAGGAACTCATGACTGTTCATGCCGGAGTGACCGGCCGCTTTCGCCTCCCGCGCCGCGAGCGTAATCATCGCCTTCGCGTCGTCGTCGAACGTCTCGTACGGTCCCTCGCTCGCGTTCGCGTTCTCGGCGACGCCGTACGAGGGCGGGAGGTCGAGCTTCTCGATGACCGCTGTCTTCAGGGCCTCGGGCGTCGTGCCGAGCGATGACAGGATCAGGTCGACTACTCCGTCCTTCCAATGGACCGAAGCGATGAGGACGTGTTCGGCACGCGCTTGGGGATGATGCATGCGATTCGCCTCATGGCGTGCGCGCTGGATCACGTTCTGGCCGAGCGGTGTCAACGTGACGTCCTCGATCGGGAACGCATCTCCCGCGCTCCTCATTCGATCCTCGATCGCGGCACGAGCGGAAGCCGCGGTGATGCCGAGTTCCCGGAGCACCTCGCCGGCGACGCCCGTTGTCTGCGTGACAGCGACGCCCACCAGGATGTGCGGCGGGCTGACGTGATTGTGGCCGAGCCGACTCGCCTCGGCCTGTGCGGCGGCGAGCGCATCGCGCGCGTCGGGCGCGTAGCCGTGTTCTGGCGGCCATGGCATATGCGGTCCACCCGGCACCATGGTCAGCGGGTCGCGGCTGATCGTCGTGTGGCTGCGGATCCGACCCATCGCGCGCAGGCTACGACCGCTCCGAACAGCGAGCGCTCACCGGCTCGGCTCAGCTCGCGGTCTTTGGTCTCGCCTCTTCGCGCTGCACGCCGCCGTCGGATCCCTTGAACAGGTAGCCGACGCCCGGCACGGTCTGGATGACGTCCCGCGACTTGCCGTCCTGCGTGAGCTTGCGGCGCAGGCGGCTCACGTTCAGCTTCACGAGGTCGCCGCCGACGTCGGCGTCGTAACCCCAGACGCCCTCGAGGATCTCCTCCTGCGTCAGCACGCGGCCGGGGTTCGCCATGAAGTGCCGCAGGAGCTTGAACTCCGTCGGTGAGAGGTGCACCGGGACGTCGGCCGCCGTCACCATGTGCGTCGCCTCGTCGAGGATGAGATCGCCCGTGCGGTAGACCGACGGCGCCGGACGCCCGCGTGTGCGGACGGAACGCCGCAGGATCGCCTTCACGCGCGCGACGAGCTCCTTCGGCCGGAACGGCTTGGTGATGTAGTCGTCGGCACCGAGCTGGAGGCCGCGAAGCACGTCGCTCTCGTCCTGGCGTGCCGAGAGGAGCAGCACAGCGACGTGGTCGTCGGCGTGGCGTATCCGCTCCAGCACGACGAAGCCAGTCAGCTTGGGCAGGTTGATGTCGAGGACCACGAGATCGGGCTTTTCGCGGGTGACGCACTCGACCGCCGTTTCGCCGTCATAGGCGCGGACGACGTCGTATCCCTCTCGTCGGAGTGCGTAGTCAAGGAGCTCGACCAGGTCGCGGTCGTCATCGACGACCAGCAGCTTCACTCGGCGCTGGCCTCCTCACTTAGGTGCCTGGCTTTTGGCAGGGTGAAGTGTACGGAAGTACCGCGTCCGATGGTGCTCTCGATGCTGATGTCGCCGCCCTGCGCGTGGACGATGGCGCGGCAGATGGTCAGCCCGAGCCCGAGACCTCCTGCCTGGTCGCGCACCTCGCGGGAGCGGAAGAAGCGTTGGAAGAGTCGCGACTGCTCGTCGTCGGGGATGCCGGGACCCTCGTCCCTGACCGTTACGCGCACGAATCCGTCGCGCGTCTCCGATAGCACCCACACGCGCGTGGCCTCAGGCGAGTAACGGCTCGCGTTCGCGATGAGGTTCGCGAGCACCTGGCCGGTGCGGCGCGGATCAGCGAGGACGCGGTCCGAGTCGCTGTGGAGCTCGGGGACGATCTGCTGCCGCTTCGAGTCGAGCAGCGGTTGCACGAAGACGAGCGCGTCGAGCAGGCACTGGCGGACGCTCGCCGGCATCGCGCGTACCTGGAACGTGCCGGCCTCGATGCTCCCGGCGTCGAGGAGATTCTCGACGAGGTGCTCGAGCCGCAGCGCGCTCCGCCGCAGCGTGCCCACCATCGACCCGAGGTCGTCGCGGGGCATCGTGAGCGCGTCGTCGATGAGGAGGTCGAGCGTCGCCGACAGCGCGGCGATCGGAGTGCGCAGCTCGTGGGCGACCTGCAGGAGGAAGTCTTCCTTGAGTCGTAGCAGCTCGGCCTGCGCGGTCACGTCGCGCACCGTGTGGAGGGCGCCGCGCCGCCCGAGCGTCGTGCTCACCATCTCGAGGACACCCATGCGGTCCTCGCGCGGGAACCAGGCGCGCCGGACGCGGTGTCCCTCCTGGTCCTGCACCGTCGTCGCGCCGGAGACGAGGAGCAGCTCGTCGAAGACGCGATCGAGGAGTCGGTCCTCGCCGAGCACGCGGAACGCCGCCGGGTTCGCGCTCACGATCTTCCCGTCGGGCGAGGTCAGGAGGATGCCGTCGGTGAGCGCGACGAACGCGTCCTGGACGTCGACGGGCGCGAGCGAGTCCGATGCGCGCCGGCCTGGCGTGCGCCTACGGTCATTGCTCATGGTCGCCCCGTTCGCTTCATGACGGCGTCGGGATCTTGAGCCGAATGCGCGTGCCGTTGCCGAGGCTCGAGTCGATCGAGAGCTGCGCGCCGATGAGCCGCGCGGACTCGCGCATCTGCAAGAGGCCGAGGCTCCCACGCGTTCCGTAGTTGCCGAGCACGGCCGCGACGTCGAAGCCCTTGCCGTCATCCTCGACGAGGGCGACGACCAGGCCTTCGTCCTCATACAGGTCCAGCGCGACATGCGGCGCCCGCCCCGTCTTCACCGCGTTATTCGCGGCCTCGCGCAGGATCGTGAACGCGCCCGCCTCGACCTCCGGTCCGAGGCGTCTCGTCGACTCCATGCGCCGGACCGCGACCTTCGACCCGTTCGTGCCGTCGATGCGCTCGGCGAGTGCGGTGAGCGCCGCGGGCAGGCCGCCGTCCTCAAGGGGCAGCGGACGGAGCGCGAAGAGGATGTCGCGCAGGCCCTTCTGCGACTCGACGAGGCGCTCGCGGAGCATCCAAAGCTCGCGCATCGCACCGTCGACGTCCTGCTTCGCGCGCTTCGTGGCGATCTCGATGCCGATCGCGGCGTTCGCGAGCATTTGCGCGACGCCGTCGTGCAGATCGCGGGCGAGCCGCTTGCGCTCCTCCTCGGCGACCTTCACGACGCGCAGCCGCTCCGCCGCGAGCTCCTCGGACAGCTGCACGTACTCGAGCGACACGCCGGCTGATCCCGCGAGCGCGCGCGCGAAGTCCTCGTCCCCCTGGTCGAACGCGCCGCCCTGGTGGTTCAGCACCTGGAGGACGCCGAGGCGCCGCCGGTCGCGCGCGTCGATCGGCGCGATGAGGATCGACCGCGTGCGGAAGCCGGTCCGCTGATCGGTACTGGGGTCGAAGCGCGGGTCGTCGTATGGCGCGTCGATGCGCATGACCGTGCCGCCGCGGGCCGCATCGGCGGCGAGGCTGCGGCCGTCGAGCGGCAGGCGGATCTCGCGCACCTCCGTCACACCGGGCTCGGTGCCCTCGGTGAGGACGCGGGACCAGAGCTCGTTCTTCGTGTTGTCGATGACGAAGAGCGTCGCGCGCTCGGCGCTGAGCATCGAGGTCGCGGTCTTCACGATGCGCGTGAGGACCCTGTCGATGTCCGTCTCGAGGGCGAGGTCCTGCTGAAGGCTGAGAAGCGCCTCCAGCTGCGTGGCGGCGTTGACTGCTGCCATCCGCGTCGAATCCTATGCGAACGCGAGCCTCACTTTGGAGAGGTTCGGGCGACCTCTTCCGCGATCTGTCGCACCGTCTCGATCGTGTCGATCTCCGCTACGGGCTTGTCCGGGCGGAGCCGCACGATCCGCGGGAACCGCATCGCGTACCCCGAGTCATGCCGGTCGGACTCCTGGATCTGGTCGAACGCGACCTCGATCACGGTGTCGGGACGCACGACGCGCAGGCGTCCGAGGTCCTGGACCGTCGATTCGAGGAAGTGCTTCGTCATCTCCGCGATCTCCCTGTCGGTGAGGCCGGAGTAGGCCTTGCCCACGTTGCGCAGGCGATCGCCGTCGCGGATCGCGAACGTGTAGTCGGAGAGCACGCCCCGGCGCTTGCCGTGACCCCACTCGACAGCGGTCACCACGACGTCGAGCGTCCGCAGGGCGCGCTTCACCTTCAGCCACTCCATCCCCCGGCGCCCCGGGCGGTACGGTGACCGCGGGTCCTTCACCATGAGTCCCTCGTTCCCGCGCTCGCGCGCCGCGAGGAACTCGCGGTCGAGCGCGGCGATGCGGTCCTCGCCCGTGGCGTCGACGGTGGCCTGGCGCGCGAGAAGGATCGGCGCGACGAACGGGATCGCGCGCAGCACGCGCTGGCGTTCCACGAGCGGCTCGTCGAGGAGCGAACGCCCGTCGCGCTCGAGGATGTCGAACACCACAAGCGAGGCCGGCAGCTCCGTGCGCAGCTCGCCCGACACATCCTTTCGCCCAAGGCGGGTCTGGAACCGCGTGAACGGCACGGCGCGCTCGCCGTCGAAGGCGAGGACCTCGGCGTCCAGGACGAACGAGCCGGGGATCGTGGCGAGGGTGTCGTGCAGCTCGGGGTAGCGGTTCGTGACACGGTCGAGCGTGCGCGAGTAGAGCTCGATGCGGTCCCCGGCCTTGTGCACCTGAGCGCGGACGCCGTCGTACTTGTCCTCGACGACGTACGGGGCGGGGAACCGCTGCTCGACCTCGGCGAGGTCGAGGACCGGCGTCGCGAGCATCATCCCGATCGGCGCGAAGTGGGTGAGGGTCGGCTCGTCGAGGCTGCCGTGCTTCGCGCGAAGGGCGGCCTCGCCGATGTCGCCGGTGAGCATGTTCGCGCGCGCGACGGCCTCGCGGTCGCGCCCGTACGCGCGCGCGATGGCATCCTCGACCTGGCTCTCGCGAAGACCGATGCGCGTCTCACCGCTGATGATCTTCGTGATGTAGCGCGCCTCGCCAGACGACGCGCGCTTCATGAGCGACCGCAGCGCCTCGCGCTTCGCGTTCGACCCACGGAGCGCGGCGATCTCGGCGAAGGCGACCTCGACGTCCTTCAAGGTGAGCGGCTCGCCCGTGCTGGGGGACTCGCCGATGAGCTCGTGCGCGACGTCGCCCAGGTCGGCGTGGCGCTGGTACGACGCGCCCATGTCCCCCTCCTCGCGGCCGGAGCGCTCCAGGAGCACGTCCGAGAGCGCGCTCCAGCCGACATTGAGGACGCGCTCGTCCTTGCGCGCGAACGGCGTCCCCGCGAAGAGCCGGGCGGCGATGACGATGTCCTCGTCGTCGAGCGAGGCGAAGTACGTGCCGAGCAGAGCCATCTTCTCGAGCTTCTTCGTCGTCGCCCGCACGGCATCGGCCGTGCTTACCCAAGCAGCGAAGCGGCCGCTCATCCGATGTGCGTCCGCGCGGAGGTAAAGATGGGGCTCATCGAGCTCATCATCGTGGTCCTGGTGGTGCTCTGGCTTCTTGGGTACTTCGGTCGAGGCCGGTTGGCGAGAGGGCCCGCGATCAGTGCGACGCCGCCGTGGGGTGGCAGCTGGATCCACACGCTCATCGTCCTCGCGCTCATCCTGCTGATCCTGCGTTTCCTGCGCGTCATCTGATAGCCAGGCCAGGCGCGCGCTAGATTCGGCCGATGCAGCGCGCGCCTGGCGAAGACCGCATGTTCCGCGTGCCCTACGGCGACGGCGACCTCGAGTTCATGCTCCAGCCGTGGTTCGATGCCGACGTCGTCGAGTCCGGCACCGCGACACCGCTGAGCGACGTTCCCGAGGCCGCTCGCGCGGCACTCGCGCGACCGCGCGGCACGAGACGGCTCAGGGAGCTCGCGCGCGATGCCGTCTCGCGCGCGCCCACCGCTCGAGCGGTGATCGCGGTCACCGACCTGACGCGCGCCTGCCCCGACGACGCGCTCGTCCCGCCGCTCCTCGATGAGCTGAACGCCGGCGGCATCGCCGACGATCGGATCACGGTCGTCATCGCGGTGGGGCTGCATCGGCCGACGACCGCCGCCGAGAAGCGTGAGAAGCTCGGCGCAGCGGTCGACCGGGTGCAGGTCGTCGACTCCGACGGCCGCGACCCCGCGAAGTGGGCGGACCTCGGCGAGATCCCGCCGCTCGGCGTGCCGGGGATCACGCAGGCGCTCGTGAAGGATGCCGACGTCGTCGTCGCGACGGGCATCGTCGAGCCGCATCACTACGCGGGCTGGTCGGGCGGCCCGAAGACGGTCGCGATCGGATGCGCCGGAGAGCCGGTCATCACCGCGACCCACGGGATGCGCTTCCTCGAGCATCCGGGCGTCCGGCTCGCGAGGCTCGAGGGCAACCCGTTCGCCGAGACCGTCGCCGAGATCGGGCGGCGCGCGGGCCTGGTCTTCTGCCTGAACGTCGTCACCGACGATGCCGAGCGCGTCGTCGCGATCGAGGCCGGCGCGCCGGGCGAGGTGCTGCGCGCGCTCGTCGAGGTCGGCGAGCAGCTCTACACGCGTCCCATCGAGAAGCAGTACGACATCGTCATCGCGGGCGTAGGAAAGCCGAAGGACGTGAACCTGTACCAGGCGTCGCGTGCCGCGACATACCTGCGCTTCGCGCCGACGCCCGTCGTGCGCGAGGGCGGCGCGATCATCATCCCGGCCCAGCTGGACGAAGGTGCGGGCGAGGGGACCGGCGAACAGCGCTTCTTCGCGGCGCTCGAGCGCGCCCCGTCGCCGAGCGCCGTCGTGGACGAGGCGCGCAAGCACTTCGCAGGGGGCGAGCAGCGTGCCGTGATGCTCGCGCTCACGCTGCAGCACTGCATGGTCATCGTCGCGGCGTCGGAATCGCCGGAGGTCGTGCGCCTCGCGAAGCTACGTGCCGCGGTCGATGTCGAGGAAGGCCTCGACATCGCGTACGAACACA
>JBIOUD010000018.1:0-9961 GCA_044866725.1 Candidatus Limnocylindria bacterium | reverse complement strand
CGGGACGACGATCGGCTCCGGCCGCGGCTCGATGATGCCGGGATCGAGCTCATCGGCCTCCGCGCGCGGCCCGCCGAGCGCGACGATTGCGACGGTCAGCACGACCGCGAGCACGCGCGTCACCGCGGTGCACTCGCGGCGCGCACGTTGACGACGGTGATCGGCTGCAGCAGCGCGCCGAAGAGCGGCGTCCGGACCGGGACGCTCGCGGCGATCCGCACGCTCGGCCGTTCGAAGCGCCAACCGGTCAGCGGGTCGGTAGCCGGAAGCGCTGTGAAGAGGGCGACGTCCGCCCGCGCTGCGGCGTCATCGGGGGTCACGGCGAGGTGCGCCGCCACGCTGGCGAGATTGAGCGCGAAGTACATGCGCGCGACCGACGCGGCGTCTGCGGAGAGCCGCAGCTCGCCGGACCCGACGAGCGCGGCAGCGTCTTGATCGTCGGTCGCTGCGAGCGTCGCGAGGTCCGCGGCGCTCGAGATGCGCGCGGCGATGACGCGCACGGTGCCGAGCTGCACGACACCGGCGACCGTCGTGAGGAGCAGCGGGAGCAGCAGCACTACGGTGAGCGCGGCCGTGCCGCGCTCGTCGCGCCTCATCGATCGAGCTCGCCGCGCGCGACCGCCGAGGCCGCGATGTCGATGTTCGTCGTGAACAGGAAGGGCAGATCGATGCGTTCCGTCGTTCGAACGGTGACTCTGATCGGCTCGCGCCAGTCGACGCGCCCGGGGACCACTTCGACGCGCGCGCGCGCCGGATCGATGTTCACGGCAGCGAGCTCGCGGGAGACGAAGACGCGCAGCGCCGGTTCGTCCCCACCGAGCTCACCGGCGTAGCGCGCGGCGTGGATCGCGACGGACTCCGCGGCCAGCCATCGCTGGAACAACCAACCGAACTCGATCACGCCGAACAGCAGCGGCACGAGAACGGCGACCATCAGTGTGGTCTCGAGCGTCGCGAATCCGGCGTCGTCGCGTGCGCGCCGGATCACCGTACGCCCGCCAGCTGCGTCACGAGCGACTGCAGCCGCGCGACAAGACCGTTATTCCATGCGGAGACGCCGATGACGAGCGTGCCGAGGATCACGGCCGCGCCAACGACGTACTCGATCGTCGCCAGGCCGGACCGCTCGCGCAGGAACGCAAGTAGTGAAGCCACGACACACCTCCGCACGACGTGCGTGGAAACCTCGCGCGCGGGGCGACGTGCGGCGATGCGTCAAGTGACTAGTACCGAAGTACTGGTCGCGCGTTGCGGTCGTGCGCTCGCTCGAAACGCGGGACGCGCGACCGTATCCTGCGCCGACATGTCCGAGTCGATCCCCGCGATAGCAGTTGAGAGTCCGACACGCACCCAGCTCCGGCGAGCGGCACTCGTCACGATCCTCGAGGACCGCGCCGAGCCGATCCTCGATCGCATCGTCGCCGATGCGCTACGCGCGACGGACTTCGTCGGCCTCGGCGGGACGGTCGCGGCGCGCTACGCGACGATCGCGCGCAAGTCCATTCCGCTGTGGCTCACCGCGCTCGGGGCGATGGATCCCCAGCGCGCGCGGATCCTCGACGAGAACGCGCACCTCATCAGGGAGATCGTCGCCCACGGCATTCCGAAGTTCGTGCAGCGCAGCTTCGTCTCATGGGGCTTCAAAGCGGCGAACGCCATCGCGCGCGACGGCGCGCGGGCCGAGGGCTTCGAGCCTGACGAGCTCGAGGACGAGCTTCGCGTCTTTCAGCGCGCGTTCGAGGCGCGCCTGTTCTTCGGCCTTTAGCGGCCGAGCGCCTTCTTCGCTCCGCGCGGGTCCTTCACGCCGAAGGCCACGGTGACGTTCCCGCGCCCGGGCGCGAGGACGTATGCCGACGAGAGGTTCACCTTCTTCTTGCCGAAGCGGCCGGCGGTGCGGCCGAGCGCGCCCGGCTTGTCCTTGAGACGGACCTCGACGGCCTTGCGCTCGGTCGCGCGGTACTTCCCCTTCTTCAGTGCGCGGCGCGCCTTCGCGGTGTCGGCGTCGGACACGATGATCCCGACGGTCCCCTTGTTCGCGCCGATCGCGCGAAGGTTCACGCCCGCCTCACCGAGCGCGTTCGCGAGGGTCGCGAGCTGTCCCGGTCGATCCGCGAGCTTCACGATGAATTCGGTGGCCATGTCGCCCTCCCCTACGCGGTGATCGGGCGATGCTAGCCCACGTCGACCTCGGCGCCGTCCCCGATGCACGCGCTGAGCGAGAACCACACGACCGTGCCGCCGGTGTCCGAGTAGGCGGTGCTCCGGGCGATCTGGGGGCACGCGTAGCTGCGCACGCCGGGTCGATGTGCGAACCCGTCACCTCGATCGTCGAGCGAGACCTCCGACAAGCCGCCCGGGACCGCGCGCAGTGTGCGGATGATCGGGCCACCCTCGGTCGTCAGCGTGCGCGACAGCCACTGCGCCGTTTCGCCGCGCGAATACGCAGACCACACGCAATCGCGGGCGCTCGGATCGTACGGAGTGAGTGGGGTGACCTTTCGACTGCTGCCGCAGTACGCGACGCGCGCGAGCAAGGCACGGCTGTCGGTGTCGCGCAACTCGACGGTCATACCTGGCCGGAGTTCGCTCGCGCCGAGGCGGATGGTGTCCACGGGATAGTTGATGATGCCAAGCGCTCCCGAACCCGGGACGGTCTGCGTGACCCAGACCGCGAGACCGGCCCTCGTCGCGCGCACATCGACGACCTGGATGTCGTATCCCGAGGACGGTCTTGTTCCTGCGAACGCCGCGATGTAACCCGTGTCAACGGGCAGCGGAGGCGCGTCGGACACGTGTGTAGGGAGACGCTCGTTCGAGAAGAGGTTCGCGAACTCCTCTTGGGAGCTCGCGACGAGCGCCGTCGGTGAGCCGGTGGTGCGACCGCTCGGCTTGCCGAGCCGGATTCCGACTCGCTCGAAGGGGATGGAGCGCCCGCTGATGCCTAGTCCGGCCGGGCTGGGTGTCACGACGCCGGCTGGTGTCGAGGGCGCGCGCGACTGCGCCGGAGGGGTCGCCTCAGGGGAGCAGGCACACAGCGCGATCGCCGCGGCAACGAGCACGCGCATCACACGGATATACGTCCGAGCCGGCCGGAAGTTCTGCGCTATCGCGCTTTGTCGATCCCGCGGCGCACCGCAGCGTCGTCGAGGACCGCCCCATGCTCGATGTGCCGGATGACGCCCTGAGGGTCGACGAAGAACGTCTGCGGCAGCTCGAGCACGGAGTACTTGCGCGTCACCGCGCCGTCGAGGTCGAGGAGCGGCTGCAGGCGGTCGAGCGCGAGCGACTCGAAGAAGCCACGCACCCGAGCGCCCTCTTCGAGGAGGTCGATCGCGAGGAACTGCGCGTCGGTGCCTCCCGCCACGCGCTGCATCGCGGGCATCTCTTCGCGGCACGGTGCGCACCACGTCGCCCAGAACGTGATGACGACGGGCTTGCCGCGAAGGTCGGAGAGCTTCTTCGTCGTTCCGTCGGGCGCGTTCCACTCGAAGTCCGGCGCGATGCCGCTGATGCGCGGCGCGGCGTTCGGGATCTCCACGAGGCGGCGGATGACGCCGACTTCGGTCGGGCCGCTGAAGAGCTGCGGTCCGCCGACCATCGGCAGGATCAGAGCGACGAGCGAGGCGATGGCGATCGCGCCGACGATGATGGCCGTGAGCCAGCGTGGCAGCTGCGGGCGGAAGTCCTCGACGCGCTGGCGCTCGTCGGTCGTGGTCATCCGAGCAGCGGCAGGAAGTTGAAGAGCTGCGGCAGGCGCGCGAACTGGCCCGAGACGAGCAGCAGTCCCATGACGATGACGAGCGTACCCCCGACCGCGTTGACCGCACGGATAGAACGGCGCAGCCAGCCGGTGAGGCGCTGGGTGCCGCCGATGCCCGCGGCGATGACGAGGAACGGCACGCCGAGCCCGAGCGCGTACGCGAGCAGGAGCACCGCGCCGGACGCGAGGCTTTCGTTGAGGAGCAGGTTGAGGATGAGCGCGAGGTACGGTCCGACGCACGGCGTCATCCCGATGCCGAACGCGGAACCGATGAGGAAGGACCGCGGGAGCCCGGTCGTGCGTCCCTCGAGGCGCACGTCGAGCTCGCGCGCGAAGAACGGGACCGTGATGAGCCCCAGCATGTGCATCCCGAGGACGATGAGGAGGATCCCACCTGCGCGCTGGAGCCAGAACACGAGGTCGCCGGCGAGCGCGCCGACGATCGCGACGAGCACCCAGAGGAGCGTGAACACCGCGCTGAACCCGAGGACGAACGCGAGCGCGTGGACGAACGTGCGCCGGCGCTGCGTGCCTTGAATGGCAGCCTCGCCGGCCATGTTCACGAGGAACGCCGGGACGAGCGGAAGGACGCACGGTGAGAGGAACGAGAGGATGCCCGCCCCGAACGCGATCGCGATGTTCACCGCAACAGGCTAGGTCCGATGTGCGCGCGAGCGAAGCCGCGAGGCCACGAAGCTCAGGGCGCTCATTACGAACAGGAACGCCGCCCAGTAGTACGCGATCGTCGCGATGGTCCCCAGGGCGAGCGACGCGAGCGCGAGGACGCAGAGCACGACGGCGAACGCGAGCGATCCATCACGCGTCCGTCGCCACGTGAACAAGGCGACGACCGAGACGACCGCTAAGGTGATCGCGATCGGGGCCCAGGGAGTCACCTGAGCCGGGTCACCGTGTGCCCGTCACCCGATCGCCTGACCCCAACCGGGGAGCTCCTTCGCCTGACGCAGCCATGCGGCGATCCGCTTCTCGTCTGGTTCCGCGTCATTCGGGATGTCGATCGCGCGCGAACCGCCTGGCGACGATAGAGGCGGTGTGGGCTTCAGCCCACTGCCGGCGAGGAACGTGATCCGGACACGCCCTTTCAGCGCGTTGACATGGAGCATCCAGCCCTTGTCCGGCAGACCATAGAAGGGCACGCCGAGCGGCCCGCTCGGCTTGCGGTACTTGATCCCCGAGACCGAGCCCGGCACGGTCCTCAGGATGAGCGCGTCGATGCGACGCGCGAGACGTCGCTGCTCGGGCGAGATCCCGGCCAGCCACGCTTTGACCCCCGCACGCCCGTCTGGACTCGACGCCCGCGCGGACTTTGCAGCTGGGCGCCGCGGTGCCCGGGACTTCGGCGCGCTCTTCGCGGATCGCTTCGCCGTCATCGCACCACCGTAGCGCTGTCCGGCTCACGGCCGCGGCCCGGATCCACCGCACGTCGTGGTGATGCACAGCGTGTCGCGAGGACGGATGCCGTCACGGGTGCGCGAGCGCGTGCATCACCGGCGCGATGCGATCCGCGAGCGCGGCGTCGGCCCGACGCGCCTCGTCGGTCGCGAGCGCGGTCGCGGCACGAAACGCGCGAGCGATCTCGTCCGGTGCGATCTCGCGCACGAGGGCAGCCGCGAAGCGGTCTCGCAGCTCCTCCGGCAGCTCATCCATGCCGCGTCCCTCGCGCGGGTTCGTGCCGTGACGGAGGCACGCGAGCGCGAGGGCCTGATCGCGCATCGCGCTCAGCATGTATTCGGCCTGCCAGAGCTTCCCGCGCGCGAGCGCCGACCGAACGTGCAGCGCGTAGAGCCAGGCGTATCCGATGAGCCAGTGCACGGTGGGCAGCGGCGCGTACGGAGGCTTGGCGGCATCGCCGAAGAGGAGCCGGAAGGTCTTGGCGCGCGCGCCGAAATCGCTCGCCGGCGCGAACGCGAGGTCGACCTGCAGCGTGTTCGCGAGCAGGAACACGCGGTAGATCCACGAGCCAGATGGGACGTCGACCATGTCGACAACGTCGTTCGCGTTACGCATGTACGCGGTGAAGTCGTCGAGCGCCGGACCGACATCCGCCGCGCTCTTCACCCCGAAGGCGAGATCGATATCGGAGTAGGCATCTTCACGGTCAACGGAGGCGGACCCGGTGAGCGCGCCGCCGGTGATTCGTTGATCCGTCCGCGCGTGCGCGATGATCCCGGCGCGGATGCGCTCGCGATCGGCCGCTGTGAACATCGGATCAGCGGAGGAAGGCGGGACCCTCGTAGACGCCGCCGAGGAAGTCGAACGCGAAGATGCGCAACCCCGCGTTATTGAGCGCGAGCAGGACCGAGCGCGAGATCGGCGCGCTCGTCTGTCCGGATAACTGACCTGCCGGCACGCACGCGAGAGTCCAGTACGCAGGACCGACGAATGCGACGACGTTCCCTGGGGGGCAACGCAAGTCCCGGAAATCGACGCTGAGGCGCGGGCCAGATGCCCACCCGAGCAACAGGAGCACGACGAGAAGCGCGCTGACGAACACGCGGCGGCTCGGCTCGCGCTGCCAGGTCCGTGCGAACGCGACCTCGGTCATCGGATGGCCTGCGCGAGATCCGCGATGAGGTCGGACACGGTCTCGATGCCGACAGAGAGCCGCACGAGCCCAGCTGGCGGCGCGAGCTTCGTGCCACGTACGGACCCGTGCGTCATCGCGAGGGGAACCTCGATGAGCGACTCGACGCCGCCGAGCGACTCCGCGAGCGAGAAGTACTTCGTGCGCGCGACCATCCGCTTCGCCGCGGCTTCCCCACCCTTGAGCTCGAACGACAGCATCCCGCCAAAGCTTTTCATCTGACGCTTCGCGAGCGCGTGCTGCGGGTGCGTCGGCAAGCCGGGGTAGTTCACGCGCGTCACCTTCGGGTGCTCGACGAGCCACTCCGCGACGGCCTGCCCGTTCGCCGAGTGCCGCTCCATCCGTACCGCGAGCGTCTTCGCGCCACGCAGCACGAGCCACGCGTCGAGCGGCCCGGGCACGCCGCCGCCGGCGTTCTGAAGGTACGCGAGCCGCTCGCGAAGCGCCGGGTCGTTCCCGATGACCGCGCCGCCGACGACGTCGGAGTGGCCGCCGATGTACTTCGTCGTCGAATGGAGGACGAGGTCGGCGCCGTGGTCGAGCGGGTTCTGGAGGTACGGGCTCGCGAACGTGTTGTCGACGACCGCGATCGCCTTGCCCTTGTGCGCGATCTCCGAGAGCGCGGCGATGTCGACGACCTTCATCGTCGGGTTGCTCGGGCTCTCGATCCACACGATCTTCGTCGTCTTGCGCATCGCCTTCCGCACGAGGGCGAGGTCGCGCATGTCGACCGGCGTCATCGCGACGCCGAGCTGTTCGTACATCCGCTTGTACAGGCGGTACGTCCCGCCGTAGACGTCGTCGCTGAGGACGACGTGGTCGCCGGCCTTGAGGAGGTGCGCGATCGCGTCGGTCCCGGCCATACCCGAGGAGAACGCCAGGCCCCACTTACCGTCCTCGAGCTCGGCGAGGCACGTCTCGAGCGCGGTGCGCGTCGGATTGCCGGTGCGCGCGTAGTCGTACCCCTTGTGCTTTCCGACGGCCTCCTGCACGAACGTCGACGTCTGGAAGATCGGGACCTGCACGCTGCCGGTCATGCCTTCGGGTTCTTGGCCCGCGTGGATGGCAAGCGTCTCGAATCCGGGTCTGCGTCGGGTGTTCTTTGGCACGTGCGAAGTATGCGGCGCGGCGCCGGCCCTAGTTCTGATGACGTCGGGGGACGGGATCCTTGAAATGATGTTGAGCACGCCGCATGTCGAGCTTGAAATTCGAGACCATGCACTCGCCGCAGATCGTGGGCCGTCCCTCGGCGCTCGTATCGACCTCGTGGAACTGTCGCGGATGACCACACACCGCGCAGATGTCGTCGTCAGCTGCGCGCAAGTCGCAGCTCCACCGACTCGGCGTCGGCGTCGAGGCCCTCGGGCTCCTGCTTCTCGACGCGGACGCGGACCTCGTCGGCGGCGTCGAAGCGCTCGAGCATCGCGCGCGCGACGTCCCCCGCCATGCGCTCGACGAGCGCGCGCGGGCGACGGGTCATCTCTTCGCGGACCGTCGCGGCGATCGCGGAGATGTCGATCGCCGCGTCGAGGTCGTCCTGCTCCACCGCGTCGTGGAGGTCCGTCCGCACCCACACGTCGACGAGGTAGTCGCCCTCCTCTGCGCGCTGCTCCTCGGTCACGCCCTGGCGGGCGCGGCAGCGCAGCCCGCGGATGCTGATCCAGCCATCGAGTGCGCTCTGCACCGAGCGTGCGTGTCGCAACTTGCCTGCCACCTCATGGGCACGTCGCTTGCGACCTCGGTGTGCGATGGCCATCGAGTCCCACGTCCCCGCGGAAGCGGCTCTCCCCACGCGCTTCGGCGACTTCCGGATCGGCGTCTACCGTGCGCTCGGCACAGAGGTCGTCGCGATCATGCGCGGCGCGATGCGAGACGGCGGGCCCATGCTCGTGCGGCTGCACTCCGAGTGCCTCACCGGCGACGCGCTCGGCTCGCTCCGCTGCGACTGCGGCGAGCAGCTCGAGCAGGCGCTCGAGGCGATCGCGGCGGAGGGACGCGGCGTCGTCCTCTACCTGCGTCACGAGGGCCGCGGCATCGGTCTCTACAACAAGATCCGCGCGTACGCGCTCCAGGACCGGGGCATGGACACGGTCGACGCGAACATCGCGCTCGGCCTGCCGATCGACGCGCGCGACTACGCCGCCGCGGCGTGGGTGCTGCGCCAGCTCGGCATCCGCGACGTGCGCCTCGCGACGAACAACCCCGCGAAGATCGACGGCCTCCGCGCGCACGGCGTGAACGTCGTCGAGCGCGTGCCTATCGCGGTTCCGAGCAACCCGGCGAACGCGCGATACCTGCGGGCGAAGGCCGACCGCATGGGCCACCTCCTCGCTGATCTGCCCGACCTCGCGCCGACCGAGATGCCCACGCCGCTCCACCGCCCGCTCGTCACGGTGCACTACGCCCAGACCATCGACGGACGCATCGCCGCGCGCACCGGCGACGCGCGCTGGGTGAGCGGCGAGCGGTCGCTGCGCCTCGCGCACGAGCTGCGCGCGTCGCACGACGCGGTCATGGTCGGCATCGGCACCGTGCTCGCGGACGACCCCCGTCTCACGACGCGCCTCGTCGACGGGCCCTCACCGATCCGCGTCATCGTGGACAGCCGGCTGCGCATCCCGCTCGACGCGAACGTCCTCACCGACTCGACCTCGAGAACGATCGTCGCGACGACGCACGGTGCCTCAGACGAGGCAGCCGCGGCCGTCACGGCGCGCGGCGCGACGGTGGTGCGCGTGCACGCGAACGACGACGGGGGCGTGGACCTGCCGTCGCTCCTCGCGCGACTGCGGCGCGAGGGCATCACCTCGCTCCTCGTCGAGGGCGGGCGCGGGATCATCACGTCGGCGCTCCGCGCGAAGGTCGTCGATCGACTCACCGTCGCGATCGCGCCGAAGGTCGTCGGCGAGGGCATCGCCGCGGTCGGCGACCTCTCCATCGATTACCTGCGCGATGCGGTGACCTTCGCGCATTCGCGATTCATCGCCTGCGGCGAGGACGTCGTGTTCTACGGCGAGCCCGCGAACGACGGAGCCGCGTGACCGCGGCGGTCTGGTTCCCTCGCCCGCGCACCGTCGAGATCCGGCAGGAGCCGCTGCGCGACGTGAGGCCCGACGAGCTCCACGTTCGCGCGATCGTCTCCGCGCTGAGCCACGGCACCGAGCGGCTCGTGTTCCGCGGCGAGGTCGACCCGGCGCTGCCGCTCGACCTGCCGACGCTCGCGGGCGGCTACGGCTTCCCGGTGAAGTTCGGCTACGCGAGCGTCGGCCGCGTCGTGCGCGCGGGCCGCGACGCGCGTGCGTTCCGCGAGGGCGACCTCGTCTTCGCCCTCCACCCGCACCAGGAGGAGTACGTCGTCCCGGCGTCGCTCGCGCACCGGCTGCCCGAGAGCGTCCCGCCGGAGGCGGGCGTGTTCCTCGCGAACCTCGACACGGCGGTGAACGTCGTCCTTGACGCAGCGCCACACTCAGGCGACACGGTTCTGGTCTTTGGCCAGGGCGTCGTCGGCCTCCTCATCACCCAGGTCCTCATCCGCGGCGGGGCGTACGTCATCGCGGTCGAGCCGAACCAGGCACGCGCCGAGATGTCAGCGCGCC
>JBIOUD010000017.1:0-5690 GCA_044866725.1 Candidatus Limnocylindria bacterium | reverse complement strand
TGGACTGGCGTGCGTGCATCGCCGTGCTCGCGGCCGCGACCCTGGTGGTCGGGGGGATCGCCGCGCTGACGGAGCGATCGCTGCCGCGGCTCCTCGCATACCTGTCGATCGCCTACGTGGGGCAGGTCGTCGTCGCGGCGGCATCCGGCATCGGCGGCAGCGGCGCGCTCGCGTTGGCGATCGCGGTCTTCGTTCCGCTCATGGTCGGCCTATTCGCGATCGTCGGGTCGCTCCCCACGGACACGCCCACGGTCGACGACCTGCGCGGGCTCGCGCGCCGCCGTCCGCTGCTCGCGGTCGCGCTTGCGCTGTTGCTCTTCGGCCTCGCGGGCATGCCGCCGACGGTCGGGTTCTTCGTGCGGCTCGCGATCTTCGAGAGCGCCGTCGACGCGCAGCTCGCGTGGCTCATGTTCGTCGCCGCCGGCGCGACTGTCGCGTCTGCGGCCGCAGCGGCGCGCGTCGCGTTCACGTGCCTCGACGCGGGAGCGGGCGGGACACTTCGGTCGCGGATGGCGACAGCGCTCGCGCTCACCGCGGCAGCGCTCGTGCTCGTCGGGGGCGTCGTGCCGGGGCCGCTGCTGCAGTTGGCGCAGGGAATACGGTTTTGATGGGAAGAGGTACGGCGCTTCGCTCGCTGCGCTCGCTACGCTTAGTGCGGCTACGCCGCATGGGGCTGTGTCTGCACTACGCACTCGCTCGCGTCGCTCGCTCGTGCAGTGCAGCATCCCCAATGAGCGGCTCGCCGCTTCTTGGGGCTGTAGCTCAGTGGATAGAGCGCCGCCGTCCTAAGGCGGGCGTCGCCGGTTCGATTCCGGCCAGCCCCTCCGCATGACGTACGACCCGTTCGCGCGAGGGCCCCTCACGGTCGGCGTGCGCACGGGCGCGATCTTCGACGGGACGCGTGACCGGCGACTCGTGTACGAGGTCTGGTATCCCGCGGCCGCGCGGCGCGGTCAGATCGAACGCGACAGCTTCACCATGCCGGGGCGCGCGACGGCGTCGCACCAGCAGGCCGCGCGCGACACCGCCGCGCTCGCCGGGACGTATCCGCTCGTGGCGTTCTCGCACTCGAGCTACGGCGACCGGCGTCAGTCGTCGTTCCTGACCACGCACCTCGCGAGCCATGGATACGTCGTCGTCGCGGCAGATCATGCGGGCAACACGGCGAGCGACTTCGTCGCGCGGCAGGGCGCCACGGCGATGACGCCCGACGAGCTCAGCACCTACATCGCGCGGATCATCGAGGACCGCCGCCCGGACCTGCGCGCGCTCATCGATCGCGCGATAGACGGCGGGATGGGCGAGCCATCCGCGCTCGTCGATCGCGACCGGATCGGGCTCGCGGGCTGGAGCTTCGGCGGCTGGTCTGTCCTCGCGACGCCCGAGGCGGACGCGCGCGTCGCGGCGGTCGTCGCGATGGCGCCGGCTGGCGGCTCGCGGCCACTGCCCGGGATCATCCCGGCGATGCTCACGTTCGCGTGGTCGCGGGCGATCGCGACGCTCGTGCTCACGGGCGACGCGGACCGGTTCACGCCACTGGATGGCGTGCGCGATGTCTTCGCACGAGCTCCGTCGCCAAAGCGGATGTTCGTCCTCCGCGGTGGCGACCACGGCCATTTCGCCGATGACGTTGCCCCGACCGGTCCGACGAAGGACCAGGCGCACCTGTTCACGCGCGGCCTCGCGCTCGCGCACCTCGATGCGGCGCTGAAGGACGACGAGGACGCACGGCGCTACGTCGAAGGGGACATCGCTGGAGATCTGCAAGGTCGTGGCGTCGACGTGTTCGCGGACGCGGGTGCGCCGCAGCCCGCGGGTTAGCTGGCGCGGGCGGCCTTGTCTCCGTACACGTCCGTCGCGCTCACGCGGTACAGCTGTCCTCGCTTGTCCCACGCCGATTTCGTCCGCCGCCCGGTGTCCTGGAGACGGATCGGGGTCCACTCGAGGTCGACGAGCGCTTCCATCCGATAGTCGGTGGCGTCGGCGGTGTCGAGGTCGACGATGAACTCGACCGGCGGCCGCCACATCGTGAAGGCCGGTATGCCTTCGTCGCTGTACATCGGCGTTCCGGAGGTCATGACCACATTCCCCTCGCCGTCGACGATACGCACGCGCGTCGCGTTCTGCGCGTTCGCGCACTGCATCTCCAGGTTCACGCCGTAGCCGTCGTGATGGAGCGCCCAGAGGAAGGGCACCGCAGGGACCGCCTCGACGTCCATGTCGAACTCGCTCCGCTCGACCCGGCGCACCGGCGCGACGCCGATCGCGAGCCGCTCTCGGGCGTCGGCGAGGTCAGACTCGATCTTGCGGACGTACTGCTCGCGCTCGCGCGACCGGCGCAGGAGGATCTCGGCCGTCAGGGCGGCGCGGTCGGCGTCGCGCTTGAGGCGCGCGATGTCGTTCACCGCCCACTCGAACTGCCGGACGACGCTCGCGACGCGCTGATCCGCGTCGACCTCGAGGACGCTGATGGTGTGCTCGTGCGCGACGGTCTTCTCGCGCAGGGACTCGCGGGCGCTGAACCAGGCGCACGCGCCACCGGCGAGGAGTCCGGCGATGACGCCGAGGCCGAACCAGCGATCCGCGCCCGCACCGACGCACGCCGCGACGACAGCGACGGTGAACGCGATGGCCCACGGGATGACGTCGTCACGCAGCCCCCGATCGGCCTTCGTCTTGCCCGCGGCTTCGCGTGCGCACTGCGGGCAATCGGCCACGCTGGTCGATGCGCGACTCCGAATATCAGCTGAGACCACGCTCACGCCTCTGATCGCCTCCCCACCACGCTGAACCCTGCTCCGACGCCACTTGAGCGGCATCCCCCGATGAGGGGAGGGGTGGTGACACCCGCGTCGCGGCGTCGAATAGGCTGACTTGCCTGCCTGCGCCGCCGCTAAAGCGGTGGGACACTTGTTCGAGATGAGCACGCTCGCGGCGAGGCCACCGAAGCTTTCGGCGCCGCTCGTCCTCATGCTCCCGGCCCTGCTCTTTGGCCTGCTCGTCTCGCTCCAGTGGCAGACGCAGCAGGAGCGCAGTGCGCTCACCGTTCGCTACAACGCACCGCTCCTCGACGCGGCGACGACGCTCCAACACGAGCAGGACGACCTCAAAGCCCAGCTCGCACAGCTGCGCACGCAACTTGACGACATCCAGCGCGGCGCCGCATCGCAGAGCACGACGAGCCGCGACCTTCAGGCGCAGATCGAGGAGCTTCGTGCGGCGTCGGGCCTGACCGAGCGGACGGGTGATGGGGTGATGATCACGCTCGATGACGCGCGCTCGTCGTCGGTGACGCAGGCGAACGTCGACAAGTCGATCTGCCACAACACCGATCTCACCGACATCGTGAACACAGCCTGGCGCGGCGGCGCGCAGGCCATCGCGATCAACGATGAGCGCATCGTCGGGACGTCGAGCGTGTACTGCGTCGGCTCGACGATCATGGTGAACGGCACGCTCATGTCGCCGCCGTTCTCCGTCGCCGTCATCGGCCCGCAGAACGAGCTCCTCTCGGTATACGAAGACCCGAACGAGCTTCGGGACATCAAGCAGCGCCGTGACGTGTACGGCCTTGGTTTCCGCGTCGCGCGCCAGTCAGGTCTGAAGATCCCCGCGTACCGCGGCGCGATGAACGTGCGGTACGGCACGGGCCAGTAATGCGGACGAACGCGGGCGGCTTCTGGACGACCGTCATCGCGCTCTTCCTCGGCGTTCTCGTCGTGACGCAGATCAAGGCCCAGGACGTCTACACACGCAGCCTCGAGCTGGAGACACCGTCGTCGCTCACGACGCTCATCGCGAACCTCGCCGAGCGCAACAACGGTCTGCGCGAGGAGATCTTCGATCTCCGTCTGCGCACCGAGGCGGCGCGCGAAGCGTCGCTGAGCGGCAAGGGATCACTCACCGAGGCGCAAAAACAGATCGCGCAGCTCCAGGTGTTCGCGGCACGGACCGCCGTGAAGGGGCAGGGGATCAGCGTCCGCGTCGACGGTGATTTCGATGACAGGGCGCTGTCAGACCTCGTGAACGAGCTGCGGAACGCTGGCGCCGAAGCGGTCGCCGTGAACGGTATTCGCGTCGGACCGCGCTCCTGGTTCGGAATGAACTCCGATCGCGCACTCACCGTCGACGCGACGGCGATCAAAGGGCCGTGGACCGTGAGCGCGGTCGGCTCGAGCGAGGTCATGTATGTCGCGATGACGCGGACCGGTGGGATCATCGGACAGTTCGAGCTCATCTATCGCCGGACCGGCTTCCGTGTCACGAAGGAATCGGCACTCTCTCTCCCGAGCCTCACGAACCCACCTCGCGGCTAAACTTCCGCGTCTGATGGGCGACGCTCCCGCGGCCCGCGCGAAGGGGCCGATGGCCCTGTACCTCGACGACGTGGTGGTGCTCCGCAAGGCACACCCGTGCGGCGGGGACACCTGGCGCATCGTGAGGCTCGGCGCGGACATCGGTCTGCGCTGCGCGACCTGCGAACACCGCGTGCTCGTGCCGCGCGCCGCGGTCGAGCGCGACATCAAACGGTTCGTGGAGCGCGGACCGCTGGCTCCCGCGCAATAGACCCGACCGGGATCACCGAGGTCACCGAGGCCGCGCAGCATGGCCTCCTAAAGAACCGCGCCTTCATGGCGCTGTGGGGCGCGCAGGTCCTGTCGCAGACCGCCGCGAACGCGGTGACCTCGGCTCTCATCATCCTCGTGGCCGAGCTCACGCACTCGAACACCTCGTCGTCGTTCCTCATCCTCCTCGCGATCATCCCGGCGGTCCTGTTCGGATTCGCGGGTGGCGTGATCGTCGACCGGAGCGATAAGCGGATCGTGCTTCTCGTGACGAATGCGCTCCGCGCCGCGGCGATCGTGCCGCTCATGCTCTTCGGTGAGAGCGTGACCGCGGCCTACGTCGTGAACTTCCTCGTGGCGGCGGTCACGATCTTCTTCGTCCCGGCGGAGGCCGCGACGATCCCGTCGATCGTCCCGAAGAAGGATCTCCTCGTGGCGAACTCGCTGTTCACGTTCACCTTCAACGGCGCGTTCCTCTTCGGCTTCATCATCCTCGCGCCGATCATCGTGAGTCTCTACGGCTTCCCGGTGCTGTGGCTCACGATCGTGATGATGTTCGCGGCGGCTGCGATCCTCTGCGCGACGGTCCCGTCGGCGCCACCGATCTCGAAGGAGGCGCCGATCTCCGTCCGCGTCGCGGAGCAGGCCGTCGGGGAGACGCGGCGCGGCATCCTCGACGCGTTCCACTACCTCCGCGGGACCCCGATGGTCACGTGGTCGCTCATCTACATCGCGCTCACGAACACGCTCGTGGCGATCGCTGGCGCCCTCTCGCCGGGCTTCGTCCGCGAGGTCCTGCGTCTGGGCGAGCGCAACGTCGTCGTTCTCGTCGGGCCGGCCGGTGTCGGGGTCGTGGCGGGGCTCGGCCTCCTGAACGTCGTGAGCAAGCGGCTCGGCCGCCCGCACGCGATCGGCACCGGTCTGCTCGTCACCGCCATTGCGCTCTGGGTCCTCGCCCTGGCGCGGCCGTTCGCCGATGTCTTCTCCGAGCGCATCGGCGACCTGGGCGGCCAGTTCGGTGGTCGGCTCGCGGGGCTCGGCGAAGCGCTGCCGTTCTTCATCGGGATCACGGTCGTGACCGCGTTCGTCTTCGGTGTCGCGTACTCGTTCATCACCGTCCCCGCG
>JBIOUD010000016.1:0-6031 GCA_044866725.1 Candidatus Limnocylindria bacterium | reverse complement strand
GACCGCAACGAACGTCGTCGCCTCGAAGTACTTCCGCGGGAAGCTCACCTCACCGGACCGCGAGTGGTCGGTGAAGCAGATGGTCGACCGGGTCGTGGACCGCATCACGAAGTGGGGCGTCGAGGGCGGCTACTTCACGACGGAGAAGGACGCCGAGATCTTCAACCACGAGCTGAAGTACCTCATGGTCCACCAGCACGCATCGTTCAACTCACCGGTCTGGTTCAACATCGGCGTCGAGGGCGTTCCGCAGCAGGCCTCGGCCTGTTTCATCCTCTCGGTCGCCGACGACATGCACAGCATCCTCGACTGGTTCAAGAACGAGGGTGTGATCTTCAAGGGCGGCTCCGGGTCGGGGATCAACGTGTCCAAGATCCGCTCGTCGCGCGAGCAGCTCTCCGGTGGCGGGTACGCCTCCGGTCCGGTCTCTTTCATGCGCGGCGCCGACTCCGTCGCCGGCTCGATCAAGTCGGGCGGCACGACGCGGCGCGCGGCGAAGATGGTCGTGCTCGACTCGGATCACCCCGACGTGCGCGAGTTCATCTGGTGCAAGGCCAAGGAAGAGAAGAAGGCCTGGGCGCTCGGCGAGATGGGCTACGACATGAGCCTCAACGGCGAGGCCTGGCAGAGCATCCAGTTCCAGAACGCCAATAACTCGGTCCGCGCGACCGACGAGTTCATGAAGCGGGCGATCGCCGGCGAGGACTGGGCGCTCACGGCGCGGATGGACGGCTCGACGATCGAGACCGTGAACGCGAAGACGCTCCTAAATGAGATCTCGCAGGCGGCGTGGGAGTGCGGCGACCCGGGCATGCAGTTCGACCCGACGATCAACGACTGGCACACCTCACCGGCCTCCGGCCGCATCAACGGCTCGAACCCGTGCTCCGAGTACATGCACATCGACGACTCGGCCTGCAACCTCGCGTCGCTGAACCTCATGCGCTTCGTGCACTCGGACGGGGAGTTCGAGGTCGAGCGGTTCGCGCGCGCCGTCGACATCATCTTCACCGCGCAGGAGATCCTCGTCGGCTTCGCCGACTACCCGACGCAGGCGATCGCGAAGAACGCGAAGTCGCACCGCCAGCTCGGCATCGGCTACGCGAACCTCGGCGCGCTCCTCATGCACCGCGGCCTCGCGTACGACTCGACCGAGGGTCGCGCGTACTCGGCCGCCATCACCGCGCTCATGACCGGCGAGTCATACGCGCAGTCGGCGCGAATGGCCGCCGTCGTCGGGCCGTACGAGGCCTACCCGAAGAACAAGAGCGGCCACGACCGAGTCATGCAGAAGCACCGGGACGCCGCCTACAAGATCGTCGACGATCTCGTTCCGCCGACGCTCCTCTCCGCGGCGCGCCAGTCATGGGACGACGCGGTGAGCCTTGGACGGGCGAACGGCTATCGCAACGCGCAGGCGTCGGTGCTCGCTCCGACCGGGACGATCAGCTTCATGATGGATTGCGACACGACCGGCGTTGAGCCCGACATCGCGCTCGTGAAGTACAAGCGCCTCGTTGGCGGCGGCATGTTGAAGCTCGTGAACGGCACCGTGCCGGCCGCGCTCCGCCGCCTTGGCTACACGGAGACGCAGACCTCGGCGATCGGGACGTACATCGAGCAGCAGGGCACGATCGAGGGCGCGCCCGAACTGAAGGAAGACCACCTCGCCGTCTTCGACTGTGCCTTCAAGCCGACGAACGGCGTGCGCTCGATCAGCCACATGGGCCACATCAAGATGATGGGCGCGGTCCAGCCGTTCATCTCCGGCGCGATCAGCAAGACCGTGAACCTGCCCGAGACCGCGACCGTCGACGACGTCGCCGAGGCCTACATCGAGTCCTGGAAGGCCGGCGTGAAGGCGATCGCGATCTATCGCGATGGCAGCAAGAAGGTCCAGCCGCTGTCCACGAACGCCGACGCGAGCAACGCGAAGAAGAAGGAAGTCGTCGTCGAGCGCATCGTCGAGGTGAACCGGCCCGAGCGGCGCCGCCTTCCGGACACGCGCGCCTCCCTCACGCATAAGTTCTCGATCGAGGGGCACGAGGGATACATCACCGTCGGCCTCTTCGACGACGGGACGCCCGGTGAGCTCTTCGTCACGATGGCGAAGGAGGGCTCGACGCTCTCCGGGATGATGGACGCCTTCGCGACGAGCGTGTCGCTCCTCTTCCAGTACGGCGTCCCGCTCCCGCACATGGTCGACAAGTTCGGCCACATGCGTTTCGAGCCGTCAGGCTGGACCGGCAATCCCGAGATCGGGATGGCGAAGTCGATCGTCGACTACGTCTTCCGCTGGCTCGGCTACCGGTTCCTCTCGGCGTCAGACCGCGAGATGCTCGGCCTGGTCCGTCACACCGAGATCGCGGACGCCGCGCCGCAGCTCGAGCTCATCAAGCCGCATCTCACACAGACAGTCGAGTCCGCGCCCTCAATGGTGTCGACCGCGCAGCCGACCAGCCAGGTCCGCCGCATGAACTCGACACCCGACGCGCCGCCGTGTCCGCGCTGTGGCTGGCTGACCGTGCGCAACGGCACCTGCCACAAGTGCGAGAACTGCGGAGAGACCACCGGATGCTCGTAAGGCCGCCGTAGGTCTCCTCTAACAACGCCAGGCTCTGGTCGGCCCGCCCGCCGGCCAGTCCGCCTCAGCCCCGGCAGTTCCTGCTCCCCTGGACTGCCGGGGCTTTTCTTTTGTGTCGTTCGTGTAAACACGCCGGGGCTCGCTAAACGGCCCGGCGCTTGCTGTCTCGACTCTGTAGCGAGTGTTGTCGTCGCGACTAGTAGTTCGTTGTAGCGAAATCGGACGCGGACGGCCGGAACAAGTGACATGGTGTTGTACGTCTAGGGGATAGAGCTGTTCGTCAATATGGGTAACGCTCCATCACGGTGGGGAGGCTTTAGAAGCTAGTGGCAGTCATCACCCGCGAGGCAGGCAAGAGTCGGCGCGTCGCGCGGTTCGTTCGCGCGGTGCAGTGGTCGCTGCTCATCGCGCCGCTCACGATCGTGTTCGTGTCGCTCGCGATCGTGTTCGCTGCCCAGGTCCTCTACGCGGATCGCGCGCTTCCCGGAGTGACCGTCGCGGGCGTTGACGTGGGCTCCCTCACCCGAGCGGAAGCCGAGGAGCGGCTGCGCACGGAGCTCGAGACGCCGTGGTCTGAAAGCACCATCGTCGCGCGCGCCGATGGCCGCACCTGGACGACGACCAACGGCGCCCTCGCGGTGCGCCCAGATATGGCAGCGGCGCTCGATGCAGCGTTCGGGCTCGGAAAGAGTGGGACGCTCATGGATCGGCTCGGCGCATGGGCCGATGCGCTGCGCGGCGGCGCGACCGCCCCGATGACGCTCCAGGCGCAGGGCGACGCGCTCGAGCGCTGGCTCGCGCGGGTGAGCGCGGATCTGGAACGGCCCGCGGTGTCGGGCTCGCTCGCCGTCGGCCCGAACGGCCTCCAGGTCACGAGTCCGATCGTCGGTCAACAGCTCGACCGTGTCACGACGGCGGCGACGATCCTGGCCGCGCAGACCATGGGGGATCGCGAGATCGAACTGTCGGTGCGCGCGGTGTATCCGGCGGTCGATCCGAGCGGCTTCCGCGAGGCGCTCGCGAAGGCGCAGGCCGCGACGACGCCGCTCTCGGTGAGCGTCGAGGATCGCCACGTTTCGGAGGACGCCGCCGGTCTCGGAACGCTCCTGCACATCGAGCGCGTCGTCGCGAAGCCGGGCGAGCTCGACCCGCTCCCCGCCGGCGCGATCGCGCCCTCGGTCCGCTACCGCTATACGGTCACGCTCGACGAGACGCGCATCACCGAGTGGGTGAGCGCGCTCGGCACCAAGCTCGATCGGCCCGCGGTCAGCGCGAAGTTCAGCGTGAGCCGCGAGAACGTCGTCAGCGTGATCCCCGGCGTCGCCGGGATCCGCCTGCAACAGGACAAGATGAAGGCGCTCCTCATGGAGGAGCTCTTCAAGCCCGCCTCGGGCGCCCGCGAGCTCGTCGCGCCGTCCGCGGCCGACGCGAACAGCCTCACGACCCAGCAGGCGCAGGAGTGGCTCCCGAAGCTGGAGCGCACTTCCACGTTCACGACGTACTTCCCGCCGAGCAAGAGCCGGCACGCGAACATCTCGACCGGTTCCGGCCAGTTCGACGGCGTCGTCATCATGCCCGGGCAGACGTTCTCCTTCTGGGAGCTCCTCGGTCCGGTGACCGTCGAGCGCGGCTACGCGTACGCAGGTGCGATCATCGCGAACCGTTCGGACGAGAACGTCATCGGCGGCGGCCTCTGCCAGGTGTCGACGACGATGTTCAACGCGATCTCACGCCTCGGCTATCAGATCGATGAGCGTCACGCGCACGGTTACCTCATCGACCGCTACCCGCTCGGACTCGATGCGGCTGTGTTCGATCCCGGTGTGGACTTCCGCTGGACGAACGACACGTCGAGCCCAGTGTTCCTGTGGTCGTGGGTCTCGGACACGAGCGTCACATTCGATGTGTGGGGTCTGCCCACGGGTCGCACCGTGACGTTCAGCGACGCGGTGCAGCGCAACTTCGTCGCGGTGCCCGCCGATCAGCCGGCCGATCCTGCGTTCCCGAAGGGGGTCTCGGTCGCCGGTCGTGACGTGATCCGTACCCGCACCGTGATGGCGGAGGGCAAGGTGCTTCACCAAGACACGTTCTTCAGCCATTACGCTCCCGTCTGGGGCGGCCCCGCCGCACCGGTGGAGGCTCCGAAGACGCCCTAGCACCCGGCGTCTTGTCGCGTTTTCGAGCAATAGGGACTCCCTCTGACGACCTCGAGAACAGCCGCGCGCCGCTGTAACGGGCACCCAGACGAGGCGTTAGACGGCCGTGGTGGGGCGAAGCAAGCAGGAGAAGCTTGACCGCCTGATCGGGGAAGTGGCCCGAGGAGAACGGACCCTCGCCGGGATCAGCGATCCCGAGCTTCGCGAGGCGGTCCGTGTCGCGCTGCGTCTGCACAAGGAAGCCGAGGACCTTCTCGGGCTGGATGAGTACATGCGCATGCGCGTACGAGCGCGCGTGATGGCGGGGCTGCGACCTCGCGCGCCGACACTGCGAGATAACGCCTGGCTGGCGCTGTGGCTTTTCGGCCGTCCCGCGCCGTACATCGTTCGCGCCGTCGCGCTCTCCGCGCTCCTCGTTGCCGCTGGCATGGGCGCGACCGTCGCGAGCGCGGACTCGCTGCCTGACGATCTCCTGTACCCCGTGAAGATCGCGGCCGAGGGCGTGCGCCTCGCGCTCGCCGGCGCGCCGCAGGATCGCGCCGCGGTGGAGCTCTCGATCGCGGAGCACCGGCTCGTCGAAGCGGAGAAGCTCGCGGTCAGCGGTCGTGTGTCCGACGCTCGCGTCGCGTCGGCGGTCTACAGCTGGCACATCGCTGCGGCCGCGGCTGAGCTCTCGACCGAAGACGAGGACAGCCCCGTCGTCGCGCAGCTCGAGTCGAGCTTCAACGCGCAGCGCGAGCGCGCGCAGCGGCTCTCCGAGACGCTCGCAGCCGACGTCGGATCAGCGCGCGCGGCGGAAGTGCTCGCGATGATCGCCTCGCCCACGTTCGCGCCCGGTCTCACGCAGATCGAGCGCCTCGCCGAGACGGCGGCGTCGCTCGCGACCGACCTCGCCGATGCCGCCGAGGAAGAGGCCCAAGCGGCGGCGTTCGAGGAGGAAGAGCAGGCCGCCGCGCCGGAGACGAATTTCGACGCGCTCCGCGAGAGCAGCGTCCCACGCGCGAGCGGGAACGTGCGCCAGAGCGCGCCGACAGCGACGCTCCGTGGCGCCACCGACGCTCGAGCCACCACGGCCGCGCAGTCACGCGCGATCGCGACCTCGACGCCGCGCGCGACGGCGCACGCGAAGGCGTCGAACAACGCGAAGGTCGCGCGGAAGGCGGCGGAACAGGCGCGCGCCGCGGCGGAGCGGCTGAAGCAAGCTCTCCTCAAGGCAAAAGAGCTGAAGGATCGCCGCTAACCTGCATTCCGTGAGTCAGGCTCGGCGGGCTGACGTCGCCTACTGCACGGG
>JBIOUD010000015.1:0-5465 GCA_044866725.1 Candidatus Limnocylindria bacterium | reverse complement strand
GTCCTCAGACTTTGGGCAGCTTCCCCGCGAGGTCCGGCCCGCTGAGCACCGAGCTATCTCCGCCGAAGATCTGCTGCTGCGCGGCCTTGTAGCCGCGGCGCGCCTTGTCCTTGCCGAAGGCCTTCTCGGCGTCCGCGTAGATCGTCGCGACGAGCGTCGCGAGATATGGGACCGCCTGCTGCTCGGCGATGCTGACCCGCTCGAGCGCCTGCACGTCGAGCCGGTCGTCGACGATCGGGAGCGGACGGTCGATCGGATCGGCCTGCTCGTCGACGCGCATGAGCAGGCTCGGCATGCGGTCATCGACCTTGCCCTTGCCGTACGTGCCGCTCGTGTATTCGGCGAGCAGCGCGTTCGAGAACGCCGCGAGCTTGCCGGCGCGGCTCGCCGCGCCGCCGTTCGTCGCGCTCGGCGCGGCGCCGGCCTGCGCGGTCTTCTTCGCGCCGAAGAGACCACCGAACAGCCCGCCACTCTTCTTCTGCGGCGCCGGTGCGCCGAACCCTGGCGGGGGCGGTCCCCACTCGCTCCGCGTGGCGGCCGCCGGAGGCGGCGCGGCCGGCTGCGCGGGCGCGCTCATCGCGGCGAGACGCGGGTCCTCTGCCGCCGGCGCCGGCTTCCCGGGCGTGACCCACGTGTCGCTTGCGGGTGTCGTCCACTCCTGCGGCGACTGTGCGGGTGTCGGCTGTGCCGGCGCGGGCTTGTCGAACATGCCCTGGAGCGCCGCGAGGCGATCGTCCATCGGCGCGGGCTCGGCCGGCTGCGCGGGGGCCCACTCGTTCACCGGTGGGGCCACCGGCTCGGAGGCCGGTCCGGCCGTCGCGGGCTCGGGTGTGTCGAACGACGGCGGTGGTGGCGGCGCCGTCTCTTGAGTGAACGGCGGCAGCTCCGTCGGCGCCGGCGCACTGGTCCAGTCCGGCGGCGGTGCGGGCGGCGCCGGGCTCCAGGCCTGTGGCGGCGCGGTCCACTCGGCCGATGACGCCCCTCCGGACGCCCAGTCCGGCGGCGGAGGTGGCGGCGCTGCGTCCTCCGGAAGCGGCGTTGTCGGAACGGCACCCCAGTCGGTGGCGGGCGGCTCCGCCGGCGCGGGCGACCACGCCGGAGCATCAGTCGATGGACTGCTCGTCCAATCCGGGACGGGCGCGGCCTCGGTCGCGCCCTCCGCCGCGGGCGGCGGTGACGGGATCGCGGACCACGCATCGCCCGGCGCCAGCGTCGACGGGGGCGGTTCTGGCATCGGCGCGGTCTCGGCGGCAGGTGGCGGCGCTGGCGCGGGCTCCGGCTCGGGCTCGGTCTGCGCCGCGGCCCTTCGGACGAGCGCAGCGGTCCAGTCTTCGGAGGAGAGATCCGGTGCGGCAGGTGTCGCGGGCTCGGGCTCGGCTGGCGCCGGCTCAGGGGTGACGGACTCGGGTGGCGCGAACGTGGCGGGTGCGGAAATCTCCGCGCCGGCAGGAGGACCCGGTGCCGGCGCCGGGCCCGCCGCAGGAGCGGGCTCGTCGGTGGTCTCGATGACGCCGTCGCGGACGAGACCCGCGAGCGTCGTGAGCGCGTCGTCGCGATCGATGTGCAGGTTCGACGCGAGCTCCGTCACGCTCGGTCGCGTATTGACCGCCATGACGACGCGCCAGCGGTCCGCCGTGAACGTGACCGCCCCCTGGTCGGCGGCGCGCTCGCTCAGACGGAAGCGGATGCCGTCGTGCGGGATGACCTGGCGAACGTCCGCGAGCCACTTCGCGTACTCGTCGGCTCGCTTCAGGTTCTCCTCGAGCTCGCCCTCGAGGTTCGCGGCCGGCGCCTCGGTCCAGGGCACGAATTCGAAGTCGACGTCGCCCAGGTCGAAGACCGCGCCGAGGGCCGGGATCGGCTTCTCCGATCCATACACCGCCGTGACGACGCGGCCATCCGCGAGACCGAGCGCGCCCTCGCCCTTCGGCCCGCGCATGGCGAGCTCTCCGGTCTTCTTCGACTCCTTGAGGAGACGGAGGATGACGTCGAGCGGAAACTCCTGTGTCGTCCCTTTGAGCGTCATCGGAGCGCCATCTCGGACTGCTTGTCGAAGATGTGCATCTTCCGCAGGTTGAGGCCGACGCGCAGCGTGTCGCCCGGCTTGGCCTGGGTCTCCGTCGAGACACGCGCGATGAAGTTCTGACCGCCCGCCGACAGCTCGAGCTGCAGCTCGTTCCCGAGGAACTCGACGACCTCGACTTTCGTGTCGACGGGCACGAGCTCGCGCGCGCCGGCATGCGCGAGATCCTCGATGTCCTCGGGGCGAATACCGATCGTGACGTCCTTCCCCGACGCGGCTGCGGCCTCACCGCGCACCGGCGCGCTGAAGAAGCCCGCGTCCGCGACAGGACCGCCGCCGTTCTGGTGGATCTTGCCGTCGAAGAAGTTCATCGCCGGCGATCCGATGAATCCCGCGACGAACGCGTTCACCGGACGCTCATGGAGGTTCTCCGGAGTGTCGAGCTGCTGCAGCACGCCGTCCTTCATCACGGCGATGCGCTCGCCCATGGTCATCGCTTCGACCTGGTCGTGCGTGACGTAGATGGTCGTGCGGCGGATCCGCTGGTGGAGCTTCTGCAGCATCGCGCGCGTCTGCACACGCAGCTTCGCGTCGAGGTTGGAGAGCGGCTCGTCCATGAGGAACACCGCGGGCTCGCGCGCGATCGCGCGACCGACGGCGACGCGCTGACGCTGACCGCCGGAGAGCTCCTTCGGCTTGCGCTTCAAGAGGTGTCCGATGGAGAGCATCTCGCCGACCTCGTTCACGCGCCGGTCGATCTCCGGCTTCGGCATGCCGCGCAGCTTCAAGCCGAAAGCCATGTTGTCGTAGACGCTCATGTGCGGATAGAGCGCGTAGTTTTGAAAGACCATCGCGATGTCGCGGTCCTTCGGCGCGACGTCGTTCACGACGCGCTCGCCGATGAGGATGTCGCCCGAGGTCTGCTCCTCGAGGCCAGCAAGCATCCGGAGCGCGGTCGTCTTTCCGCAGCCCGACGGGCCGACGAGGACGAGGAACTCGCCGTCGCGGACCTGGATGTTCAGGTCATTGACCGCGGTGACGTCACCGAATTTCTTCGTGACGTGCTCGTAGGTGACCGTTGCCATGCGCCCCGATGTTAGGCGACTGACCCGCCTCTGGTCGAAGCCCGCGTTAGTCGAGCAGGCGCGAGGCGAGGGAGCCCATCGGACGGGCCGCGCCGGACGCGAGGCGGATCACGGCGCTCACGGCGTCGTCGGCTGAGCGTGCGCCGGGCTCCCGCAGGCGAGCGAGCACGCGGACGCGGTACGCGACGGCGCCGCGCGGGGGCTCGATCTCCACCCCGACCATCGTTCTGGCTCCGACAGTGACCGGCGCGCTGTCGACGATCGCGATCTGCCGGCTCCGGCCGGTCGCCGACGCGTAGTACGCCACGCGGACGAACGCCTCGCGCACCGCGTCGTCTCTCACCGCGAGCGTCGCGAGCACACGCGTCCCCGTCGCGGGGAGCGGCCGCAGCTCGCTCTCGACGCCCCACGCGCGCCCGCCGGGGACGCCGATGACGAGCGCGTCACCGGCGGCGCTGAGCGAGCCGCGTGGCGTCGTGAGATGGAAGTGCCGATCCTCGTCATCCGCGCGGGCGGTCGAGCCGCTTGCGAGAACGAGCGCGAAGGTGACGACGGCGAACAGCACGCGGCGCACAACCGGACGCTACTCGTGCGCGACCGTCGCGTGGCGCGCGCGCGGTCACACGTTCGTGCGACACGACGTCGCACGTTCGTGTCACACGATGCGGATGATGCCGCTGGAGGAGACGACGTCCCATGGGAGCGGCCAGCCGATGACGCGAACGCCGATGACCTGGTAATAACCCGGAGCGAGTCCCGCGGGGATCACGAGCTCCTGCGTCACGTCCTTCGGCAACCCGGCGTCCGCGAACGCGACACCGCTCGCGAATACCAGACGCTCTCCGTTCACGGGGCAGTTCTCGTCGTGCTTGTGGGGCACCTTCGCCTGCTCAGCAGTGTCATACGGACCCGCGAGACCGACGCACACCGTGACGCGTTCGGGCGCCTCCATGCGCTTCGGTGTCGGCGTCGCCTTCCACATCATCGCGAGACGCTCGCCACCGCGATGGTCGCCATCCGGCATGACGGCGTTGTACGTGAACACCACCGGCGGCTCGGGTTTGAAGAGCGTGCAGCCGACGGTCGACGTGGCGAGGCAGAGAACGATGAGCGAGCGAGAGAGCGAGCGGATCAGGCGAGTCTAATGAGATAGGTACCGATCTCGTACCCGGCGAGCCGCAGCTCGATGCCGGCGTCAACGACGTTCGGCGGAGGCGCGGTGCGGATCAGGTCGTGACCGGTGTTGCCGAGGTCGCGCTCGCCCTCGCGAAGATCGACGGCGATCGCGGACTGGACCGGACGCGCGAAGCGGACCGTCGCGCTCGCCTCGCTGCCGCGCGGGTTGAAGAGGCGCAGGACGATCGCACCGTCTCGCCCCGCGCGGATCGCGGACGGCTGCAGGACGCTGTCGCGCGGGAGCTCGACGAGCGGGCCGGTCGCGCGCGCGCCGCGCACGACACGCGCGGGCGAGAGGAACTCGCGGACCTCGCGCCCGGCGAGCGCGAGCGTCATGTCACCAGAGAGCGGCACGACGCAGTAGCGGTACGTTCGCGTGCCGAGGCACTGCGCGCTCGGCGTCTCGAGCGCGGGTCCCGCGTGGCCGCGCCGCTCCGGCATGTCGCCGCGGGAGAGCCAGCCCATCGCGCGCAGCAGCGTGATCGCGATGGTCTTGCCATCGTGCAGCACCGCGTACTCGCGCAGGCCGTCGACGCCGACCGCGATCGCGCCGTCGAGCGCGACGAGGTCGTGACCGCAGCGCTCCGCGGTCGGCTGCTCGATCCAGCCGCTGCGTCCGAGGATGCGCGTCGTGCGATCGAGCCACGCGAACGCCGCGCCGGCGACATGCGTGAGGCCGCGCGTGTTGGTGTCGCAGAAGACCCGCAGCCGGTGATCGCGCGCGCGGTTGTCGACCGTGAGCGCGACGTCCACGCGTCGTGCGCCGGCGTCGAGCGAGATCGCGACGCGGATCGGGCACGCGACGAGCTCAGCCGATCGCGCGAGCCGATCGTCGCGGAGACCGATGGGGAGCTGGAGCGGAAGGTCGACGCTCACCGTCGCGCGGTCGCCCTTCTTCTCCGTCGCGAGCTGTCCGGCGAGCTCGCGCGAATCGAGCGTCGGGCCGGTGTACGAGAAGGTGTACTCATCGCCCTTGTCGCCGTCGTCGATGAGGAGGTTCTGCGTGCCGCTCCGCGTTCCGGTCGCCTTGTCCACGATCACGAAGGTGCCGTTCGTCGCGACCTCGATGCGGAGGTGCTCGTTCTCGATGACTCCTGGCCCCGGCGTCTCGACCCCGGCGGCGTCGGCGCGCCGGGCAGGGACGGCACCGAGCCCCGCGCACCGGACGCGGGTCGGCACGT
>JBIOUD010000014.1:0-17625 GCA_044866725.1 Candidatus Limnocylindria bacterium | reverse complement strand
ACCATGCCGTGCGCGGCCCAGCGGTGCATGTTGCGAAGGAGCTGTCCGAAGACGACGACGGTCTCGAGGTCCTTGATGTCCGAGTACGCCCATTCGGTCGTGGGGCGGTAATAGAACATCAGCAGCGTCCCGGTGAGCGTGAGCACGAGGAAGAGGAAGAACGAGAGCCCACCCATGCACCACGTGTAGGGAATGGCGAGGGCGTGGCGCCGCACCTTCACCGGATGGAGGTGCAGGAAGACGTTCGTGAAGACCGCGAGCGACTGGTTCTTGCGCGAGTCGGGATAGCCGTGCCTGAAGAGCGACCGCCACAGCGGACCCGCCTTCACGCGCTGCCAGAGCTGGAGGGGGATGTCGAGCATGCGGCCTAGTGGACCCTCTCTCGTTCGGTCTCGTGCGTGTGGACGTGGCCATTGTGGCCGTTCTTGCCGTTGCCGTTCACCCGGCCGTTCACCGGCTTGTAGCCGGCCGCGAGCGCGGGGTCGTAGCGCGGCAGCGGGCGAGCGGCCTTCTTCGCGCCGACGGTGAGGTCGAGGTGGACCTCGTCGTCGATCGACTCCTTCGGGAGCGTCTTCCCGACGGACGGCATCACCGTCCCGTAGCGGTTCATCGTGATCGCGTCGGTCGGGCAGCGGATGACGCAGAGCGCGCAGCGGATGCAGGCGGTCTCGTCGAGGTAGAAGGCGACGCCGTTCTCCCACTTCTTCGCGGTGCCGACGCCGGCGATGGCGCCGTCGTCGACGATGTCCGACATGTCGACCATGTGGATGACGTCCATCGGGCACACGTCGACGCAGCCGCCGCAGATGATGCAGAGCTCGCCGATGATCTCGATGTTGAAGTTGCACTTCAGGCAGCGGTCGCTCTCGGCGATGGCCTGCGCTTCGGTGTAGCCCTGGTTCACCTCGAGGAAGAGGCCACGCCGGTCGCGCTTCCCGAGCTTTGGCATCTCTTGGCGCGGGATGCGGTCGTAGTCGACGGACATGTTGTGGTAGACGCGCGCGAGCTCGCCCTCGAGGGCGATCTGCCCGACGTTGTCGGGCGTGCTCGAACGGCGCAGCGTCACGACCTCGTGGTACTCGGGGATGTTCACCGCGATCGCGAGCGGGTCGAGGAAGCGCGCGATCTGCTGTGCCGCGCTCCGGCCCTCGGCGACGGCCTCGATGATCGTCGTCGGGCCGGTCCGGTAGTCGCCGGCCATGAAGATCTTCGGCACGACGGTCTGGTACGTCTCGGCGTCGACCTTCACGTCGCGCCAGCGCTTCACGCGGAACTGCTCGAACTCGCCGAGGAACGTCGTGTCCGGAGATTGTCCGAGGGCGAGGAGCACGCTCTCGCAGGGAATCTCGAATTCGGAGCCCTCGATCGGCTCGGGGCTGCGGCGTCCGCTCTTGTCCGGCTCGCCGAGCTTGTTCCGGACGAACTTCACCGCGCGCACGTGACCCTTGTCGTCGGCGAGGATCTCGACCGGTGAGGCGAGATACACGAACTGCATGCCCTCGCGCTCGGTCTCCGTGAGCTCCTCCTCATCGACGACCATCTCGTCGCGCGAGCGGCGGTACACGATGTAGACCTGATCGGCGCCGAGACGCCACGACGTCGACGCGCAGTCCATCGCGGTGTAGCCACCGCCCAGGACGACGACCTTCTTCCCCACCTCGAGGGGACGCCCGCGGTAGGCGCGCTCGAGGAAGACGATGCCAGCCATGACGCCGGCAGAGTCCTCACCCGGGATGCCGGGGTAATTCGGCTCGAAGCAGCCCGCCGTGACGAGGACCGCGTCGTACTCGTCGTGGAGCTGGCGCAGCGTGACGTCTTTGCCCACGTAGGTCGAGAGCCGCAGCTCGACGTTCTCGTTCACGATCCCGTTGATGTCGCGGTCGATGACCTCGCGCGGCAGACGGAAGGGCGGCACGCCAGCGAGCGCGGTGCCACCGGCCTGGTCGAGCGCGTCGAGGACCGTGACGCCGAAGCCGAGCTTCGAGAGATCCGACGCGGCCCCGAGCCCCGCGCACCCCGCGCCGATGACCGCGACCTTTCCCCGGGGAGGGCCGAAGACCGGCGAGGCGGGCTGCGTGTATTTGCGGCCGTCGTTCTGGACGTTCGCATGCGTCCAGTCGGAGAGGAACTTCTTCACGTACCGGATCGAGAGGGGCTTATCGACCTCCTTGCGGCGGCAGGCCGTTTCGCACGGCGCCGCGCAGACCGACCCGCAGATGGAGGCCATCGGGTTCGGGTCGAGGGCGAGCTCCCAACCCTTCTCGAACTCGCCGGCCGCGGCAAGGTTGAGGTAGCCCCGGCAATTGGTCCGGACGGGGCAGGCTTCCTGACAGGGGATGTTCTCCTGGTACCAGGAGGGGCCGACTTCCACGACCTGGTAGAGCTCTCTCATCCGGCAGCGTCATGCTACCGAGCAGTAGTGGGCAGTCAAACCAGCACGACGATCACCGAGCGCAAGACCCGACTCGATGGATCGGTGACAGAGTTCTTGTGCGAGCCGCTCGACATCGATCCGGGGAAGCGGGCCGTGCTGCGATACGTGTCCGACCGCGAGCGCCGGATCGAAGGCACCGACCTGCGGGCCCCTGCGGGCACCGTCACGGTGGCGCACTACTGGGTCGACCGCCCGTACAACGTCTACCACCTCCGCGTGGAGGATCGGACGCTCGCGTACTACTGCAACCTCGTGGCGGATACGACGGTCGAGCCGGCGCTCGTGTCGTACACCGACCTCATCGTCGACGTGCTGCTGCGTCCCTCGGGAGCCGCGGAGATCCTCGACGAGGACGAGCTCCCGGACGACCTCGCGCCGGCCTATCGCATCGCGATCGCGCAGGCGCTCGAGGTGCTCATCGCGAATCCCCGCTTCCTCATCCGCGAGATCGAGCGAGAGACCGCCGGGGCGCTCCGTCGTGCATAGGCGCGGCTGGCTCGTGGTCGTGAACGCGACCGCGCTCGTCGTCGCCTACGGCGCGGTCGTCCTCGGCGGCGCGCGATCGAACGTGCAGGGCGCCCTCGAGCGCGCCGCCTACGGTTCGATCGTCCTGTTCCTCGTCGCGGTCGTCGCGCAGCTCCTCGTGCTCATGTGGTTCGAACGCCGGGCCTGACCGCTACGCAGTCCGCTTCGCTCCCGCGAACACGAACGAGAGCAGCAGCCCGATCACTCCGGAAAGGATCACCGTGCCGGTGAGCGAATGGATCGTCCAGCCGCTGCCGAGCATCACGATCACGACGCCAAGGTAGATCGCGAAGTACGCGACCGGCAGGAGGAACGCGAAGGCGCGCAGCTGGAGCACGCGTTCGACTGATGGGCGGAGACGCCACAGCATCAGATCCCCGACAGCACCAGCCGCGATCGCGACGCCCGCGAAGGCGGCCTGGATGTTCAGCGGCATGTGCCCGCGCATGAGGATCATCGCGACGCCGTTGAGTCCGAGCATCACCGTGAGCGAGCCGACCGGCAGCGTCCGGTTGCGCAGCGCGACGAGCGCGTGGCCGACCGCAAGGCCGCTGAAGAGATACATGCCGAGGAGCGTCTTCTCGAGCGCGCTCCCGCTCGGTCGCGGCCCCTGTCCGACGAGCGTCGCGTACGGCCCGGCGAAGAGCGAGAAGAAGGTGAACGTCGAGAAGAGCGCGGTGAGCGAGAGCACCGCGGGCAGGAGCGCGATGAGGTCGCCGCTCGCGCCGCGCCGCCAGGCCGCGACGAGCGGGCCAGACACCATGAGCGCGATGCCGGTCCCGAGGATGAGATGGCTCGGCGAGAGCAGCGCGTCGGTGCTCGTCTCGATGCCGAAGGCGGTGTGCCAGGCCAGGTCGAACGCGCCGCCGAACGCGAAGACGATGGCTCCCAGCACGGCGAGCTCGTACCCGGCCGGGATCGCGGCGAGCCAGGTGGGCGCGACCGGACGCGCACGGGCGATCGCCCCGAACAGAACGAGCGCGACCGCGCCGAAGCCGGCGTAGAACGCGGCGTGCCAGACCGTCCAGAAGGAATCGGGCAGACCGTAGCCGTGTGCCCAGCCGTCCCAGTACAGCCCGCCGAGGAGCCAGGCCGACGCCGCGACGACGAGCCAGTCGAAACCCGGGAGAGACCGCACGGCGAGGGCCGGGCGCGCGGCGGTGAGGGTCGCCATCAGCGGTGTATACGCGTGGGGGCACCGGCGCGTTGCGCGCCGAGCCACCGTTCGATCTCGCGCGGCGACCGGAGCCGGTGGAACTCGATCCGCGCGTTGTCCGGCAGGGTCATCTGGCGCTCGTAGAACCGCCGCTGGCGGCGATGGGTCGTGACCGCCCAAATGAACAGTGAGTCCCGCGCGAAGAAGGTGTTGCGGATCGTCTCCTGGTTGCCGCCCCAGAGCGTCTCCTTGCGGCGGATCCGATCATTCGTGCGCGCCCACATCCGCCGCAGGGTCAGCAGCAGCGGAAGGTCCAGCCAGACGACCGTGTCCGCTCGAGCCCACACGATCTGTCGCGCGCCGCGGCCGCTGTAGTTGCCGTCGACGACCCATTCGTCTCCGGCGGTGTCCCGCCGGACGGCGTCCTGGAAGACGCTCTCGTCGGTCATCGTCCAGTTCGCCTGCCAGTTCAGCGCATCGAGCTCGACGAACGGCACGCCGAGGATCTCGGCCAACGAGCGACCGAACGTCGTCTTCCCGCTGCACGACCCGCCGACCACGGACACGCGTCTCATCGGGCGACGATATCCTCGGTCCACCCCGTGAAGCTCCACGAGTACCAGGCGAAGCAGCTGCTCGCTCGCGCCTCCATCGCGGTCCCCGAAGGTCGCATCGCCACGACACCCGAAGAGGCCGAGGCCGCTGCGCGCGCGCTCGGCGGGACCGTCGTCGTGAAGGCGCAGGTGCACGCGGGCGGCCGCGGCAAGGCCGGCGGCATCAAGGTAGCGAAGACGCCGGCCGAAGCGCGCGACCACGCCAGCGCGATCCTGCACATGCGCATCAAGGACCTGCGCGTGCGCAAGGTGTACGTCGAGCGGGCCGCGTCCATCGCGAAAGAGCTCTATCTCGGGATCACGCTCGACCGGGACCGTCGCCGCCCGGTCGTGATGCTCTCCATGGTCGGTGGCATGGACATCGAGGAGGTCGCGGCATCCTCGCCCGAGAAGATCGCGCGCGGCTGGCCCGATCCGGTCCTCGGTCTCCTCCCCTATCAGGCGCGCGCGCTCTGCTTCGATGCGGGCGTGCCCGGCGACCAGCGCAACGCCGTCGCGGACATCGCCCAGCGCCTGTACGGCATGTACGTGAAGACGGACGCGATGCTCGTCGAGATCAACCCGCTGTTCATCCAGACCGATGGGTCGGTCATCGCCGGCGACGCGAAGCTCGACATCGACGACAACGCGCTCTACCGGCAGACCGAGCTGCGCGACTGGAAAGAGGTCAGCCCGGACGAGGAGGTCGAGGAGCGCGCACGCGCGCTCGGCTTCAGCTACGTCCAGCTGGACGGCGACGTCGGGATCATCGGGAACGGCGCCGGCCTGGTCATGGGCACGCTCGACGCGGTGAAGAACGCCGGCGGGCACGCCGCGAACTTCCTCGACGTCGGCGGCGGCGCGAAGGAGGCGGTCGTCAAGGCCGCGCTCGAGATCGTGCTCGCCAATAAGAAGGTGAAGAGCGTCCTCATCAACATCTTCGGCGGCATCACCCGCGGCGACGAGGTCGCGAAGGGGATCCTCTCGGTCATCGCCCAGCACCCGCCTGCGGTCCCGCTCGTCATTCGCCTCTCCGGGACGGAGGCCGAGGCGGGTCGCAAGCTTCTCGAGGGCGCGCCGCTCGAGTCACGCGCGACGATGGACGCCGCCGCGGTCGAGGCGGTCCGTCTCGCGGCCGGCGGCAAGCCGGAGCTCCCCGCGGCGAAGCGCGCATGAGTGTGCTCGTCGGGCGCGAAACGAAGCTCGTCGTGCAGGGGCTCGGGCGCGAGGGCTCGTTCCACGCCGGGCGGATGAAGGAGTACGGCACGCAGGTCGTCGCCGGCACGAAGCCCGGCTCCGGCGGCACGAAGGTCGACGGGATCCCGCTCTTCGACACGGTGGCGCAGGCCGTCGATGCCACCGGCGCGAACGCATCGATCATCTTCGTCCCCGCCCCCGGCGCGATGGACGCGATGCTCGAAGCGATCGACAACGAGCTCGGTGTCGTCGTGTGCATCACCGAGGGCACGCCGGTGCAGGACATGCTGAGGGTCGCGAGTGTGCTCGAGCGCTCCTCGTCCACGCTCATCGGCCCGAACTGCCCTGGTCTCATCACGCCGGGCCAGTGCAAGGTCGGGATCATGCCGGCGGAGAACTTCTCGCCTGGGCCCGTGGGCTTCGTGTCCCGTTCGGGCACGCTCACCTACGAGATCGCCGACGCGCTCTCGCGCAACGGGCTCGGTCAATCGACGTGCATCGGCATCGGCGGCGATCCGGTGATCGGGTTGCCGACGCCGGATGCGGTGCGCCTCCTCAACGAGGACGATGCGACCGAGGTCATCGTCATCGTCGGCGAGATCGGCGGGAGCGCCGAGGAGAAGGCCGCCGAGTACATGCGCGCGTTCGGCAAGAAGCCGGCGGTCGCGTTCATCGCGGGTCGGAGCGCGCCCCCGGGGAAGCGCATGGGGCACGCCGGTGCGATCGTGTCGGGGAACCAGGGGACCGCGGAGTCCAAGGTGAAAGCGTTCGAGGACGCGGGCATCCCGGTCGCGAACGCGCCGAGCGAGATCCCCGGTCTCGTGAAGGAGGCGCTCGCCGGAGCGTGAACCGTACGTTCGCCCTCGTCGCGCTGAGCGTCGTCGGCGGCGTCGCGCTCGCGCTCCTGTACCTCTCGTACGGCGTTGTCGCGCTCGCTGTCCTCCTCATTGCGATCTTCGCCGCGACACGGCTCGACCGACCCGCGCTCGCGATCGGCGCTCAGCTCTTCGGGATCGGGGCGACGATCATCTGGCTGATGCTCCCCCGGACGATCAGCTGCGCCGGAGCGCAGGCCGGAGCATGCGTCTCCTCTCCCGGCACGGAGGCATTTTTCTTCGCGGGCGTGGCCATCGCGGCAGGCGGCGCCTTGATGGCCGCGAAAGCCGCCGCGATCTAACTCACTCGCCTCGCGGGTCGGTGCTCTTCGCGATCGGCTCACCCGATGTCGTGCGTACCGGCGACAGCTCGATGTGGATGACCTCGCCGGGCGCGCGGAACCCGATGCGCAGGTGCGTGTTGTCGCAGAACGGCTTATTCGCGGACTGCCCGCAGCGACAGAGCGAGGCGCGCGGGAGCGACTCGATCGAGCCGTCCTCGTGTTTCACGTCGACGCGACCGCGCACCAGGAGCGGACCGTTGCGGATCGGCACGACGCTCGGCGTCTGTCGAGCACTCTCGTCCGGACCGCCATCGAGGCGCCGGTACTGGAGCGCGCCGCTGGGGCAGCGCTCGACCACCGTGGCGACCTCGTCGGCGCTGGCCGCGTCCGGCACGATCCACGGTCGCCGGCGAAGCTCGAAGACGCCCGGCGCGCGGCGGATGCACTCGCCGATGTGCGTGCAGAGGTCGAGGTCGAACGTGACCTCGATGTCCTTGCCGCGGTACGTCCGTCGCACGGCTCGCGATCCTAGTCCGGCACGCCGGACGCAGAGGGAACGCGGGAGACGACCTGCGGGTCTCGTTTGGTTCGGATAACCTCGAAATTCCCCTAATTCACGGAGGTCCCCCTGGGTCACACGGTCATCATCGGCGGCGGCATCTGTGGTCTCGCGGCCGGCGCCAACCTCGCCGAGCACGGGCAGCAGGTCACGCTCATCGAGGCACAGGAGTTCCTCGGTGGCCTGGCTACGACGCTGCGCGGCGACACCGGTGCCGGCTTCGACTTCGGTCCGCACGCGTACCACGCGCGGAATCAGCGTGTCCTCGACATGTTCAAGGAGATCGCGCACGACGGGTTCCCGGCGCGCGCGAAGAACGTGCGCATAAAGTTCCGCGGCAAGTACTACAAGTACCCACTCGAGGCGCTCGACATCGCGAAGTCGATGTCGCCGTTCCTCGCGGCGCGCGCGTTCTTCGACTATTCGGTGGAGGCGCTGCGCCGTAAGGTCCGGCCGCGCGCGCTCGTCTCCGCTGAGGACTGGGTGGTCCAGGCGATGGGGCGCACCTTGTACGGCCTCTTCTTCGGTCCGTACACGACGAAGGTCTGGGGGGTCCCGCCGAGCCAGCTCGCCGCGTCGTTCGCGCAGCACCGCATCCCGCACATCTCCCTCATGAAGGTCGTGATGTCGTCACTGCGCAAGGGACGCGCGAAGATCACCGGCACAGAGCACCGCTATGCGCCGCTCGTCATCGAGCTCTACTACCCGCCGAAGGGTGCCGGCCTCATCAGCGATCGTCTCGCGGATCGGATCCGCAACGCCGACCCGCGCAACCAGACGCTCACGAACACGCTCGTCACGCGCATCGAGACGCAGGGCGATCGCGTCTGCGCGGTGTGGGTCCGTAGCGTCCCCTCGACGAAGAAGGATGGGCAGCTCACGCAGCTCGCGTCCGGCACAGAGACCGACGGCGGCAACCCGTACCGCGGCGCGGCGTCGCCCGAGCGGCGCATCGAGTGCGACTCGATCGTGAACACGGCGCCCCTGCCCGCGCTCATCGATCTGCTTGGCGATGCGGTCACGCCGGAGGCGAAGGCTGCGGCCCGCCACCTGCGGTTCCGCGCGCTCACGATCGTCGGTCTGCGGGTGAAGCGGCCGAAGGCGCTGCCGGCGCAGTCCATCTACTTCACGAACAAGACCTTCAACCGTCTCTCCGAGACGCGGAACTACGGCGGCTCGGAGGTGTGCGCGCCCGACGAGACGGTGCTCCTCTGCGACATCACCTGCGACGTCGGCGATCGCATCTGGACGGCGTCGGCCGAGGAGCTCGGCCGCCAGTGCGCGAAGGAGCTCGCCGAAGAGGGCTTCATGAAGGAGAGCGAGCTCGCGGAGAGCGTCGTCCTGCGCTCGACGTTCGGGTACCCCGTCTACATGGTCGGCTACGAGGCGGCGATCGACGCGCTCATGAATGAGCTCATGCGCTTCGACAACCTCGTGACCGGCGGGCGTCAGGGCCTGTACAAGTACGTCGACATGGACATCGCCTCAGAGATGGGCCTCTCCATGGCCGACCACCTCATCAGCGGGAAGACCAAGCGCGAGGCCATCGCCGGCATCCCGTACGAGGACCGCACCTTCGCGTAATCGTCACGCCGCGGCCTGACTCACGTTCAGACCGCCGGATGGGCGTGCAGCGGCTGACCGAGCGTCCGGTATCTTGCCAGCGATGAGGCGCGCCGCTGCGTTCGCGCTGACGCTGGCGATCTCGCTCGTCTGGCTCATCCCCACGGTCATGCCGGCCGAGCACACCGCCGCCGCCCAGACGCCCGCCGCGGGCATCCCGCTCGCCGGAGACTTCAAGGGCACCGGCGCGAGCCAGATCGCCACGATCTCGGATCCGACCGACAACCTCAGCCTGAAGATCCAGGTCCTCGAGAAGGACGCCGCGGCGACGACGGAGAAGTTCACCGTCGCGGACTGGTTCGCGGGTGGCGCGGGCTCATTCGACATCGGCCGGATGAAGTGGGCCGCCACGGACGCGAACTTCGACAAGAAGACCGACCTCATCGCGCTCTACGACGACGGGGGCACGAGCGTTCGTCTGCTCGTGTTCATCTCGACCGGCTCGTCCTTCGTCTTCACCGGGAACGCCGGATGGTGGTCATCCAGCGGCTACGCGTGGTCGCGCACGAAGGCGATCCTCGCGGGCAACTTCTCCGCAGTCGGGAACAACGGGCTGCTCTTCATCTACCAGTACGACAACTTCGACATGCGCATCCACTACCTCGAGTCCGACGGCACGCGCTTCCTCTACAACGGCAACGAGGGCGTGTACGCCTCCGGCCCGGGCCAGTACGACACGGCGCGCGCACGCTTCGTCGTCGGTCGCTTCACCCGGACGACCGGTCCCGATCAGATCGCGTCCGTCTACCAGTACCCCGACTTCCAGATCAAGATCCACGTGTTCGACCCGACGCCGATCGGCCTGCAGCCCGTGAACGGCTGGGCGGGCGTGTGGGCATCGGCGGTGGGCACGTACGACATCTCGAAGGCGAAGTTCGTCGCTACCGATCAGGACGGCGACGGGAAGACGGATCTGCTGAGCTTCTACTGGTACGGCGACGGCTCGATCCGCGTCCATCGCTTCGGCGGCGCGCAGAACCTGGCGCTCACGGACACGACGGGGATCGCGACATTCGCGCCGTTCGCGCTCCCCTGGCTCGAGACGCGCGTCGTCGCCGGTGACTGGAACAAGGACGGCAAGGGCGACATGGCCGCGCTGACGTCGCTCATCGACGGGACGTCGCACGTCGGCGTGCTGCGCTCGACCGGCACGGCGCTCGCGTGGTCATCGGACGGCTGGGTCTCGGCTGCGGGCCTCAACAACCGCTGCACGACGTGCTGGCCGCTCAGCGGTCAGCAGGCGTTCGCGTCGCCGCTGCTCGCGCGCCGAGCGATCGCGGTGAAGATCGACAACGCACCGGATGCGCGCCCGCACTACGGCATCAGCCGCGCCGACATGGTCGTCGAGCTCCTCGTGGAGGGCTTCATCACCAGGCTCGCCGGCTACTTCCACTCGCAGGACCCCGACATGGTCGGCGCCGTGCGCAGCGTTCGGTACTCGGACCGCTACACGACCCCGATGGTGCGCGGCATCCTCGTCGCGTCGGGCGCGTCGCAATCCACGAGCGACCTCGTCTACCGCGACATCGCGAACGGGAACTACGTCATCGTCTCGCCGCAGTTCGGCGAGGGCGCGTCATTCTTCCGCTCCAACGTCGACGGCAAGGTCGCGCCGCACAACCTCTTCGCGACCGGCGCCTCCATCCGCGCCGGCGCGAACAACCAGGGCGGCGGCGCTCCCGTGCAGATCCCGTCGTGGGACTTCCTGGTGAGCGCCGCGCACAGCCCCTCCGCCGGCGGCTTTGTCGGCAGCGTCCCGGCGTCGCTCATCGACATCCCGTACCGGCCGACCGCCGCGGTGCGCTACCAGTGGGATCCTTCGGTGAACACGTATCAGCGCTACCAGAGCAACGGCCGCGCCTGGGTCCGGGAGGTCGACGCGGCGAACAACGTCACGATCGCCGCGAAGAACATCGTGGTCATCAACACCGACATCATCACGACGAACATCCAGGAGGACGCCGGCGGCGCGTTCAGCCTCGACATGCGCCTCACCGGCACCGGCCCGGCGACGATGTTCCGCGACGGCCGCCGCCAAGACGGCACGTGGTACCGGGCCACATGGTTCGACCCGTTCACCTTCGTCTCGCAGGGTGGCGAGCGCATGCTGCTGTCGCCCGGCCAGACCTGGCTTCACATCGTGCCGACGGACTGGGCGATCCCCTCCAGCTAGGCCCGGCGAACCCGCGGCAGCTCGTCGGCGTTGACTATGTGCTGATGCGCCGGCTCGTCTTCGCCATCTTCGTCCTCGCTGCCTGCACCGCCGCGCCCGGCGCGACGCCAGCCCCGAGCGTCGTCGTCGAGCCCGTCGCCATCCCCAGCGTCTCGACCATCGCAGCGTGCGGCACCGCGCTGAAGCCGCTCGCCACGGTGAAGGCGAGCGCGGTGCTGCTGCCGCACCGCGTCGACGACCTCGTCGTCTTCGGGCTCGACGGCTCGTTCCTCGCGAGCGGCGTCGCCGGAGGTCGCTGGTGGGAGACGAGTACCTCCGGAGGGATCACGCGCGAATTCGATTGGGCGATGCAGGGGCGACTGCTCCAGTCGCCGGACGGCGCGCGGATCGTGTATCGCGCGACCGACCCCGGGTCCGGCGAGCCCGCGCTCTTCGTGCGCGAGCTGACGACGCCGGCGCGGCTGCTCGCGGTCGGTGTGTGGTCGCCGCAGTCGTGGCCCGACGCGGACCACGTGTTCGTGCGCGCGGACGACGACCCGACCCCGCTGTTCGGGCTCGACGTGCGCAGCGGCGCGATCGCGACCGTGTTCGAACCCCCTGAGCTCCCGGAGCCGGAGCGCGAGGTCGACGACGAGTACCTGACCGTGTCCGGCGACGCGAGATTCGCGATGGTCCAGCGCACCGACCTCGATGGGTACTTCTTCGAGACGCACCTCTACGACGTGGCCGCTGGCGCGTTCGTCGAGACGATCCTCCCGCAGACCCGAGAGGTGTGGCTGTCGCCGCGCGGCGATCTCGCGGCGTGGGTCCAGGGCAAGGAGCTGGTCGCGATGCACCTCTGCGACCAGAAGCCGGTCGTGCTCGCGGGACTCGGCTCGTTCGCGGGTCCGTTCGTCGGCGGCATCCGTTGGAGCGGGGACGGCCGCTTCTTGTCGGTGACCTCCGGCGTGACCGACGCGCTGCGCGGGCCGCGCGCCGTGCTCGTCGCCGACCTCGAGCGCGGGCGGGTGGCGCTGCTCCTGGAGCCGTGGGGGTTCATCAGCCGCTGGTCGCCCGATGGCGCGTACGTCGTCCTCAGTCGCGGGGCTGAGGACCATCTCGCGCGGCTCCTCATCACGACGCCCTGACAGGCTCAGGCGGTTAGCCTGCCGGGGTAGATGGAGCAAGCGATCCCCGTCCTCGAGATCGGTCTCGTGCTGCTCGTCGCAGGTCTCGTCGGCGTCGGGGCGCGCCGGTTTGGGCTACCGGCGGTCGTCGGCTACCTCGCGGTGGGACTCTTCGTCGGCCCGTTCACACCCGGGTACGTCGCCGACCGAGCGCAGATCGAGCTGCTCGCGGATGTCGGCGTCGTGCTCCTTCTGTTCGAGGTCGGCATCGAGCTCGATCTCCGGTCGCTCGCGAAAGAGCCGCGCGGCATCCTCCTCGCGGTGCCGCTGCAGGTGGCGCTCATCACGGCGCTCGGAGCCGCCGCGCTCGTGGCGCTCGGCGCGCCGCTCCTCGGCGGCGTCACGCTCGGCCTCGTCGCCGCGCTCTCGAGCTCGGTCGTCGTCGTGAACATCAGCCGGAGCCGGAAACGCACTACCGATCCGGCGACCGAGCGCGCGATGGTCGTGTGGGCGATCCTCCAGGACGCCGTGACGCTCATCGCGGCAACGCTCCTCGCGGTGCTCCTCGCGCCGAGCGGTGACTCACCGATCGTCGCGCTCGCGCGGGCCCTCCTCTTCGTCGGCCTCGCGTACATCGTCCAGGGATGGGCCGTCCCGCGCCTGCTCGAGTCGGTGAAGGACCAGCCCGACTCGTTCCTCATCCTCGCGGTCTCTGCCGCGCTCGCGACCGCCGGCATCGGCGCGGTGCTGTTCTCGGTCCCGGTCGCGCTCTCCGCGTTCGTGGCCGGCGTGCTGTTCTCGATCCGGCCGATCGCGCGCGAGGCGCGCCGTGAGGTGCTGCCGTTCCGCGATCTCTTCGCGGTGATGTTCTTCGTGGCGATCGGCACGCTCGTCGATCCGCGCGCGGTCGCGGCGGAGCCGGGCTGGCTCTTCCTCTTCCTCGGGCTGGTCGTGCTGAAGATCGCCGTCGTCGCCGCGCTCGCGGCCGCCTTCAGCGTGCCGTCGCGCCCGCTCCAGCTCGGGGTCGGTCTCGGTCAGATCGGCGAGTTCAGCTTCGTCGTGCTCGGGCTCGGCGTGGCCGCGGGTGTCGTGAGCATCGGCCAGTCGAGCGCGGCCCTCGCGGCCGCGGCGCTCACGATCGCCGCATCGGCGATCGCCGCGAGGCTCTTCCCGAAGCGCGCCGGCTGATCACATCCCCGCGCCCATGAAGCCGATGATCGCGCCCTGCACCACCGCGGCGAGCACCTGGTAACCCGCGGTGATCGCGTAGAGGCGCGGCGGTCGACCGGCGAAGAGGACGTCCGCGAACATCGCCGTCGCGATGAAGCCGAGACCGACGTACAGGCCGATGAGCGCGCCGCCGGCGCCGTTGTTCGTGCCCGTCTGCAACATGAACCAGGCCATGGTGATCGCCTGCACGACCGCACCGACGATCGTCAGTGCGTAGAGCGGGCCGGGCTGCTGACCTTCACCCATCGCGCGGCCCTGCAGCTGCATCCAGCTCTTGCCGAAGGCCCAGTTCCCGTACCAAAGGAAGCCGATGACCATGTTGGCGATCGCGGCAATGATGATGGCGAGCCAGTTCACGCTTTCCTCCTACGCGTAACTGCTCCCCTGGCCGCAGAGGTTAGAGGAACGGGACCAGCATTCCCACCTCTTTCGCGTAGGCCTCGTACTCCGCGCCGAACCGCTCTCGGAGCAGCTTCTCCTCGGCACGCGCGCGCACGTAGAAGGCCGGGAACGAGCCGAAAAGCGTCCCAAGTATGAGGAGGACGTTCCCTGTCGCTAGACACGCACCGAGGAAATGCAGCGCGAGGCCGGTGTAGACCGGATGCCGCACGATCGCGAACGGCCCGCCGCGCACGAGCTCGTGACCGGCGTGGACCTCGAGCAAAAGGTCGTAGTGACGGCCGAGCGTGACGATCGCCCAGAGCGAGTACGCGACGCCAACGACCGAGACGGCGACGCCGATGAGCCTGAACGTCCCGTCGATCGGCGCACTTGGACCGAGCCGGAGCGCGACGACGAGGTACGGCACCCAGAAGAAGTACGGAAGGAGCTGCGCGAGTCCACCGCTCGTGCGGAGGCTCGCCCCGCGCTCGGCGACCGCGCGGCGGCGCGCGACCTGCGCGAACACGATGAAGAGCACGCCGCCTGCGATCACGACGAGCGAGATGAGCCCGTCGCTGATCACGCGAGCGCGTCGCGCAGCCGCATCGCCGCGATCGCGTTCCTGCCGTCGTCGTCGTGCCGGAAGTACGCATAGACGTCCTTGCCCGCGGCGAGCATCTCCCGCAGCCGGTCCGACCACGCGCGCACGGCCTTCGGGCGGTAGCCCTCACGAGCGCGAAGCCGGACGTACGCGAAGTCGGCGGTCGCGCCGACGGTCTCGACGGGCGACGGCGCCTTCTCCCCCTCCGCGTGAACGAGCGCGACGTTCGCCGTACGCAGGAGCTCGTACACCTCGTCGACGTACCACGACGGATGGCGGACCTCGAGCCCGCTGCGGATGTCCCGCGGCAGCGACGCGAGGAACATGGCGAGCCTGTCGTCGTCGCGCTTCACCCACGGCGGCGTCTGGTAAAGCACGAGCCCGAACCGCGGACCGAGCATCCGCGCACGGTCGTAGAAGAGCGGCAGCGTGCTCGCGGGCTCGCGCAGCTGCGCGCGGTGCGTGATCTGCCGCGACGCCTTGAGGCCGAACACGAAGTCCTCGCTCGTCGCCGCGGTCCACTGCGCGACGTTCTTCTCGGTCGGCAGATGGCTGAAGGTGTAGTTGATCTCGATCGTCTTGAACTTCGACGCGTAGAAGGGCAAAAAGTCCTTCGGCTTCATCGCCTTGGGGTAGAACTTCGGCCGCCACGACGAGTACGACCAGCCCGACGTCCCGACGAGCGCCCTAGGCATCATCGTTCGCGACGCGGTGCCGGCCGAGCACCGCGTAGGCGATACCCGCCGCGAGCGAGTTTGCCCGCTTCAGGTTCGCGAGGAGATCGAGGTGGAGGCTCGAGGTGTCGATCGACTCGCGCAGCCCGGAATGCAGCCGATCGATGTGACTCTGACGCAGCTGGCGCTCCAGCAGGTTGATGCGCGACTTGTGGCGGATGACCTTCTCGGCGATCGACGGGTCCTGCGCCGCGAGCGCCGACAGCGCGAGCTCGAGGTTCTCCACGACCTTGCCGTGCACGTCGTGGATCTCGCCCCAGCCCTGCTGACTGAAGGAGTGCCCGCCGCGGATCTTCTTCTCGGCCAGCTCCATGAGCCCTTTCTCGACGACGTCGCCGATCTCCTCGAGGTTCGCGATGACGAAGATGAGCGCGGTCTCGCGCTCGGCCTGCTCTTCGGTGAGCTGCTGCGCGCCGAGCTTTACGAGGAACTGCTTGATGTCCTCCTCGAGTCGGTCGATGAGGTCGTCGCGCGTGATGACCTGGCGCATGAGCGCCTCGTCGTTCTTCTCGAGGACGATGATCGATTCCTTCAGCGACGAGACGACGACGTCTCCCATCCGGAGCGTCTCACGCACGGCCTGGCCGAGTGCGACGGCAGGTGTGTCGAGCGTCTGGTCGTTGAGGTACATCGCGCCGATCGTGGTCGGGGCGGTCTGCGGGATGAGCCGGGTGAAGATGCCCGCGGCCCACTCGCTGAGCGGGAGGAAGAGCGCCGCGACGGCGATGTTGAAGATCGAGTGGGCGTTCGCGATCTGCCGCGGCACGTCCGGCGCGGTCCGCGCGACGAGGTCCGCGAACGGCGAGATGAAGGGAAAGAACAGCGCGACGCCCACGACCTTGAACGCGGCGTGTGCCGCGGCGACGCGCCGCGCCTCGGCGTTCTGGCCGACGGCCGCGATGAGCGCCGTCGCCGCCGTGCCGATGTTCGCGCCGAAGATGATCGGGATCGCGCCGGCGAGCGAGAGCACCCCGGCCGCTGCGAGCGAGAGCGCGAAGCCGATGGTCGCGGCGCTCGAGCGCACGACACCCGAGAACAGCGCAGCGATGAGCAGGAGCAGGAGCGGCTGGCCAGTCAGCGCGGCGAGCACGTCGGCGAAGAGGGCGCTCTGCGCGAGTGGTGCGGTCCCGTCGGCGACGAGCTTCATCCCGAGGAAGAGGAAGCCGAAGCCGAGGATCGCCTGACCCACGTAGCGCGCGGTGTTGCGGCCGATCGCCCAGAGGAGCCAGCCGATGAACACGACGAGCGGCGACAGGGCCAGGAGGTCGAACGCGAGCAGCTGCACCGTGACCGTCGTGCCGATATCCGCGCCGAGGATGACGCCGATGGTCTGTCGCAGCGACAGCAATCCCGCGGAGGCGAACCCGACGAGCATGACCGTCGTCGCGCTCGACGACTGCAGGACCGCGGTCACGCCGGCGCCGACGAGCAGCGCTTTGAAGCGGTTGCCGGTGAGCGTCGAGAGGAGGTGCCGAAGGCGTGTGCCAGCCGCGCGCTGCAATCCCTCGCCAACGAGGCGCACGCCGTAGAGCAGCAACGCGGTCCCACCGAGGATGGAGAAGAGGACGAGGTCGGCAGAGGTCACTCGGGGCAGTATCGCCCCGAGGACTATTTCGCGACGGTGAGGCTCGCGCGGCCCGACGCACCGCCGGACGCGAGGACGACGACGAACGCCTCGCCCTCATTCGGTGGGGCGGCGAATCCGAGCGTGGCCATGCCGACGGAATTCGTGCGCGCCGATCCGATCGTGACGACGCCGACGGACAGCGTGACCTGCTCGTTCGCGCGCGGCTGGCCGTTGGCGGTCACGAGGATCTGCGCGGTGACGATCTGCCCCGGCCTCACGCGTGCGTTGTCGAGGACGACGAGCACGTTCAGCGGAACGGTCTGCGTCGGCGCTACGACGGTGATCGGCGTCTTCACGGTGATCTCGTTGCCGGCGCGATCCTTCGCGACGACGGTGATGGTGAGCGGACCCGGCGTGGCTGGGAACCGGTCGGTGAACGAGCCGTCCTGCGCGGTGAAGACGGTGCGCCCGTCGATCGCGATCGTCGCCCCCGGCTCCGACGTACCGGTCACGGTGACCGTCGGGCCCTCGACACGCGCGTTCGCAGCGGGTGCACCGAGCGCGAGCGTCGGCGGCTGACGGTCGAG
>JBIOUD010000013.1:0-10238 GCA_044866725.1 Candidatus Limnocylindria bacterium | reverse complement strand
ACGAACGTTTGGTCGAAGTTGTCAGCGCTCGCGATGGCGGCCGCGCGTTCCGCGTCGACCACGCGGGCGAACATCCGCTTCCCGTGAGACCCCTCTAAGAGAGCGCGCGACCCGCGAGTGACCGAGGCCCCCGCGCCGCGGGGGACCCCATCCCGAGCTGGGGATGGGGTGCGCGGCGTTGAGAGGGTTTCGGTCGCGAGCGGGTCGCAGACAGCCGAATCGCCCCTTGACAGCGCCGCGTGGTGGGGGATACTGCCGCCTGCGTGGTGAATCGTGGGGAACGGTGGGGAACCGTCCTCCAGACCGGGAAGGGTGATTGGAAGTCTATTTCGCTGGCGAATTCGCCCACTCGCTGGACGAGAAGGGGCGCCTCGCCATTCCGGCCAAGTTCCGCGGCCGCTTCAAGGAAGGGGCGGTCGTGACACGTTGGACGGGCGAATGTCTTGCCGTATGGCCCGCGCCCGAGTGGACCGCGCTCAACGCCGATATCGCAAAGCGGCCGCGCACCGATCCGGCCGCGACGCGCTTTCGTCATTTCCTCCTCGCCGGCGCGCACGAGGGTGACCCCGATGCGCAGGGGAGGCTCACGATCCCGGCGCACCTCAGGGAGTACGCGCGCCTCACGGACGAAGCCGTCGTCATCGGGAACTCCGACCACCTCGAGGTCTGGGAGCCCGGACGGTGGCGCGCGAACCTCGCGAGCGTCCAGAGCGCGATCGCCGATGACCTCAAGGATCTCGGGGTCTAGCGATGGGAGGCTGCATGAGCCGGTTCTCCTGGCCGAAGTTCTCGCCGAACTTGGTCCCGGCGAAGGTGGCCGCTTCCTCGACGGTACGGTCGGAGCGGGAGGCCACGCCGAGGCTGTCCTCGAGCGGACCGCTCCGTCCGGCCGGCTTCTCGGCCTCGACGTCGATCCAAAGGCGCTCGATGAGGCGCGGCGTGTCCTTGCCCGGTTCGGAGACAGAGCCGTTCTCGTTCGGAGCAACTTCGCGCTTTGCGACGTCACAGCGCGCGAACACGGTTTCGACCAGATCGACGGCGCGCTCCTCGACCTCGGCCTCTCGTCGATCCAGCTCGCTGACCCGGAGCGAGGCTTCAGCTTTCGCGCCGAAGGACCGCTGGACATGCGCGCCGACCCAGACCTTCGCGTCACGGCGGCCGACATCGTGAACTCCTGGGATCAGCCCGAGCTGCGCCGCGTCTTCGCCGAGTACGGCGAGGAGCCGGAGGCCGGCCGCATCGCCGGCGCGATCGTGCGGCGCCGCGCGCGCGAGCCGTTCCTCACGGCCGACGATCTCGGACGCTTCGTGTTCGGCGTAAAGCAGCAGCGCTCACGCTCCGTCGATCCCGCGACGCGCGTCTTCCAGGCGCTGCGCATCGCGGTGAACGACGAGCTCGGCAGTCTCGAGAAGGGCCTGTACGCCGCGCTCTCGCTCCTGCGTCCACAGGGTCGTCTCGCGGTCATCGCGTTCCACTCGCTCGAGGACCGGATCGTGAAGCGATTCATGCTCCGCGAATCGCGCGACTGCATTTGTCCTCCCCACCTCCCCACCTGCGTCTGCGGGCACCGCGCGGGCTTGCGTGTGGTTACCCGGCGTCCGCTTCGTGCGGACTCGGCGGAGGTCTCACGCAACCCGCGCGCCCGCAGCGCAGTCCTTCGAGTCGGCGAGAAGATCGCCTCGTGATCGCCTCGCAGGCGGTCCGCGTGGCGCCGGTGCGCCACGTGCGGCAGCCGCGTCCCCGTCACGCCGCGCGGGTCACGCGCCGCGTCCGCGGAGGCACGACCTGGGAGATCCGCACGTTCGTCGCGGTGAGCGCGGTCATCGCGTTCGTCTTCGTGCTGGCGATGCTGTACCTCGCGCAGGCGACGACCGTCTCGACGCGGGGCTATGAGGCGCAGCGGCTCGAACAGGTGCGCGACGAGCTTCGCCGCCAGAACGCGCTCCTCGAGGTCGAGAACGCACGCCTCGACGCACCCGCGCGCATCGAGACCGAAGCCCAGCGTCTCGGCCTGGCACGCGTGCCCTCGATCCCCGTCGTCCAACTCGAACCGATCACCGCGAAGCAGTGACGCCTCGGGCTGCTGCTGGGGAGCGAGCAGCCCGGAGGCCGTGAGGAGTGGAAGGTAGTGACGGAGACCGTCTCCCCAGGGCGGCTGCGCGTTCTCTTCGCCGCCTTCGCCTGCGCCACGCTCCTCCTGTCGCTGCGCGTCGGCTACTGGCAGACCATCGGACGCTCCGCGCTGCTCGAGGGCGCCACCGAGCAGGTGCGAAGCGACCTCGTTCTCGCCGCCCAGCGCGGCGTCGTGCGCGACCGGACCGGCGCGCTCCTCGCGACCACCGTCCCGCTGCGCTCGCTCTACGCGATCCCGAAGCGCGTGCCCGATCACGCGGCTGCCGCGGCGAAGCTCGCGCCACTCCTCGGGACGACGTCGGAGTCCGTGCGCGCCGCGCTCGACTCGGGCGCGGAGTGGATGTACCTGAAGCGGCGTCTCGCCGAAGACACCGCCCGCGCGATCGAGGCACTGGGCATCGTCGGGCTCGGCTTCGAGACCGAGCCGAAGCGCCTCTATCCGAACGACAGCATCGGTGCTCACGTCCTGGGCTTCGTGAACGACGACGGGGCGGGCCAGTACGGGATCGAGGGCCGCTACGACGCGGTGCTCCGCGGCGTTCCGGGACGGCTCGTCGTCGAAAAGGACCCGAAGGACCGTGAGCTCGCGATCGGCCTTCGCACGGCGGTCGCACCGGTCGATGGGACGGACCTCACCCTCACGATCGACCTCGTCGTGCAGAGCTCTGTCGAGCGATGGCTGCGCGAGGCGATCGAGAAGGAGAAGGCGACCGGCGGCTCCGCGGTGATCCTCGATCCGCGCGACGGCGCGGTGCTGGCCATCGCCTCGTATCCGACGTACGACCCGGCCGCCGTCGCGAAGGCCGATCCGCTCGCGCTCATGGACCGTGCGATCTCCTGGACGTACGAGCCGGGATCGACGATGAAGGCGATCACCATCGCGGCGGCGATCGATCAGAACGTCGTGACACCGACGACGACGTACCAAGACACTGGATGCACCGTCATCGGTGGGCGGCGCCTTTGCAACGCGCAGGGCAAGTCGTATGGGACCACGAGCGTCACGCAGGTCCTCGAACGGTCCGCGAACGCGGGCGCCGTCTTCGTCGCGTCGAAGCTCGGCGCGGAGAAGCTGCGTTCGTATCTCGACGCGTTCGGCTTCGGACGAGCGACCGGCGTCGATCTCTCGGCCGAGGCGAACGGCGACCTGCGCGCTCTCGCCGAGTGGTACCCGGTGGACCTCGGCACCATCGCCTACGGTCAGGGTATCGCGGTCACGCCGCTGCAACTCGCCGCCGCGTATGCCGCCATTGCGAACGGCGGCACGCTGTACAAGCCGTACGTCGTCGCGGCGCGTCGCGATGCTCATGGCGAGCATCGCAATGCCCCGGTCGCGGTGCGGCGACCGATCACGCCGGAGACCGCGGCGACCCTACGCTCGATGCTCACGTCGACCGTGGACAACGGCATCGCCAACCTCGCGTCGGTCGCGCACTTCAGCGTCGCAGGTAAGACCGGGACGGCGCAGATCCCGAGCGACGACGGTCGCTACGTCGATGATGCGTACGTCTCGTCGTTCGCGGGCTTCGCACCGGCGAACGATCCGAAGTTCGTCGCGGTCATCGTCCTCGAGCGCCCGCAGTCGAAGCTCCTCGGCACGGTCACCGCGATGAACACCTTCCGCAACATCGCGCTGGACGCGCTCCGAAACGCGCGCGTGCAGCCGGATCGACCGTAGTTACGATTCGCTCGTGTTCACGCTCGGCGATCTTCTCGATGCATCGGGCGGTCGGGTCATCAATGGAAAGCCGAATAGCGACGCCCGTTACACCGGCGGAGCGTTCGACTCGCGGATCGCTCGGCCTGGCGAGGTCTTCTTCGCGCTGCGCGACCAGCGCGATGGTCACGACTTCGTCGCCGACGCGCTCGCGCGCGGGGCGAGCGCCGCGGTGGTCGAGCGAGCGATCCCTGGCTTGCCCGCCGATGCGGTCGTCGTGCAGGTCGCCTCATCGCTCGCCGCGCTTCGCGCGCTCGCCGAGCGCATCCGCGACGAGCATCCGATCCCCGCGGTCGGCATCACCGGCAACGTCGGCAAGACGACCGCGAAGGAGGCGATCGCCGCCGCGCTCGGCGCGCGCTACCGCGTGCTCAAGACGACCGCGTCGTTCAACAACGAGATCGGCGTGCCGCTCACGTTCCTCGGGCTCGAGCCGAGCCACGAGGTCGCGGTGATCGAGATGGGCTTCTACGTTCCGGGTGAGATCGCCGACCTCTGCCGCCTCGTGCGTCCGCGCGTCGGCGTCATCACGCGGATCCCGGAGCGCCCGGTGCACTTCTCGCGCACGCCGAGCGTCGAGGCGATCGCGTCAGGCAAGGCCGAGCTCATCGAATCGCTCTCCGCGGACGGCATCGCGCTCCTCAACGCCGACGACGCGCGCGTGCGTGCTCTCGCGACCCGAACGCGGGCGCGCGTCGTGCTGTTCGGCGAGAGCGATGACGCGGCGCTCCGCGCGACCGACGTGAGGGCGGGCGGCATCGAGCCGCTTCGTTTCACGGCGACGTATCGCGGCGAGCGCGCCGAGGTGAGCGTCCCGCTCCCCGGCCGGCACGTCGTCGTCGCGGCGCTCGCCGCGCTCGGCAGCGCGCACGCGCTCGGCGTGCCACTCGAGGAGGCCGCCGTCGCGCTCGGCACGCTCGAGCAGCCGCGTCACCGCATGGAGATCCGCCGCGCCGCGCGCCTCACGGTCATCGACGACTCGTACAACGCGAGCCCCGCCGCGGTCCTCGCCGCGCTCGCGGTGCTGCGCGAGGTCCGGGGACGGCGCATCGCTGTGATCGGTGACATGCTCGAGCTCGGCACGATGTCCGCCGACGCGCACGAGGAGGTCGGCCACGCGGCCGCGAAGAGCGCCGACGTCCTCGTCGGCGTCGGCGAGCTCGCGCGCACCGCCGTCGCCGCGGCGAAGCGTGCGGGCCTCGCGGAGACGCACGTCGTGGCCGACGGCGCCGAGGCGCTCGTGCTGCTCAAGCGCGTGGGGCGCCCGGACGACACGATCCTCGTGAAGGGCTCGCACTCGCTCGCCCTAGACCGCCTCGCGGACGCGCTCGTCGGAGTCACCGTCTAGTGGCGATCCTCGCGCTCGGCGTGCTCCTCGCGGCGTTCCTCCTCGGACTGGTCTTCGGTAACCCCTACATCCGACTTCTGCGCCGCCTGAGGATGGGCAAGCAGGTGCGCCGTGAAGGTCCTCCGTCTCACCTCGTCACCAAACAAGGACTTGTGACGATGGGAGGGATCCTCTTCATCGCGGTCACGGCGTTGTTGTGGCTCATCGTTCTCGTCGCCCTGCCCCCCGAGGAGCGCGATGACTTCCTGCCGCAGACCATCGTGCCGATGGGCGTGCTCCTGGCCGTAGGCGTCCTCGGCGCGATCGACGATTACGTCAATGTGGTCTATGGGTTCGGCATCCGTGGCCGGCACAAGCTGATCTGGCAGACGATCGTGGCGGTCGCGGCCGGCCTATACATCCAGCGCCACTTCGGCATCACCGGCATCTATGTCCCGCTCATCGGCGAGTGGGAGATCGGCCCAGCCCTGTTCGTCGCGCTGGCCGTGTTCGCGATCGTCGCTACCTCCAATGGTGTGAACCTCACGGACGGTCTCGACGGCCTTGCCGGAGGGACCAGCGTGTTCGCGTTCCTGTCCTTCGCATTCATCTCGGCGGCGCGTGGCTATCCCCGGCTCGTCGTCTTCTGCGCGGCGATGGTCGGCGCGCTACTCGCGTTCTTGTGGTTCAACGTCCACCCCGCGGAGTTCATCATGGGAGACGCCGGCGCGCTCGCCCTGGGAGCGACGCTCGCCACGATCGCGCTCACGACGGGATTCGTTCTCCTGCTCCCGATCGCGGGTGTCATCTTCGTCGTCGAGAACATCTCGGTGATCCTGCAGGTCGGCAGCTTCAAGCTTCGCGGCAAGCGAATCTTTCGGATGTCACCGCTGCACAACCACTTCGAGCTCATCGGTTGGCCCGAAGAGAAGACCACGATCCGTTTCTGGCTCATCGGTGCGCTCGCGGCGATCGTCGCGGCGATCCTCGCGTTCGCGACGCCGAGATGAGCATCGCGATGACGCAAGCTTGGACGCAGCGCGATGGTCTGCTCTTCTCGCCGGCGCTCGAAGCGCTCGGCCTCGTCGCGGGATTCTCGACCCGGGCGCAGGGGAGCCTTGCCGGCTCGCAGTACCCGCTCGACGAGCAGGCACGGAATCGCGACGCGCTCGCGAGGCGCCTCGGCTTCGCCGAGATCACGCGCACGAAGCAGGTGCACGGTCGCGACATCGTGCGCGTCGACCGGCAGGTCGAGCCGTGGCCCGTCGCCGACGGGCAGTGGACGATGACACCCGGCGTGCTGCTGGGTGTCGCGGCGGCCGACTGCGTGCCGATACTCGTCGCCGATCCATCCGGTCCGATCGGCGTCGCGCACGCCGGGTGGGAAGGCACCACGCGGCGCGTCGCGCAGGCGCTGGTCGACGCGATGGTCGCAGGCGGCGCGTCGCGCGAGCGCCTGGTGGCCGCGCTCGGGCCGTCCATCGGCCCGTGCTGCTACGTGATCGACGAGGCTCGTGCCGCGAAGATCACCGCTGCGCTCGGCGACGACGCGCTCGCGCGCGATCGCGACCGCGTCGTGTTCGACCTCTGGCGCGCGAACTCCGCGCAGCTCGAAGAGGCAGGCGTGACCCGTGTCGAGGTGAGCGGCCTCTGCACGCTGTCCGGCGGCGCCGACCTGTGGTCGTACCGCGGCCGTGGCGCGGACGGGAAGTACGGCACGCAGCTCGGCTTCCTCGGAAGGCGTCCATGAGCGTCATCTTCGACACCGAGATCACTCGCGAGGATCTGCGCGGGAAGCGCGTGACCATCGTCGGCCTCGGGAAGGGCCGCACCAGCGCGGGGCTCGCGAAGTTCCTCGTCGCGAGCGGCGCGCGTGTGACGATCAGCGACGCGGCACCGCGTGAGGAGCGGGCCGACGGCATCGCGCGGCTCGCCGGAACACCCGTCGAGTTCGTCTTCGGACCGTCGAGCGACGACGCCGCGCTCGCGGACGCGGACCTCGTCTTCGTCATCCCCGGCATACGGCCGCGATCGGCGACGATCCTCCGCGCGCGACAGAACGACATCCCGGTGATGACCGAGATCGGCCTCTTCTTCCGTCTGTGCCCCGCGCCGATCGTCGGCGTGACCGGCACGAAGGGGAAGACCACGACCACCTCGATTCTCGAGAAGATCCTCGCGCGCGGCTCGCGCCGCGTCTTCAGTGGCGGGAACATCGGGCGCGCGATCATCCAGGAGCTCGAGACGATCACGAAGAACGACATCGTCCTGCTCGAGCTTTCCTCGTTCCAGCTCGAGACGCTCGGCAAGAGCCCGCACATCGCCGTGATCACGAACGTCGGTGAGGATCATCTCGATCACCACGGCACACGCGAGGCGTACATCGCGGCGAAGCGGAACATCCTCGCCTGGCAGGGCCCCAAGGACGTCGCCGTGATCAATCTCGACGACCCGTCGTCGGTCGCGATGCAGACCGGCGCCGAGAGTCAGGTCCGCGGCTACTCGCTCGCGCAGCGACCGAAGCGCGGCGCGTACCTCGCGCCCGACGGCATGCTCGCGCTCGTCGACGGCGCGACGACGACGCCCCTCGTGCCGGCGGCGTCGCTGCGCATCCCGGGGCAGCACAACGTCGCGAACGCGCTCGCCGCGGCGGTCGCTGGTCAGGCCGCGGGCGTCCAGCCGGTGGCCATCGCCGAGGAGCTCCGTGCCTTCGAAGGCGTGCCCCGCCGGCTCGAGCGCGTCGGTGAGAAGAACGGCGTTCTCTGGGTGAACGACTCCGCCGCGACGACCCCCGCGGCGACGATCAGCGCGGTCGCCGCGTTCGAGCAACCGGCCGTCGTCATCCTCGGCGGTGTGGCGAAGGGCGCGGACTTCGCGGTCCTCGCGCGCGAGATCGTGAAGCGGGGGCGGGGCGCGGTCCTCATCGGGCAGGCGGCGGAGGACATCGGCGCCGCGCTCGCGGTCGCCGGCGGCGGGAAGTTCCCGATCACCCGCGCGACCTCGCTCGCGTACGCGGTGGACGCGGCCGCGCGCATGGCGCGCGCGGGCGACGTCGTGCTGCTGTCGCCGGCGTGTGCCTCGTTCGACATGTTCTCGTCGGCCGACGACCGGGGCGACCAGTTCGCCGCCCTCGTCCGCAAGCGTTTCGAGGCGACGCCGGCATGAGGCTGCCATCGGTCCCGCGCCGCACCTCGTACGACGTGGTCCTCATGGCGGTCGTCCTGACGCTGACGCTGCTCGGCATCGCGATGGTCTACAGCGCGAGCGGCATTCGCGCGCTCGATACGCTCGACGATCCGCGCTACTACCTGACGTGGCAGGCCATCTGGGCGGGGATCGGCCTCGCCGGGATGCTCGTCGCGATGCGCGTGGATTACCACCGCTACCGCTACATCGCGATCCCGCTCCTCGTCCTCGTCTTCGTGCTGCTCGCGCTCGTCCTCGTCCCGGGGATCGGAGTCCGCGCCGGCGGTGCGACGCGCTGGCTGCGCTGGGGTCCGATCGGTCTCCAACCCGCGGAGCTCGCGAAGCTCGCGCTGATCATCTACCTCGCGGCGTGGTTCGGCGCCCGGCACGACAGGGTCGCGCGCATCTCGGTGACGCTCCCCGCGCTCATCGTGACAGCGGCGCTCGCCGCGCTCGTCATCGCGGAGCCCGACCTCGGCACGGCGATCGTCCTCGTCGCGATCGCGATGACGATGTACTTCGTGGCGGGCGCGCGCCTGCGCGTCTTCACGGCGCTCGCCGGTCTGGTCGGCGTCGTCGTCGTTGCGGTGGCGATCGCGCAGCCGTACCGCCTTCAGCGGCTCCTCACGTTCCTCGATCCCTGGGCCGATCCGCGTGGAGATGGCTTCCAGACGATCCAGTCCCTCTACGGGCTCGCGCTCGGCGGCCTGTTCGGCGAAGGACTGGGCGCGGGCCGTGAGAAATTCGGCTTCCTGCCCGCGCCGTACACCGACTCGATCTTCGCGGTGCTCGGGGACGAGCTCGGCCTGCTCGGCACGCTCACCGTCATCGTGCTCTTCTTCGCCCTCGCCTACCGTGGCATCCGCATCGCGCTGCAGGCGCGCGACGCGACCGGAGCGCTGCTTGCCGCGGGCATCACGACCTGGCTCGTCTTTCAGGGGTGGGTGAACATGGCGGTCGTCGCGAGCCTCGTCCCGATGACCGGCATCACGCTGCCGTTCATCTCGTACGGCGGCTCGTCGCTGTGCGTCGGCCTCATCGCCGTCGGTATCCTGCTCAACGTTGGACGCGAAGCTCGGCCAGCGCCAGCGAGCGTGTCGCGTGCTCCTGGTCGGGGGCGGGACGGGCGGTCACATCAGTCCGCTGCTCGCGATCGTCGAGGCGCTGCGCGAGATGGATCCCGAGGTGCGGCTCCTCTTCATCGGTGGACGTCGCGGCAAAGAGGGTGAGCTCGTGCCCGCCGCGGGCGTCGCCTTTCACGCCGTCCCGATGAGCTCGCTGCGCGACCCGGACTCGCGGCTCGCGCTGCTCGGGACGCTCCTCCGGCTCCCGCTCGCGTACCTCTCCGCGCTCTTCCGCCTGCTGCGGGAGCGCCCCAGCGTCGCCGTCACGAGCGGCGGTGCGATCGCGCTCCCCGTCGTGCTCGCCGCGCGAACGCTGCGCGTGCCGGTGTACCTGTGGACCGGCGACGTGCTCCCGGGCCGGGCCTCACGGATGCTGGCGCGGTTCTGCGAGCGCATCGGCGTCGCGTTCGATCAGGCGCGCCAGACGTTCCCGGCTCGGAAGACCACGGTGACTGGCACGCCGATCCGGCCATCGCTCCTCACATGGAAGCGCGAGCCGGCGCGGAAGGCGATGGACGTGCCTGACGACGCGACGCTCATCGTCGTCACCGGCGGGAGCCAGGGTTCGGAGCGCGTGAACGAGGCGATCTCCGGCGCGCTCCCGCAGCTTCTGCGACAGAGCTATGTCCTGCACGTGACCGGCGAAACGCATATCGCGCGCGCGAGATCGCGCGAGTCGACGCTTCCCGCGGACGTTCGCATGCGCTACCTGCCGCGCGCGTACCTCCGCGACGAGATGGGCGCGGTGCTC
>JBIOUD010000012.1:0-2910 GCA_044866725.1 Candidatus Limnocylindria bacterium | reverse complement strand
CGATGGCGTCGAAGGCGACCGCGATCTACAAGCGGCACGCGGAGTACTTCGACGAGGAGACGCGCGCGCTCCTGTCAAAGGGCGAGGAACCCCTGGACTATCCCGGCGCGGTCATCGCGAATGACATCGAGAAGTCGCGCGCGATCGCGAGCGCGGCACGGCCGCACGTGATCGTCGCGTCGAACGGCATGCTGACGGGGGGTCGCGTCCTCGGTCACCTGAAGAACCTCATCGGCGACGAGCGGACGACGCTCCTGTTCGTCGGCTATCAGGGCGAGGGCACGACCGGCGCGCATCTCCAGTCCGGCGCGCGTCAGGTCCGCATCGATGGCACGCAACACGAGGTCCGCTGCCAGGTCCGCTCGATCGACGGCTTCTCGGCGCACGCAGACGAGTCCGAGCTCCTCGACTGGCTGCGGGGCTTCACGAAAGGCAGAAAGCTTCGGCGCGTATTCGTCGTTCACGGCGATCCGGACGCGCAGGCCGCGCTCGCGCCGAAGATCCGCGCACTCGGCTTCGGCGTTCACGCGCCGAAATGGCACGAGCGGGTGTCGCTGGACTAGATCGGCGAGCTGTTCTTTGCCGGCGAGCCGGCATGAGTGGCGTTCGAGTCGCCCGCGTAGATTCCACTAATGAGAAACGCATGGATCGCTCTCGCCTTCATCGCGGGTGCGCTCTTCGGGGCCCTAGCCCTGCCCAGCTCGACGCTGGCGTCGGGGAAGATCCTGAGTTACGAGACGGTTCCCGAAGCAAACGAGATCCGCGTGTTAGTGGGATTAGGACGCCTCGACTCCATCAATTTCGTCGACGCACAAGAGGACGCGAACGCGGTAAGGGTCAACGTGAGCTTGCTCCGCGGACGCGGCACGGTACCGGCGGATATGAAGCTGGTCTACCTACCGGTCGCGCTGCAGAGCCCTCTTGGCGCTCGAGGCGTGCTAGACGCGGGAGGACGACCCGTCCCGCTCCAAAGACGCTGAAGCGGCTGCTTCTTAGAGCGGCCGTTGCGAGAGCGCGGCCTGCAGGAGCACCTCGTCACCACGCTTCTCCGCGACGTCGAGCTTCGCGCGGATCCGCGTGAGATGGACGCGCAGCGTGTTCGGTGACACGCCGAGCCGCGACGCGAGGGCCGCGCGGTCCATGCGCTTTCCCTCGCGCGAGACCTGCTCCATCTCGCGGAGGATCCCGATCTCCCGCCACGTGAGTCCCATGCTCCGCAGCCCGAACGTCGCCTCATCGAGCGCCGATGCCGCCACGGCCGCGCCCGCATCGGTCTTCGCGCGGCGCTGCGCCGCTTCGGCGCGCGCGCGGATCGTGCGCGCGACCGCGTGTGCCTGGCCGTCCCGCTCCGCCGAGCGCCCGAGCCACGCGGCGACGTCGGGCAGGTAGTACGCGAACCCCTCGCCGCCGCGCGCGCCGATGTCGCGCACGATCGCCCCGATGCGAGACGTTCCCCCGCCGCGCACCACGGTCTCGCGCCAGTACGCCGCATGGACGGCGGCGCCGATGGCCCAGTGGTCCATGCCACGCGACGCGAACTCGCGCGCGGCCTCGTCCAGCATGTGGATCGCGGTGCGCGGGTCGCCGCGCTGCGCTCGGACGATCGCGCGCACGAAGTCGCGGAACTGCTCGTCCTCGGGAAAGCCCTTCGGAGCACGCGCGAGGATGAGCTCCGCGACCTCGGCCTCGCCACGAAGGAGCGCGATATGGCCGTGGTCCTCGGTCGCGCCGGTCCCGCTCTGCCGGGCGAGCCGCTCGCCCTCGCTCAGCTCGCCACGCTCGAGCTTCGCGCGCGCGAGGCAGAGGAGCGTGTGCCGCCACACCGACGAGCCGTACTGACGCAGGCCGAGCTCCGCCCGTGTGAACTCGTCGACCGCCGCGTCGAGCCGGCCGGCGAACCAGTCGACGAAGCCGGCGGTGTACGTCGCCCAGGCGACCTCCGCCGGGTCGCCGACCCGCGCGGCGTTGCGTGCGGTGGCCTCGGCCGCGGCCGCGGCGCCGACGTAGTCGCCGGCGTGCGAGAGGAGGTGGGCGAGCTGCCGCTGCACCCGCGTCGTGACGAGATCGCGCGCGCGACCACGCGGCGCGGCGGCAAGCGCGTCGGCGGCGCGCCGCGCGTCGAGGAGCGCCGTGCTCACGTCGTTCGCGGCCGTGCGCACGATCGACGAGCCGAGCCGAAGCTCCGCGAGGAGGAGGGGATCGCCCGCGGCCGATGCCTCGGCCATCGCCGCGAAGCGGACCGAGTCCTCGCGCCGGACCAGGTAGTACGAGAGGTGGAGGAGGTCGACCGCGACCCGCGCTTCGAGGAGCGGGTCCTTCACCAGCGGCAGCACGGCGCTCAGCTCCGCCCACGCGAGATCGAACGACTCGAGGTACTTCAGGCAGCGCGCGCGCAGCACGCGTCGTTCGAGCGTCTGGCGGCCGGTGGACAGCTCCGGGAGAAGTCGTTCGGCGTCGATCCGGGAGAGCGGCGCGAGCGCGGCGTCTCGCGGCGACGTCATGCCACGTATTACGCCACGTCTACGAGTTGAGTTCCGGCTCCGCTCGGAAATGTGCCGCTGTTCGTCGGCCGCTGAGCAAGGGAGCGAGCAAGAGCGCGAGGCCAACGACGCCGACGGCGGCCCCGATCAGCGTGAGCGTCGTGGCGTACGAGCCAACAAGGCTGGCGGCGACATCGTGCAGCGTCGTCACGACGTCGGCGGACCAGTACGCCGGGATCTGCGGCACGACCATCGCGCTCCAGCGACGCTCGAACTCGGGCGAGATGGTCAGCGCGGCGCTCGTGATGGCGCCGCCGGCGAGCCCGAGCACGACCCCGGACCACGCCGCGACCGCACGGCGCGATCGCGCGCCGAAGAGCACGGCGAGCAGGAGGAAGCCGAGCGGGACGACCGGGCTGAGCAGCAGCGC
>JBIOUD010000011.1:0-23080 GCA_044866725.1 Candidatus Limnocylindria bacterium | reverse complement strand
ACGCGGGTCGGCACGTCGTCGAGATCGACGACGGCGTCTCGGGTCCAGGGCAGGTCGTTCCACACGAGCGCGGTCTCGCCCTCGCCGACGAGCCCGCGCTCGAGGCTCTTCGCGAGGGCCTCGCCACCGGCTCGCACGTGCTCGAATCGCGGCGCCATGTCGATGTCGTGCACCGCGTCGATCGAGCAGCCGCAGATCGAGTCATGCGGATGGTTCTGCAGCAGCATCCGCCAGAGCGCGCGGAGCTCGTCCCGCTCGGAGCCGCCGGTCAGCGCGTCCAGCGGCTCGCAGCGCTCGAGGAGCAGGCGCTCGCAGATCGCGTTCTCCTGCTTGATCCACACGCGCGTCGAGTTCACCCCGCGCAGGATCGGCCGGTACCTTCCGCTCACGATCTCGCCGACGTGCGTGTTCGGCGGTGGCGGGATGACCGCGGCGTACTCCTCGAGGTTCGCGATCCGCGCGTCGATGTTCGGCGCGACCGCGCGCATCGCGTCCACCGCCTCGGGGAGGCGGTCGTACGCCTCGACGTGATCGTCGCCCTCCATGAAGAGGAGATCGGGGCTGTTGGCGTAGCGCGTCGGGATGTCGAGCATGCGCGGCAGCCGCTTCCGGATGCGCGCGCGCAGCTCGGCATCCGTCTCGGAGAGCTCGCCGACGAGCGCGAGCCCGCCGGAGTAGTGATCGACGAGATGCGACGCGAGCACGCGGTCTCCTGATGGCGACTCCCAGAAGAACTCCGCGCCGAGCTCCTCCCCCTCGTCACCGATGCCGCGCGAGAACACGTACGTGCCGTACCCGAAGCCGCGCAGCACCTGCGGCACCTGCGCGGGGTGGCCGAACGGATCGGCGACGTACCCGACGCGGAGTGCGCGGCCGAACGACTGCGCGACGCGCAGCCCCTCCTGGAAGTTGCGGACGAGCGACTCGCCGGACACCAGGATGTTGTCGGCGAGGACGTACCACGGTCCGACGAACAGGCGCTCCGCCTTCACGAGCGCGGCGATCCGCTCTCGATCGTTTGGGCGCTTCTCGAGGTGGTCCTCGATCGCGATCGTCTGTCCGTCGAAGGTGAACGAGCGGAAGGCCGCGTCGCGCTCGAGAAGGTCGAGCAGCTTCGAGACCATCGGCACGAGCCGCGCGCGGTAGCCCTCGAAGCGCTCGTACCACTCGCGGTCCCAGTGCGTGTGCGCCACGACGAAGACGCGCCAGCGGATGCGCCGCCGCAGGAGCGTCATGGCCAGCGGCGCGCCGATCCCGGAAGCGATGCCGACAAGCGCGCCGGCGAGCACGTCGCTCGGGTAGTGCACGCCGACAGCGACGCGCTCGAACATCACCGCGAGCGCGAACAGATATGCGGGCCACCGCCAGCGCGGCGCGACGAAACCGAGGGCGACGGCCGCGCCGACCGAGAACGCCGCGTCGCCCGATGGGAACGAGAACGACGACGGATGGTCGATGAGCGTCACCGGAGCGTCGACGATCGCGGTGAACGGACGCGGCCTGCGGAACACGAGCTTGAGGAGCTCCGCGACGAGCCACGCGTCGACCATGCCGAGATAGACCGTGAGGAGCGCGAAGCGGCCGCGGCGCGTGAAGCCGCGCCAGCGTGAGATGAGCGCGCCCGCGAGCCACCACACCAGACCGTTCCAGTTGATCCACGCGATCGTCACGACGAGCGCGGCGATGAGCGTCGAGCTCCGCGTGGCGGTGACGATGGCGTTGTAGAGCTGGAGATCGAGTGCGGCGAGATCCATCAGCGGCGCTTCACGTGGCGCCAGATGAAGAGGCCGACCCCCGCGAGGATCACCGCGGCGACGAGGTAGTCGAGGCCCTTCAGCGAGTGCTTGAGGTCGAGCCAGTGGTCGCCGAGGACCATGCCGCCCCAGACGAGGAGCATGACCCAGGGGATCGCGCCGAGGATCGAGAAGAGCGTGAAGCGCCAGAGCGGCATGCGCGCGATGCCCGCGGGAACGCTGATGAAGGTGCGGACTATCGGGAGCATCCGCGAGAAGAACACCGTCGCCTCGCCGTACTTCGCGAACCAGCGCTCCGCGAGGTCGATGTCGTGCGCGCTGATGAGCACGTATTTCCCGTATCTCTCCACAAGAGGGCGACCGCCGAATGCCCCGACGGCATAGGAGAGGAGCGAGCCAGCGGTGTTGCCGATGACGCCAGCGGTGACCGCGCCCCAGTAATTCCACGGACTGCCGGTGAGCGGCTCAGTCAGACCGCGCGACACGCTCCAACCGGCGAACGGGAGGATGAGCTCGGACGGCAGCGGGATCGCCGCGCTTTCGATCGTCATCGCGATGGCGACGCCGATGTACCCGAAACGGGAATACAGCGAGTCGATGAACGGGATGACGAACGCGTCGATCGCTTCGAGCACTTCCGTATGATGGCCGAGGGGCGGGCAGGGCATCTTCGCGACAGGAGGACGCATGCCCGAGGGTAAGGGGACTCACTCAGCGGGCGCGGGAAGCGCGCTCGACGACCAGCTCCGCGAGGGCATCGCCCGCGTCAAGCGGGCGGATCTGCTTGTGGGCATCCCGAGCTTCCGCAACGCGGGCACGATCGGCCACGTCGCGCGCACCGCCGCGCGCGGGCTCATCGAGCACTTCTCCGATTCCCGAGTCGTCCTGGTCAACGCCGACGGCGGCTCCGAGGACGGGACGCGCGAGCGCGTCGCCGACGAGGGTCGCGACGTCCCAGTGATCACCGGCAAGTACGTCGGGCCACCCGGGAAGGGCTCGGCCTTCCGCGCGATCTTCGAGACTGCGGTCGCGCTCGACGTGCGCGCGTGCGCCGTCGTCGACTCGGACCTGCGCAGCATCACGCCCGAGTGGATCGCGCGCCTGCTCGGTCCGGTCGTGCGCGCCGAGGCCGACTACGTCACGCCGATGTACGCGCGCCACAAGCACGACGGCACGATCACGAACTCCGTCGCGTATCCGCTCACGCGCGCCCTCTACGGTCTGCGCATCCGGCAGCCCATTGGCGGCGAGTTCGGCTTCCACGCCGATCTCGCGCGCGCATACCTCGCCGAGCCCGTGTGGGACGGCGACGTGGCGCGCTTCGGCATCGACATCTTCATGACCACGACCGCGGTCGCGCGGCGCTCGCGTGTCGTGCAGGCGTTCCTCGGCGCGAAGATCCACGACCCGAAGGACCCCGCCGCGGACCTCGGTCCGATGTTCACGCAGGTCGTCGGCACGCTCTTCCGACTCGCGCACCAGCACGAGGCACGATGGCGTGAGGTGCACGGATCGAAGGCCGTGCCCGTCATCGGCGACGTGACCGTCGTCGACCCCGAAGCGATCCAGGTAGATCCCGCGCGGCTGCGGGCGAAGCATGAGGCGTCGGCGCCGGAGCAGCGCGCGCTGTGGAAGAAGGTCCTTCAGAGCTCTCGCGCGATTGACTCTCACTCGGCGATGGACGCGACCGCGTGGGCCGCCATCGTCTTCGACTTCTTGAACGCCGCCCTGGCCGAGCCCGATCGCTCGGAGGAGCTCGCCCGCGGGCTGCTCCCCCTCTATTACCTGCGCGTCGCGAAGTTCGTCGAGGAGGCGCGCGACATGACGACCGCTCAGGCCGAGTCGATCGTCGAGGCCGGCGCGGTCGCGATGGAGAAGGAAAAGTCGAGCGACGAGCGGATGGTCAGGGAGGAACGGAGCCGGGCGTGAGCGTCTCCCTCAAAGAGGATCAGCTCGTCCTGATCACGGAGGACGACGGCAGCCTGCCGCTCGGGGCCTCCAGCCCGCTCGGGCTCTATTACCACGACACCCAGTTCCTCTCGGGCTTCAAGCTCCGCGTGAACGGTACTGAGCCGCTGCTCCTCTCCGCGAATACCGAGCAGAACTACGTGGCCACGTTCCAGCTCATGCATCAGGAGGGCGGTATGGCGCTGGGCGCCGCGCGGCACGCCGCGGACACGCTCTCGATCCGACGCACGCGCTTTCTCGCGGACGGTCTGCGCGAGCGGATCGGCGTGCTCAACGCGAACCCGCGTCCGGTGAAGCTCGTCATCGAGCTCGAGCTCGAGGTCGCGTTCCGCGACATGTTCTCCGTCCGTGGATTCCGGGGCGCGCCCATCAACGATGCGCCGGTGAGCGTGACGCGCGTGCCATCTGGCCTGACCTTCGAACGTGTCGGCCGGGACGGTGTGCGCCGCACGAGCGAGGTGACGCTGCGGCCGGCGCCCGACGGCGTCGACGGGTCGACGATGCGCATCGAGCGCGACCTGTTGCCGCAGCAGGTGCTCACGCTCGAGCTGTCGGTCATCCCGCGCGAGGACGGGGCCGGGGAGGCGCCGTCGCCGGGCCGCTTCGACGACGCGCTCGACGCGCTGAACGCGAGGTACCGCCGCTTCCTGCGCTCGTGCACGCGGTACACCACGAGCTCCGAGACCCTCGACGAGGGGCTCGTCACGCGGAGCGCGCTCGACCTTCGCGCGCTCCTCGAGTTCCACGAGGGCGGCCCGTTCCCGACGGCAGGCATCCCCTGGTACGCGGTGCCCTTCGGTCGCGACGCGCTCATCAGCGCGTACCAGACGCTCGTGTGGAACCCGGACCTCGCGCGTGGGACGCTGCGGCTGCTCGCGCGATACCAGGGCCAGAAGGTCGACGAATACACGGAGGAGGAGCCGGGGAAGATCTTCCACGAGCTCCGCCGCGGCGAGCTCGCGCGGCTGAAGGAGATCCCCCACCGCCCGTACTACGGCTCGATCGACGCGACGCCGCTGTTCGCGCTCGTCTTCGCGGAGACGGTGAAGTGGACGGCCGACCGCGCGCTCTGGCGCGACCTCCTTCCCGCGGCGGAGCGGGCGCTGACGTGGTGCGACGGTCCGTACGGCGACCCCGACAAGGACGGCTACGTCGAGTACGGCACGCATCAGGGCATGCTCCGCAGTCAGGGCTGGAAGGACTCGCAGGATTCGCTCTCCGATCGCGACGGCACCTGGAGCGAGCTGCCGGCCGCGCTCGTCGAGGTGCAGGCCTACCTGTACGCCGCGAAGATGGGGCTCGCCGAGCTGTACGAGGTGGACGGCGACACCAAGCGCGCTGCGAGACTTCGCGATGAAGCAGCGGAGCTGCGCCAGCGGTTCGCGCGGGATTTTTGGATGCCCTCCGAGTCCGCGTTCGCGCAGGCTCTCGACCGCGACAAGAAGCAGGTGCCCGCGGTGACGAGCAACGCGGCGCACGCGCTGTGGGCCGGCATCGCGCTTCCCGAGCACGCCGCGGCGCTGGTGCGGCGGCTTATGGAGCCCGACATGTACACCGGCTGGGGCCTGCGCACGCTCTCGTCGCGCTATCCGACGTACAACCCGATGAGCTATCACAACGGCTCGGTGTGGCCGCACGACTCGGCGATCGCCGCGCACGGGATGGCGCGCTACGGCTTCCGCGAGGAGGCCAACGAGGTCGTATCTGGCCTGGTGGAGGCGGGCCGCCGCTTCCCGAACGCGCAGCTGCCGGAGCTCTTCTGCGGATTCCAGCGCGACTTGCGCTTCTCGTCGCGCCCCGCGGACTACCTCGTCTCGTGCATCCCGCAGGCGTGGTCCGCGGGCATGGTCTTCCTCAACCTACGCACGGTGCTGGGCATGGAGCCGGATCTTCAAACGCAGCGGCTGCTCCTCGATCCGGCCCTGCCGCCATGGCTCGAGCACATCGACGTGCGCGACCTCCGCATCTTCGACGCGCCGACATCGTTCCGCGTTCGCCGCTCGAAGGGCGGCGACCGCGTCATCGGCGCGCGCGGACGCGTGACGCGCGCGAGGGTGACATCGAGCGCCTGAGGCGCGCCAGGCGAGTCGCGATCCTGCACTACACGTCCCCGACCGTCCTCGGCGGCGTCGAGCAGGTGATGGGCGTCCACGCCGCGGGACTCCGCGCGGCCGGCGCGCAGGTGACGATCGTCGCGGGCCGCGGCCGCGCGGCGCCGCAGGGCGTGCGTCTCGTGCGCATCCCGGAGGCGGACTCGCGCGCCGCCGTCGTCGAGAAGGACAAGGCCGCGCTCGCGCGCGGCGAGCTCGGGCCGGCGCACGCGCGGCTGGTCGAGCGGCTCGTCGCGAAGCTGCGCCCCGCGCTCGCGAAGGCCGACCGAGTCGTCGTGCACAACGTGCTCACGATGCCGCTCAACCTCGCGCTCACGGAGGCGCTCGCGAGACTCGCTTCCGAGCGTCCTGATGTCTTCATCGCGTGGACGCACGACATCGCGGCATTCGATCCGCGCTACGACGCGTTCCGCCACGACGGCGAGCCGTGGTCGCTCATCCGCCGCGCGCTCCCGGGGGTGCGCTACGTCACGGTCTCCAACGAGCGCGCGAACCAGCTCGTCGAGCTCACCGGGCTCGCGAAGGACGACATCGAGATCGTCACGAACGGCGTCGACGTCGGTGAGGTGCTCGGGATCTCCGCCGCGGGCGCGCGGCTCATCGCGAAGATCGGCGTCGAGGACGCGGACCCGCTCCTCCTGCAGCCCGTGCGGCTCACGCGGCGGAAGCGCGTGGAAGCGGCGATCGACGCGACCGCCGAGCTGCGGCGCCGGGGGCGCAACGCGATGCTCGTCGTCACCGGCGCGATGGGGCCGCACGACGCGAAGAACCGCGCGTACCTGGCAGAGCTCGCGCAGCGCGCGAAGAAGGTCGAGGGGGTGCGCCTCCTCGCGGCGATGGGGATAGCGATCGACTATGACGAGGTCGTGGACCTGTACGCGCTCGCCGACGTCCTCGTGTTCCCGAGCGAGAGCGAGGGCTTCGGCATCCCGATGCTAGAAGCAGGATTGCATCGCATGCCGATCGTGTGTTCGGACATCCCGGCCCTGCGTGAGACCGGCGGCGACGACCCGATCTACGTGCCGCGCGACGCGAGCGGTGCCGTGATCGCGAACGCGATCGAGCGCGCGCTCGCCTCGCCGGTGATGCGCATGCGCGCCCGCGCGCTGGCGCATGCGTGGCCGCGCGTCCTTCGCGAGCGCGTCCTCCCGGTCATCCTGGATGGACCGATGGAACGCGAGAACAGCGCGAAATGAGGGTGCTCGCGGTGGTGAACGAGCCGGAGCGCGAGCGCGGGCTCGTGCAGCTGGCGAGCGGCCTCGCCGCGGGAGACGACGTGCTCATCGCCGCGGTCATCGAGGTGCCCGAAGGAGAGCCGCTCGCGTCGGCGCAACCCGAGGCGAAGCGCCTCCGCCGCGAGCTCGCGATGCTCCTGCCGCAGGGCTCATCCGCGCGCACGCAGGTCACCGTCGGTCGGGTCGGATGGACCGCGATCGTCGAGCTCGTCGGCAAGGAGCGGCCCGACCTCCTCGTGATCGGCTGGCGCCGGCCGGGATGGGACTTCCTCGGCACGACCATCGAGCAGATCCTGCGCACGCCGCCGTGCGACGTGGCGGTCGTGAAGGGCGCGTTCGGCCGCGCGCGCCGGCTCCTCGTGCCGGTCCGCGGCGGCCGCTACGCCGATCTCGCCGCGAGAGTGGCGACGGCGTGGGCGAGGGCAGGCGGCGGCAGCGTGACGCTGTTGCACGTTCGCGCGCCAGGATCGCGCCGTTCGCCGACGCTGTATCAGATCATCGGCGAGCGCGCGCTCGACGAGAAGGTCGAACGCCTCGTCACGCGCACCGGCGATGCGGCCGCCGTCATCACGGACGAGCTCGCGTCCCACGACGGGATCGTCTTCGGCGCGAGTGGCCGCGACAACGCGAAAGATCCCATCGGACCGGTCGGCCACGCGATCATCGGCTCGGCGAAGGCGGCCGTCGTCGTGCGGACCGCAGTCCCCGTCGCCTCACCGGTGATCCTCGCGCCGACCTCACTGCCCCTCGACCGCGCCGCGCGCAGCGCCGCGGTGGGCGAGCTGGTGGACGCGTGGTTCGTGCGAAACACCTTCACCTCGAGCGAGTTCGCTGAGGTCGGCAAGTTGGTGGAGGCGAAGCAGCGGCAGAACCTGCGGGTGTCGGTCGCGTTGCCGACGCTCAACGAGGAGGAGACGGTCCGCCATGTGATCCGCGCGATCCGCTCGCGCCTCGTGGACCGTTTCCCGCTCGTTGACGAGCTCGTCGTCATCGACTCGCGCTCGGACGACCGGACGCGCGAGATCGCGGAGGACGAGGGGCTTCGGGTCTTCATTCACGACGAGATCCTTCCCGAGTGCGGCTCCTACCGCGGGAAGGGCGAGGCGCTGTGGAAGAGCCTGCACGTGACGACCGGCGACATCGTCGTATGGATCGACACCGACGTGAGCAACGCGCACCCGAAGTTCGTGTACGGGATCCTCGGTCCGCTCCTCATGCGACCCGAGATCCAGTTCGTGAAGGCCTTCTACCAGCGGCCACTGCGCGTCGACGGAGAGCTCCAGGCGACCGGAGGCGGACGCGTCACCGAGCTGGCGGCGAGACCGATCCTCAACCTGTTCTTCCCCGAGCTCTCCGGTCTCGTCCAGCCGCTCTCGGGGGAGCAGGGTGGCCGGCGCGCGCTCCTCGAGCAGATCCCGTTCTTCACCGGGTACGGCGTCGAGACGGGCCTCCTCATCGACACGCTTCAGCGCGCCGGCCTGGACGCCATCGCGCAGGTCGACATGCGGCAGCGCATCCACCGCAATCAGAGCCTCCTCGCGCTCTCCAAGATGAGCTTCGAGATCCTCCAGGTCGCGCTGCGGCGCGTGGGCGAGGCGCACGGCGAGCGGCTCTGGGAGGAGGCGAACTCCAGCCTCAAGCTCATCACCACGCAGGAGGGAAGGCTGCACCTCGAGCTGCACGACATCGGCGCGAATGAACGACCGCCGATGCAGACCGTCGCCGCGTACCGCCTCTCCCATCCGCGGTGAGGGTCCTGCGGACGCGGACCGAGATGGCCGCGTGGCGCGCGACCGTCGAGCGCGTCGGCCTGGTGCCGACGATGGGAGCGCTCCACGACGGTCATCTCTCGCTCGTCGAGCGAGCGATCCGCGAGACGGACGCGGCGGTCGTGTCGATCTTCGTGAATCCGACGCAGTTCGGACCGACCGAGGACTTCACGAAGTACCCGCGCCAGGAAGCGAAGGACCTCGCCCTGCTCGAACGCGCGGGGGTCGCTGCCGCATTCGTACCGAGCGTCGACGAGATGTACCCGAAGGGCGACAGGATGCGCGTCGATCCCGGCGCGATCGCGGAGCCGCTCGAGGGCGCGGCGCGGCCGGGACACTTCATCGGTGTCGCCACGGTGGTGGCGAAGCTGTTCGAGATCGTGAATCCCACAGTCGCGTTTTTTGGACAGAAGGACTTCCAGCAGCTGCGCGTGCTCCAGACGATGGCGCGCGAGCGTTATCCGGCGATCAAGGTCATCGGCTGTCCGATCGTGCGCGAGCCCGATGGGCTCGCGATGTCGTCGCGCAACGCCTACCTCGCGGCCGATGAGCGGAAGGCCGCCCTCGCCCTCTCACGAGGCCTGTTCGGTGCCGGTGAAGCGTGGTCGCGGGGCACACGCGACCCCGAGCGGCTGCTCAACCGCGTGCGCGACGTCATCGAGGCAGAGCCGCGGGTCAAGATCGAGTACGTCGCGATCTCGGACCCGATGACGCTCGCTGAGCTGCGCCTCCCTGCGAACCGCGCGGTCGTGTCGCTCGCCGCGCGTGTGGGAGGGACGCGTCTCATCGACAATGTGCTCCTCGGTATGGATGTGAGCCAGTTGTCGTGAGGCAGCGCAGCCTTCTCGCGGCATTCAGCGTCGCCCACTTCGCACACCACGTCACGAACAGCCTGCTCTCCGCGCTCCTCCCCTTCATGGTCGCGGATGGGCTCGTGACGTCGAACACCCTCGCGGGATTCGCGGTCACCTCGTCCGCGGTCGCGTCGGGCATCACGAACGCGCCGCTCGGCGTGCTCGCCGACCGCGTCGGCGCTCGTAAGGTGATCGTCGGCGGGCTGTTCCTGATCGGCCTCGCGAGCGTCGCGATCGGACTCTCCGGCACCTACCCGATGCTGCTCATCGGGCTGCTCGTCATGGGCATCGCGAGCGGTACGTACCACGCGCCCGCCTCCGCGCTCATCGCCGAGGTCTTCCCCTTCGCGCGGCGCGGCGTCGCGCTCGGCACGCACACGACAGCGGGACATCTGGCGTTCTTCGCGTCCCCGCTCGTCGCGGGCGTGCTCGCGGCGACGGGCACGTGGCGCACGCCCTACGTGCTGTTCGCGCTCGCGCCGATCCTCTGCGGCATCCTGCTGCTGCGCGTCGCGCCGAAGGGCGCGACCTCGAACGAGCCGCACCGCTGGCTCGCCACGTTCGCCGACATCGGGAAGGTCGCGAAGGCCGTTGGCTCGCTCGTCACGCTGTCGATCCTCGCGCAGGTGCTCATCTCGAGCGCGCTCGCGTTCCTCGCGCTCTACCTCGTGCAGGCGCGCGGCGTTCAGCCTGCGGTCGCGGCCGCGCTCTTCGGCGTGCCGCAACTCGCCGGCCTCGTGGCCGCGCCGACGTCGGGGATGCTCTCCGATCGCTTCGGCCGTCCCGCGGTCCTCCTTGGGTCGCTCGTCGCGAGCGGACCGTCGCTCTGGCTGCTCACGGTCATGCCGATCGAACTCGCGTTCATCCCGCTCCTGCTCATCGGCGCGTGTCTCTCGTTCCGGGCGACGTCCACCGAGGTCCTCATCATCGACAACACGCCGGTCACGAAGCGCTCGACCGTGCTCGGGACGTACTACCTCGTGAACCAGCCGGTCGGCGGCATCGCCGCGCCGATCTTCGGCGCGATCGCGGATGTGGCCGGCATCGGCACGGCGTTCTCGTGGCTCGCAGTCGTGTTCGTCGCGCTGTCGCTGGTCGCGCTCGCGCTCGTGGCTCTTCGGCCGTCGCTTCGCGTCTCGCCCGGGTCCGCGGCATAGAAGAAGGCGAGGCCGCGAGGCCTCGCCTTCATGCGCGAACGCGATGATCGCCTTAGCGGCTCTTCGCCTTCGGGCTCCGCTGCGTCTCGACCCACGCGGGCGGGCCGCCGTTCGCCTTGACGTCCTCGACCCATGCGGGCGGGCCGCCGTTGGCCCTCACATCGTCGACCCAGTCCGGCACGTTCCCGTGCTCGGCCGAGCCGGTGCCGTCATCAGGAGCGCCCGCGGAATCGGTGCCCTCATCAGGGGCATCCGCGGAACCGGTGCCGTCCTCCGGTGCGCCGGCCACCCAGGCCGGCGGGCCACCATCGCTCTTCACGTCGTCGACCCACGCCGGTGGGCCACCGTCGGCCCTCACGTCGTCGACCCAGCCGGGAGTCAGCTCGCTGTTCGCCAGGGCGGTCGCGCTCAAGACGAGCAGGGCGGCCGTCGCGGCGAGTACGGAAGTGAGGCGCATGCGCATGTCGACCTCCGAGAGGTTTATCGAGGGTCTAACGGCCGTCCCCGCTTCACGTTTGGGCGTGCGACGGATGGAGCGAGGAGACGAGCAGCGTCATCGCTTGGTTGAGCGGCGCGGACACACCCCGACGTTGCCCCTCGCGATAGACCGCACCGCAGATGGCATCGACCTCCGTCGCGCGCTTCGCGTCGACGTCCTGGAGCATCGAGCTGCGGTTCGCGCCGGTGAGCTGGGCCATCTCCCGCCACCACTTCACCGCGTCGTCTTCGGCGATCGCGACGCCGTTCGCCGTCGCGACGCGCGCGACCTCGCGCGCGAGGCCGTCGGCGATGCGCCCCGCGGCGGCGTCGCCGAGGAGCGCCGAGTTCACGCATCCGAGCAGCGCCGTCGTCGGGTTCACCGCGGCGTTCGTCACGACCTTGCGCCACACCGATGGCCACGGATCGTCGAGGACCGCGACGGTCATGCCGCCGGCGCGCAGGAGCGCGGCGAGGGGATCGATCTTCTGCCTGGCCGCGGGATCACGCGGACGGCCGAGCTCGGCCCGACCCGGTCCGGTCGCCTGCAGCGCTCCGGCGTCATCCATTCGCGCACCGACGTAGATGACGCCCACGGCGGCGCGGTCGCCGACCGCGTCGCGCAGCGCCTCGAAATTGCCAAGGCCGTTCTGGATCGTGACCGCGACGCCGTCATGAGCGACAAGGCGCCTCGCGACGCCGGCCGCCCATTCGGTGCCGTGCGTCTTCACGCAGATCACCGCAGCGTCGACCGGCTGCTCTGCGTCCCGCAGCGGGGCCCTGGTGCGATCGACGATGACGAGCTCGGCGCGGCCGCTCAGTGCGCGCTCGATGACGTGACCGATCGCGCCGTAGCCGACGACGGCTACGCGCATGCGCGTGCGCATCCGGTCCGACCGACGGCTCGCCTCGTCAGACGGCCTTTGGACGCGCGAGACCCCGCTTCAGCGACTCGAGCTCGCTCTCCTTGATCGTGAAGGAGTGCGCGTCGTCAGGGAACGTCCCGGCGCGCACCTCGGCGTCGAACGCCTTCAGCGCGTCGATCACCTGCGTGCCGATATCGGCGTAGCGCTTCGCGAACTTCGGCTTGAAGTCGCCGTAGAGGCCGAGCACGTCGTGCAGCACGAGCACTTGCCCGTCGCACGCGAGTCCGGCGCCGATGCCGATGGTCGGGATGGAGAGGCGCTCGGTCACGATCTCCGCCACGGCTGCGGGGATCGACTCGAGGACGATGGAGAACGCGCCGGCGTCCTCGAGCGCGACGGCGTCGTCGATGAGGCGCCGCGCGGCGCGCGCGCTCTTCGCCTGCGTCTTGAAGCCGCCGAGCATCGCGACGCGCTGCGGCGTGAGGCCGACGTGCGCCATCACCGAGATGCCGTTCTCGACGAGCGTGCGCACGGTGTCGACGGTCTCGCGGCCGCCCTCGATCTTCACCGCGTCCATGCCGCCCTCCTTCAGGAAGCGCGCGGCGTTGCGGAGCGCGTCCTGCGTGCCCGTCTGGTACGAGCCGAACGGCATGTCGCCGACGAGCACCGGGCGCGTCGCGCCGCGAGACACCGCGGCGGCCATGCGGACCATGTCGTCCATCGTCACGGGCACCGTGTTCGGGTAGCCGAGCACGACCATGCCCGCGGAGTCGCCGACGAGGAGGACGTCGATGCCGGCCCGATCGACGAGACGCGCGAACGCGGCGTCGTACGCGGTCATCATCGTGATGCGCTTGCCGTCGCGCTTCATCGCGACGACGTCAGGTACGGTCAGCTTCTTCGGGGGAGCGGCGGCCGCGCCGCCATACGCGGATGAGTCGATCTTCTCTGTCACTGCTTACCTCCGTCCAGGCCGACTTCCGTCGGTCCCGGCGTCATCGCAATCGTATCGCGCGGGGTCTACGTCGTGGCAGTCACTCCAGCCTCCTCGCAGGACTCATTCCAGGTTCCGGATCGACGGCAGCAGGAGGCCGAGCAGCGTCAGCATTGTCGTGACCGCGCCGGCGATGAGGAAGAGACCCGTCGGCGTGACCGTCACGACGAGCGCCGCGGCGACGAGCGGCGCGACCGGCCCAAGGAGCGTGCCGCCGAACCAGTCCACGCTCGTGACGCGGCCGAGGAGCCGCCGCGGAACGAGGCGCTGGAGCGCACTCTCCCAGAGGACACCGAAGCACACAAAGCTGAAGCCGATGATGATGCCTCCCGCGAGCGCGCCGATGAGCGTCGGGAAGATCCCATACACGAGCAGCCCGATCCCGCTCATCGTCCCGAAGAGGAACATCACCAAGCCCACGCGCTTGATGCGCATCTGCGGAATGAACGCCGCGCCGACGGCCTCGCCGATCCCCATCGACGCCGTGATGACGCCGTACACGACCGCGCCTTCACGCAGCGTCTCCGTCACGAAGAGCGGCAGACCGACGACGTATGCGCCGATGAACGCGGCGTTGATGAACGACCAGCCGAAGATCGTCACCCAGAGCCACTGCACGCTGAACACATAGGCGAGGCCCTCGCGGATGTCGGCGACGATCGACGTGGGCGCACCGCGGATGAGCGGGCGCGCGACGGTGAGCGCGACCGCGCCGGCGGAGGCGAAGAAGCTGAGCGCGTCGACCGCGAACGCGATCGGCGGCCCGGCGAACGCGACGAGGAGTCCGCCGACGACCGGACCGGCGGTGCGCGCCATCTGGCGCGAGAGTCCGCGGAGCGCGTTCCCAGAGACGAGGATCTCCTCAGGGACGAGCTCCGGGATGATCGCGCCGATCGCCGGACCGCTGAACGCGTTCGCGATACCGAAGACGACCATCGAGACGTAGAGGTGCCAGATCTGGAGCGATCCGGCCAGGCCGAGAAGCGCGACGATCGCCATGACGATGCCTTCTAAGACCTCCGCCGCGACGAGCAGCGTGCGACGCGATACGCGGTCGGCCACCGCGCCGCCGAGCAGCAGGAACACGAGGTTCGCCGCGCTGAAGATCGCGATGAGCGTGCCGAGCTCGAACGCGGAGCCGCCGAGCTGCAGCAATTGGAAGGGGAACGCGACGTTCGAGACGAAGCTCCCGAGCATCGAGAGCGTCTGGCCGACCCAGAGCAGCCGGAAGTCGCGATGACGTAAGGGGTCGATCACTTTTGGGAGGCGCACGGCTAGAGTCTCGCGGATGCGTCGGCGCGAGCTCGCGAGCCACATGCAACGCGCGGAAGCGGTCTGCGTCGGCTCGTACCTCGACGCCGACCCGGTGCTCGCAAGCTTCGCGGGCACCGCGACGAAGACGATCGGCGGAGTGCGCTGTCTTGCCGCGAAGGCGATCGACGAGCCGTTCCTCAACCGCGCGCTCGGGGTCGGCACGATCGCCGACGCGACGCCGCGGCTGCTCGAGCGGATCGAGCGCCACTACGCCTCCATCGGCCGGCCTGCGCGCCTCGCGATCGCGACGGGGTTCGTGACCGCGGCGACGCTGCGCGCACTCGAGCGTCGTGGCTACGAGCCCGTCGACGAGGAGCCGCAACAGATCTGGATCTACGACGCGCGGCGACCGCCCGAGATGCCCGTCGTCGCGGGGCTCACCATCGAGCGCGTCGGCGCGGAGCTCGCGACCGTGTACGCGAAGACCGGTTATGAGTCATTCCGCGAGCGCGGGCCACGGTTCGTGCAGGTGGTCGAGGCGCTCGTGCGCTCGTCGCGGCGCGGCCGGCGCGCGTTCCTCGGACGCATCGAAGGCGAGCCCGCGGCGACGGGCATGAGCTGGGACGCGCGCCCGGTCGTGGCACTCGGCAACGGCAGCGTGCGTCCGCGCTTCCGCGGTCACGGCCTGCAGCGCGCGCTCATCGCGCATCGCATGCGCGAGGCGTGGGGTCGCGGTCTGCGCATCTTCTTCGGCGAGACGGTGAATCCCGCGTCGGCCGCGAACATGGCCGCGCTCGGCTGGCGCAAGCTCTACGACCAGCACGACTGGGAACGTACGACTTAGCCGCGGACAACGCGGACGCGCAGCGCAGACGCGCGAGCGATGCTCATGACGATGCGAGCGCTTTTGATGGCTGCGATGCTCGTCGGCGGAGCGTGCGCGACAGCCGACGCGGCCGCACCGACGCAGGGACATCCGCTCGCTTCATCGCTGCCGTTCAGATCAGCCCCGCGGCTGACCCCGCCTGTGCCGACACCGTCCTTCACGCCGGGAAGTTCGTTCCTCAGCGGGACGATCGCCGACATAGATCTGCCGGAGATAACGGTCCGCACGGTCGACCGAGGCGACGTGCTCGTCGACGTCTCGGCCGTACGCTCCGTGTGGAGGGAGACCTTCGTAACGACGTCTTCGCTCGAGCCCGGTGACCACGTCTTCATCGACGGCGCGGGAGGCGATCCGTTCCACGCGCTGAACGTGAATGCGAACATCGATCGGATCGATGCCAAGATCCTCTCGATCGACGGTGACACGATCGAGCTCTCGGTGCTGAGAAAGCCGGGGGCGAGCGAGCTGACGGTGCGCGCGGTGCTGTCGCCGTTCATCGTCCACGATGGTCCGTGGCGGCTCGCGGATCTCCACGCGGGCACGGTCATCGGCGCGGTCGTTTACCGCGCGAAGGATGGATCGCGTCGCATCACGCGGATTTGGAACTGAGGCGCTCCGCGAGCTTCGCGACGAGGAGGCGCGCGACCTCGGTCTTGGGCAGGAGCTCCTTTGGCTCTGCGCCGTCGGCGCTCACGAACGTGACCTTGTCCGTGTCGCTGCCGAAGACGGAACCCGGCTCGGTGATGTCGTTCGCGACGACGAGGTCCAGCTTCTTCTCGCGCAGCATGCGCGCGGCTTCGGCGGTCGCGTCGCCGGTCTCGGCCTTGAAGCCGACGACGATCGTGCCGGGCTTGCGCGCGGCGACGACCGCTTTGAGCACGTCGGGGTTCTGAGTGAGACGGAGGGTGAGCTCCTGGCCCGCGTCCTTCTTCTTGATCTTGCGCTCGACCTTCTCGATCGGCCGGTAGTCGGCGATCGCGGCGGCCATGATGACCGCGTCGGTCTGGGGCAGGAACGCGAGCACGGCGTCGAGCATGTCGTCGGCGCTCTCGACCGGCACGGTCCGCACGCCGCTGGGCGCGGCGAGCGCGGTCGGGCCGGTCACGAGCGTGACTTCGGCGCCGGCGTCGCGCGCGGCCTTCGCGATCGCGTACCCCATCTTTCCGCTCGAGCGGTTCGACACGAAGCGCACCGGGTCGATCGCCTCGACCGTCGGCCCCGCGGTGACGACGACGCGCTTGCCGCTGAGCACGGCGCTCGCCCCGAGCGCCTCCGCGACCGCCGCCTCGATCTTCTCGAGGGACGCGAGGCGACCGGGTCCCGACTCGCCGGAAGCGAGCGGCCCGGACTCGGGATCGACCACGCGCACGCCGCGGGCGCGTAGCCGCGCGACGTTCTCCTGCGTCGCCGGGTTCTGCCACATGTGCGTCTCCATCGCCGGCGCGAGCACGATGGGGGCGGATGTCGCGAGCACGGTCGTCGCGATGAGGTCATCGGCCATGCCCTGCGCGAGCTTCGCGAGGACGTGCGCCGTGGCCGGCGCGACGAGCACGACGTCCGCCTGGCGGCCCATCGCGATGTGCCCGGCGGCGCGCTCGTCCTGGATCTGGAACATCTCGACCTCGACCGGGCGATACGTGAGCGCCTGGAACGTGAGCGGCCGCACGAACTCCGTCGCCGATCGGCTCATGACGACCTGGACCGTCGCGCCCGCTTGCGTAAGGCGCCGCGCAAGCTCGATCGACTTGTACGCGGCGATGGAGCCCGTGACGCCGAGGACGATGAAGCGGCCTTCGAGCGCGCTCACGCGTTCAGCTCGTAGAGGAGCCGGAGACCCTCGAGCGTGAGGTCCTCGTCGACATTCTCGATACCCTTCGCGAGCGGCGCGATGGTCGAGGCCAGGCCGCCGGTGGCGATGATCCGCGGCTTCGCGGGAAGCTCGGCGACGATGCGCGCGAGGAGTCCTTCGACGAGGCCGACGTAACCGAACACGAGCCCTGAGCGGAGGCAGTCGGCCGTGTTCTTTCCGATCGCCGCGGCCGGTGCGGTGAGCGGCACGCGGAAGAGGCGCGACGCTCGGCCGAAGAGCGACTCGGCCGACACCTCGAGACCCGGCGCGAAGGAACCGCCGAGGAAATCGCCGTCCTCGGAAACCACGTCGAAGTTCGTCGTCGTGCCGAAGTCGACGATCACCGCGGGTCCGCCGTACCGGCGGTGCGCCGCGAGCGTGTTCGCGATGCGATCCGCGCCGACCTCGGACGGGTTGTCGACCCGGAGGCGCACGCCGGTCTTGATGCCCGGGCCGATGATGAACGCGGGCCGCTCGAGGTACCGCTCGCCGAGGCGCGTGAACGCCGTCGTGAGCGGTGGAACGACACTGCCGACCACCAGCGCGTCGAGGTCCGCGAGCGCGAGATCCTCCTGCGCGAGGAGCCCGTCGAGCGAGACCGCGAGCTCGTCCTCGGTGCGGTCGTGGACCGTCGCGAGGCGCCAGGTGCGGCGCAGCTTCGCCTTGTCGTAGACGCCCAGGACGATGTTCGTGTTGCCGACGTCGACCGCGAGGATCGTGCTCATCTCAATCGTTCGATTCGGTGGCGCCGGTGCGCAGGCCTCCCTGACCCAGCTTCGCCCGAAGCGCCTTCGCGACGTTCGGCGGCACGAAGTTGTCGATCGGTGCGCCGAACGCGACGAGCTCCTTCACGCGAGAGGCGGAGAGGAAGAGGTACTCCGGCGCGGTCATGAGGAACACCATCTCGATGTCCGGCGCGAGCCGGCGGTTCATGTTCCCCATCTCGAATTCGAACTCGAAGTCGGAGAGCGCGCGGATGCCGCGGATCACGAAGCGCGCACCGGACTGCTTCGCGAACTCGACCTGGAGCCCGTCGAAGGACTCGACCTCGACGTTCGGCCACTTCTTGCAGGCTTCCTTCATGAGGGCGACGCGTTGATCGGCGTCGAACACCGTCTTCTTCGCGAGATTGCGGCCGACGCCGACGACGACGCGATCGAACAGCCGCGCGGAGCGTTCGACGATGTCGAGGTGGCCGTTCGTGGGCGGATCAAAGGATCCGGGGTAGATGGCCACACGCTGACTCACGCCGGTCGCGCCTCCTTCAAAGAGCAGTGCACGCCGAGACGAATCCTACCGCCTCGGGACTACGCTTCCTCCACGAAGGTTGGGGTGGCGCGCGCGAGGGTGAGCACCGTCCGCGACAACGCATCGACGTCGAACGGCTTCGTGACGACGGCGTCGATGCCGATGAGCGCGTGGTCGCGCGCGGCCTCGGCGAACGCCGTGACGAGGACGAGAGGCGCACTAGGGAAGCGCTCCCGGAGGGACATCACGAGCGCCTCAGCGGCGGCGCGGTCATACCAGGGCGGACCGAAGAGATCGCTCATCACGACGGCCGCATCGAGCTCCGGCGGGATCTCACCGGGATGCCGGACGAGCCTCGCCGTGATGCCGTGCGACGCGAGCACGTCAAGGATGAGGAGGCCCACGTCCGGGTCATCCTCGACGATCACGACCTGCACGCGCTCCCCCATGCGTCTCATTACACGGGTCGTCGTGCCTCACGCCTACCCGTACGAATGGACGGGGTAGCGGTGCAAGACGTGCGGCTTACGCCGCGTCAGCGCGAGGTCGTGCAGCTCGTCGCGCGCGGCCTCGCGAACAAGCAGATCGCGAGCGACCTTGGCATCTCCGAGCGGGCGGTCAAAGGTCACGTGTCCGACCTGCTGCAGAAGTTCGGCGTCGCGAACCGCGCCGGGCTCATCGCCTCGATCATGACGGCGCAGGGCATCGGCCTCCCCCGCGATGTCGCGCGGCCGACGCCATGGCCATCGCTCGGAGATGCGCTCGCGCCGGCCGACATTGCCGCATACGAGGCCGCGCCGATCATGGTCGCTGTCACGCTCGGACCAAGACATCGCTACGCATTCGTGAACGAGATGTCCGCGCGCGTCGCGGGGCGCGCGAGCGCGTCGCTCATCGGGAAGACCCTGCGCGAGGCGTACCCCGATATCGACGCGGGCTACGAGAGTGCGCTCGATGCCGTCTATGCGACGGGCGTCCCCTGGGCGGCGTCGCGCTCGCCAGCGCGTTTCCCGCACGACGACGGTACGTATCGCGATGCGCTCCTGCACCTCATGTTCGCGCCGATTCGCGATCGAGCCGGCACGATCGTCGGCATCCTGCACATCGGGAGCGAGGTCGAAGAGGAGGCCTGAGCGGTCATCCGGCCGTGCTCGTCACACCGTCGCGCCCGATGCCTCTCAGCCGGCGACAGCGACGCGCACCGCGAGCGGGAGCCGGGCCGTTGCGATCGTCCCTCGGCCCGATCGGCTCGCGAGACGGATCGAGCCGCCGTGACGCTCGACGATCCAGCGCGCGATCGCGAGGCCGAGTCCGCTGCCTCCCGCGTCAGACCGCCTCGCCGCGGCGCCCCGGTAGAAGCGCTCAAAGACATGCGGCAACTCCGCCTCGTCGACCCCGACGCCCTCGTCCTCGACGCTCAGGACCGCACTGGCGTCCTCGATGCCGAGCGCGACGCTTACCCGGCCTGGCAGCGGCGTGTAGCGCAGCGCGTTGTCGATGAGCACGAGCGCGAGCTGCTTCAGCCGGTCGCGCTCACCGTTCACGACCGCGACGTCTATCGCCCGCACCGCGAGGCGATCACCGCCCACGACGCGCATCTCGTCGAAGGCCTCCATGATGACGTCGTCCAGGTCGACCGGCCGCGGCACGAACGCTTCCGCCGCGTCCGCACGTGCGAGCACGAGCAGCTCATCAACGAGCCGCGAGACGCGTGCTGACTCGCGCGCGATCCGCGCGATCGCCTGGCGTTCGTCAGCGGGCGAGAGCTCGCCGGTCGCGAGGAGCTCGGCGTTACCGCGGATGGTGGTGAGTGGAGTCCGCAGCTCGTGGGAGACGTCGCCCAGGAAGCGCTGCTGCTGACGGTAGGCGTCGTCCAGGCTGACGAGCATGTCGTCGAAGGTACGAGCGAGGGTCACGAGCTCGTCGTCGGGGTGTCCGGCGATGTGGACACGTCGTTCGAAGTCGCGCGTTTCCGCGATGTCGCGCGCGGTCGCGATGAGCGTCGCGACCGGCTGAAGTGCCCGACCCGCGACCGCCGCCGCGATGGCGGCACCGACCGCGACGGCGGCGACCCACAGCGCGCTGAACATGATGCGCAGCTCCGCGTTCGCCGTGTCGATGAGTGAGAGGTCGGCCGCGACGACGATCGTGCCGACGCCGATCCGCTCGGCGTCCGCGCGAACGCGCCCGCGCGGCGTCGTGAAGGTGTACCAACCCTGCGCGAGCTCGGTCAGCCCGGTGTCGGCGAGCGAGATGTCGGCGACGGCGCCCGAGGACGCGGCGACGCGTCCGCCGGCGAGGAGCCATGCGGCATGCGGCTCGTCGATCGCGCGGTGCACGCTCGAAAGGTCGAGCGCCGACAGCGGGATGCCGCTGCCGAGCTGCAGGTCGATCTCCTCGCGAGCGCGGACGACCATGTCGGCGAGCGCGGTGTCGACATCGGAGTCGTGACCGGCCGTGTGCAGGTCGTACGCGAGCCAGAGCGCCGCGGCGACGACGAGCGCGATGACGGTGCCGTACCAGGCGACCAGACGGCGCCGGAGCCTCATGTCGCGGCAGCGCGGAGCGTGTAGCCCAGACCGCGGACGGTCTCGATGATGCGCGGCTCGCCGCGAGCTTCGAGCTTCGCGCGGAGGTACCCGATGTAGACCTCGAGCACGTTGTCGTTGCCGGCGAAGTCGTAGCCCCAGACCCGCTGCGTCAGCTCGTGCTTCGGGATGACCTTCCCCACCGCGCGCATCAGGTGCGCGAGCAGTCGGTATTCCGTCGCCGTGAGCTCGATGCGACGTCCCGCGTGAATGGCGACGCGGCTCGACGTGTCGAGCTCGAGCTCGCCCGACCGCAGGATCTCCGCGATCGGTTGCCGTCGTCGCAGGACCGCGCGCAGGTGCGCTTCCAGCACCTGCAGCCCGAACGGCTTCACGAGGTAGTCGTCGGCTCCGGCATCAAGGCCACTGATCTGGTCGAGCGCTCGGTCCTTGGCGGTCACCATCAAGATGGCCATGTCCGCGTGCTGGCGGCGGATCTCGGCGCAGAACGTGAGGCCGTCGGTGCCCGGCATGACGATGTCGAGGACCACGGCATCGGGCTCGAACGACGCGATCTGCGCCCGCGCCGATACGGCGTCGTGCGCCCACGCGGTCCGGTAGCCCTCGCGTGCGAGCGCGCGCGTCACGACCGACGTGACGCCGTCGTCGTCATCGACCACGAGCACTTTTGCGCCAGAGACGGCCATGGCAGCGATCGTCGCGAGTTCACGCACGCGGCGAATCGGCCGGTCGGACCAGCGACCCGAGTCGTTCGACCCTTCTCTCAGGTGCTTCTCAGACGGAAAGTCGGTCCGCCTGAGCCTCTCCTGAGAGAGGACAGGCGAGGCCAGAGGAGGCCACAGTGGCGGGTCCGCTCACGCGACGGCGGCTCCTGGGGACGCTCGGCGGCGTCGGAGGCACAGCTCTCGCGGCCGGGTGGGCGCCGATCGCGTTCTCGCAGAGCGCACCGGCGGTCACCAAGAAACAACGGCAGTGGGCCATGGTCATCGACCTCCGGCGGTGCGACGGCTGCAAGAAGTGCACGCAGGCCTGTCAGGACACCCACCACCTCCCGTCGACGTTCGAGTGGATCAAGGTCTTCGACGTCCACGACGAGACCGGGGCGTCCTACTTCATGCCCCGGCCCTGCTTCCAGTGCGAGAACGCGCCGTGCCTGCGGGTCTGCCCGGTCGCCGCGACGTTCAAGGACGACGAGGGCATGGTCCTCGTCGACCAGGACCGCTGCATCGGCTGCCGGATGTGCATGGCCGCGTGCCCGTATGGCGCGCGCTACTTCAACTACAACGAACCCCCGCCGTACGAGAACCCGTTCGGCCGGCCGACGCCGGAATTCCCGGTGCCGCAGCAGATGGGGACCGTCGGCAAGTGCATGTTCTGCGTGCACCGCACGGATGACGGCGTGCTCCCGGCATGCGTCGAGGCGTGCGGCATGAACGCGCTGTACATCGGCGATCTCGTGGAGGACGTCGCGACGAACGGCGTCGAGACGGTCCGTCTCTCGACTTTCCTCAAAGAGAACGACGCCTTCCGCTACAAGGAGGAGCTCGGAACTGGTCCGCGCGTGTGGTACATCGCCGGCCACGGTCAGCTCCTGGAGGGTTAGTGGACCGCCGGACGCATGACCGCTACGTCGAACGCGCGATGTGGTCCGTCGGCCGGGGCGACCGCAACTTCTGGATCGCGGTCGCTGTCCTTGGTGCGATGGTCGCCGCGGGCATCTACGCGTGGATCTACCAGGTGCAGCGCGGCCTGTGGGTGACCGGGCTCAACCAGAAGGTGTCGTGGGGCTTCTACATCATCAACTGCGTCTTCTTCATCGGCATCAGCTACGGCGGCGCGATGACGAGCGCGATCCTTCGACTCACCAACGCGAAGTGGCGCGCGCCGCTCACGCGTATCGCCGAGGCCACCGCCGTCGCGGCGCTGCTCGTCGGAGCGATCTATCCGATCATCGACCTCGGTCGACCGGACCGGTTCCTTTATGTCATCCAGTACGCGCAGGTCGGATCGCCGATCGTGTGGGACCTCGTCGCTATCAGCACCTACATGGTCGCGAGCCTCGTCTTCCTCTACCTCCCGCTCATCCCCGACCTGGCGACGACGCGCGAC
>JBIOUD010000010.1:0-5507 GCA_044866725.1 Candidatus Limnocylindria bacterium | reverse complement strand
GCTGAAGCGGTGGCGTTCGAGCAGGAGGAGGAGGAGCAGGCCGCCGCGCCGCGGACGAATTTCGACTCGCTGCGCGAGAGCAGCGCCCCACGCGCGAGCGGGGACGTGCGACAGATCGCGCCCACCGACGCTCGAGCCACCACGACGCCGCAGTCACGGGCAGTCGCGACCTCGACGCCGCGCGCGACGGCGCATGCGAAGGCGTCGAACAACGCGAAGGCAGCGCGGAAGGCGGCGGAGCAGGCGCGCGCCGCGGCGGAGCGGCTGAAGCAAGCTCTGCTCAAAGCAAAAGAGCTGAAGGATCGCCGCTAACCTGCATTCCGTGAGTCAGGCTCGACGGGCTGACGTTGCCTACTGCACGGGATTGATTTTTGGGCTGATCTTCGTCGTCGTCGGCGGTCCGCTCGCGCGCCGTCTGGAGATGGTCCACTTCAACGACTTCTCGGGCGTGTGGTCGGGGCCGAGCACATACCTCCTCGGCATCAGTCCATGGGACCCCGCGCGGTACAGCGACGTCGCGGTCTCCCTCGGCACGAAGACGCCCGATGCGCTCGTGTACGACCACATGCCGTGGACGATGTTCGCGGTGCTGCCATTCGCGCTCGTGCCGCTCGAGGTCGCTGGCTGGATCTGGATGGCGCTCGGCATGACCGCGGCCGTGATCGCGCTGCGCGCGTTACTGCGGACGTTCATGCCCGGTATCGCGCTCGCGCACGGCGCGCTCGCCCTCGCGCTCTTCGTCGGACAGCCGGGCTTCCACGCCGTCGTGCTCGGGCAGTGGAGCCTCCTGCTCATGGCCGGCGTTGCGGCGACCGTGCTCGCGCTCCGTGCGGGACGTCCGCTCCTCGCGGCGTTCCCAGCGCTGGTGATGCTCTTTAAGCCGCAGGTGTTCGTCTTCACCGCGCTCGGCCTCGCTTATGGCGCGCTGCGACGCGCCACGTTCCGCCGCTGGGTCATTTACACCGGCGCCCTCGTCGTCGCGATCGTCGCCATCTCGTGCTCGTCGTCGCGCTCACCGTTGGTGGTGACTGGTTGTCGGCGTGGCTGGCCGACATTCCCGGGCGACGCACCCTGCGCTCCGCGGTGCTGCAATCCGCACTCAACCAGCTCATCGGTCCGAGCGGTCGATGGGTCGCCGCGCTCCTGATCCTCGCTGGCGCGTTCGTCGCCTCACGATTCAGACCCGGCTCCGACGCGTCGCTCGCGGCGTGGCTCAGCCTCTCGAGCGCGGGCGCGATCTACTCGTGGTCGTACGACCAGGTGCTGCTCTTCGTTCCCATCGTCATCACTGCCGGGCTGCTCGCGCGCACGTCTCGTCGCAGCGGCGTCCTCTTCGCGGTCGCGTGGGCCGGGGTCTTCCTCATCGTCTCGCCGATCCTCTACGCGATCGGGGTGGCACGGCACGACGAGACGTTCAGCTGCATCGTCCCGGACGCGGCGTTCCTCTCGATCGTCGCGCTCCTGTGGCGCCACCGGCACGAGGGCGAGCCCGAAAGCGTGCGCACGCCGATCCCGCTCGAGCGGGCCGCAAGCGCGGCGTGACGCCGCTCGACCGCCTCATCCAGCGGATCCGCGTGAACAAGGCGAAGCCGCACATCCCGCGCGGCGCGCGGCTCCTCGACGTCGGCTGCGCCGACGGGCACCTCCTGCGCGAGCTCGGCCCGCACGTCCACGACAGCGTCGGCATCGACCCAGATGCGACGCCGAAGACCGCCGAGGGCTACCGCATCGTCCGCGGCGGCTTTCCCGACGACCTCCACGTCGACGGGCCATTCGACGCGATCACGATGCTCGCCGTGTTCGAGCACTTCTCCGAGGCGGACCGGCCGCGGGTCGTCGAGGCGTGCCGCCGGCTCCTGCGTCCGGGTGGGCGCGTCGTCATCACCGTGCCGGCGCCGCTCGTCGATCGGATCGTCGACGTGCTGCGCACACTGCGTCTGGCGCACGGCATGGACATCGAGTCACATCACGGCTACGACCCGGAGGAGACGGCGCGACACTTCGGCGGCTTCCGTCTCGCGCGCCACGAGCGATTCGAGCTCGGGCTGAATCACCTCTTCGTGCTGGAGCGCATCGGAACCTGATCCGCGCTCGGCTGTAGTGCGCATGTGAGACCCATCGTTTCGCTCCTCGTGCTCGCGTGTGCCTGCACGGCCCCGGCGCCAGGAACCCTCGCGGGTCCAGCCGCCTCGAGCCCGCGCGCGTCGACGAGCGTCGCGCCTACCAGTGTGGCTCGGCTGGCCACGCCGGTTCCGGGCTGCGTACCGACACAAACGAGAGACGCGAGCGGCGTGATCACCGCGAACGGGACCTTCGGGATCGTCGGTGAGACGTTCGCGCTCCGCGATCTCCTGAACGGCGGCACGGCGATCGTCCGACGTGGCGCGATGTTTGGCGACGAGCTGCAGGTTCAGTTCGATCAGGTGAGCACGACCGCTCCGGCGAAGTGGGTGGCGTACGGCGTTCCCGCGACGTTCGCGCCCAACCCATGGGGGGATGTCGCGTTCCGCATCGGGTGGAAGCCGATCGCGTTCGAAGACAGCTGCTGGCGCGTCGTGGCGAACGGTATCGACACCGGCATCGTGCTTGGAGTAGGGCATTAGCGTCGCGAGCTCCGCTCGTGCAGCGATGTGGGCTGCTACCGCCTTCGCAGTCCGAGCACTGACAGGAAGAACGACGCGAGGATCGCCTCGAGGCCGAGCGCGACCGCCGTCCCCGAGACGACGACGACGCGTAGCGTGAGTGCGGTCTCGTTCGTGTTGAGCTCACCGAACGCGCGGGAGCCCCACAGCGAGATCGCGAAGAGCGAGCCGATGAGGCCGACGACGAACACCGCGACGCCGACGACGAGCCCGGTCTCGAGCGTCACGTACTTGTAGAGGCGGTCGAGCCGCGGATCCGGGGGCAGCAGGCCCTCGGTGATCGCGAACGTCTTCGTGAAGAGCGCGAAGATGACCGCCTGGGACCCGATGATGATCGCGAGCGCAGCGTAGATGAGCGTGTGCACGTCAAAGGACACGCCGCCGACGTGCTGTGCTCCGGGCAAGAGCCACAGCGATACGAGCGCGCCGACGAGCATGAGGAGCGCACCGGGGTACAGGAACAGCCAGCGCGGCGAGTACAGGAGCATGAACCGCAGGTGCCGCCATCCGTCGCGCCATGTGCGCAGGTGCGGCGGACGGTCCCGCAGGTCCGGCGCGAGCGTCGCGGGAACCTCGCTGGCCTTCAATCCATGGAGCGCGCTCTTCGCGACCATCTCCGTCGCGTACTCCATGCCGGTCGAGCGAAGATCGAGGCGCAGGATCGCGTCGCGCCGGAACGCGCGCAGCCCGCAGTGAAAGTCGCCGATGTCGCTGCGGTAGAAGAGCCGCCCGAGGAACGAGAGCACCGGATTGCCGAGCCACTGGTGGAGCGGCGGCATCGCGCCGCGCTGGATGCCGCCCTTGAAGCGGTTGCCCATCACGAGGTCGTCGCCGGCGCGGAGACGCTCGATGAAAGGATCGATGGCCTCGAAGTCGGAGGTGAGGTCGGCGTCGCCCATGAGCACGTAGGTCCCGCGCGCCGCGGCGATGCCCGCGGCAAGCGCGGCGCCGTAGCCGCGCGTCGCGACCGGCACGACCCGCGCGCCCGCGTCGGCAGCGAGCTCGCGCGATCCGTCGGTGCTGCCGTTGTCCGCGACGATGACCTCGCCGGCGATGCCGAGCCGCGCGAGCCCGCGCTTCGCCCGTGTCACGCACTCGGCGACGGTCTTCGCCTCGTTCAGACAGGGCATCACGATCGAGAGCTCGAGTGCGTCGGTCACGCGTGGCGATGCTATCGGGCGAGGGCCCGACGGAGCAGGTCGAGGCCGCCGAGGTACGCGCGCCTCCGTCCCTCGCGCTCATGGTTGAAGCGGATCGTCGCCTTGCGCTCGCCGTCCGGCGTCGACGCGATGATCTCGGAGGTCGACTCGCCGTAGGGGAGCAGAAGGCGCACCTGCGCGTCCGACGAGTCCATCGCCCGCTCGAGCGTCTCGCGATCCGCGCGCGGCCACACCACGCCCCGCGCGTACCACTCACGCGCACCCTCGCCCTCCGCGAGCACGCGCGCGACGTCGCCCGCGGAGAGCGACTCGGCCGTGGCCAGCCGCCAGCCGCGCGACGTAAGCCCCGCGCCGATGACGTCGGGAAGCGTGTCGCCGTCGGTGCCCCACACGTACTGACCGAGCCGCTCGCGGACCTTCGCTTCCATGCCGGCGATGCGCGCGTCCATCGCGGTCGCGTCGGTGTCCTTGTCGGTGATGCGCACGTGGATGCCGTCGTCCTTCGCCTTCGTCACGACGGTCGGCGCGGTCGAGCGCACGAGATCGCCGAGGACCTCCTCGGCGTGCGACTCGCCGATGCCCAGCATCTTCAGGGTGCGCGAACGGAGGATCGCGCCTGAGGAGAGCGATGGCTCGACGGTGTGCTCCCACATCCAACGCATCTCGCGTGGCACGCCGGGGAACGACACGATCCGCTTCCCATCCCTGCGCACGTCCCAGCCCGGCGCCGTCCCATTTGGGTTCGGGATCGCCTGCGCGGATGGGATGAGCCAGGCCTGCTTGCGGTTGCGCTCGGGCATCTGCATGCCGCGGCCCGCGAACCACGATCGGAGCTGCGTCTCGAGCGTGGGATCGACCGCAGGCGTCTCACCGAGCACCGCGGCGATCGTCTCGCGCGTGAGGTCGTCCTCGGTCGGACCGAGCCCTCCCGTCGTGATGACGAGGTCGGACCGACCCAGCGCTCGCTCGACCGTCTCCTTCGCGCGTCCGAGGTTATCCCCAACTGTGGATACATAAAGGACGTCGATCCCCAGATCCGCGAGGCGCTCGCAGAGGTATTGAGCATTGGTGTCGAGGATCTGGCCAAGGAGCAGCTCGGTGCCGATGGAGAGGATTTCCGCCCGCAACTTCGTCCCTCCCTGGCATGCCGAATGCTGTAACGGTCCGGCGACAACAAAGAAATCCCAACCCTTCCCTTCCTCACCACGAGACCCCGCTCAAAAGGCGGGGTTTTGTGGTTCCAGGGGACAGGAAGGCCGGAGCGCCTAGGGTACGATGCCGAGCATCCCCGACCGGAGGTTACTGATGGCGACAGGCTATTGCGTCAAATGCAAGGCCTCCCGCGAGATCAAGGACGCCCAGCAGATCACCATGAAGAACGGCCGGCCGGCGACCCAGGGCTCCTGCCCGGTCTGCGGGACGAAGATCTTCAAGATCGGCGCGGCCGCGTAGGCATCGCTCAGCGCGTCTAGCCGGCGTCCGAGCACCCTTCCTGCTGTGTCTGTCGCAGGAGGTGCGCCCATGAAAGTCAGCGACCTGATGACGTCCCAGCCCGCGACCGTGGGCCCGGACGACCCTTGCGCCAAAGCAGCAACGCTCATGCGCGAAGAAGACTGCGGTGCGATCCCCGTCGTGAAGGGTGGCAAGCTCATCGGCATCGTCACCGATCGCGACATCACCATCCGCGCGGTCGCTGAGGGCCGCG
>JBIOUD010000009.1:0-2353 GCA_044866725.1 Candidatus Limnocylindria bacterium | reverse complement strand
AAACGACGCGATCACCTCTCGAATTACCGCGATACGCCCTTTCTCGACGCTTTTTCTTGACGCTTTTTCTTGACGCTTTTTCTTGACGCTTTTTCTTGACGCTTTTTCTTGACGCTTTTTCTTGACGCCGTTCACGCCCTTCGCGCTTCCATCGCCCGGCTCGGCAGGCGCAAAGGCTGAAGCTGCGGCGTGGGGATCGGCAGCTCCGTATTCTCCGGGAACGCCCTCAGGAAGGCGTTGACGATGTCCCCGTCGAACTGCACGCCCTTCCCTTCCTCCAGCTCCCGCATGGCGTGCTTGACCGACAGCGACGGGCGGTAGGGCCGCACGCTCGTCATCGCGTCGAACGCGTCCGCGACGCTCACCAGGCGCGCCTCCAACGGAATGACGTCGCCCTTGAGACCGTCGGGGAAGCCGCTGCCGTCCACGCGCTCGTGATGCGACCGCACGATCGACAGGGCGCCGGGGGCATCGCGCATCAACGGTCCCAGAATGCGCGCCCCGATCACCGTGTGCTCCATGATGTGGCGGTACTCGGCGTCCGACAGTTTGCCCGCCTTGTGCAGCACGGCCTCACTCACGCCGATCTTGCCCACGTCATGCAGCTCGGCGCCGAGGGCGATCGTGTCGATCAGATCCTTGTCGAGCCCGAGCGTGCGCGCGATCTCGACCGAGTAGTTCGCGACGCGCATCGAATGGCCGCGCGTGTACGCGTCCTTTGCCTCGAGCGCGAATACCAGCGCGTGCACGCCTTCGAGGAACAGCTCCTCGATGCGCCGCGCCTGCGCCTCGACGCGCTCCTCGAGACCCGCCTGGTAGTTGCGGTTTTCGATGATCAGCCGGCGCTTATCGAGTGCTTGCGAGACGCGGGCGCGGACCTCATCGAGGTGAAACGGCTTCGCGACGTAGTCGAGCGCGCCCATCTGAAGACAGGCAACGGCGCTTTCGACTTCCGCCACCGCGGTCACGACGATCACCGCCGTCTCGGGCCAGCGCGCGATGATCTCGCGCAGCAGCGTCACGCCGTCCATCTCCGGCATGCGCAAGTCGGAGATCACGAGCGGCACGGGCACCTTCTCCAGCTCTTTCAGGGCCTCGACGCCCGAGCCGGCTTCGGCACACGCGAAGCCTTCGCCTTCGAGCAGACGGACGAGCACGCGACGCAGTCGTGGCTCGTCGTCCACAACCAGGCAGCGCATTCCGGAGAAGGGCGGCATCGGAGGCTAACGTATGTGTCGCTTGCCCCTGACGGAAGCGTCCCTTACGTTCCGGCCATGACGCGAGTCGCCGAACATGACCTGACGCATCGCTTTGCGACACGCGCCGTGCACGCCGGCCACCTGGGGGATCCCCTCAGTGGCGCCGTGATGACGCCGATCTACCAGACCTCCACCTACATCCAGGACGGGCTCGGACGCAACAAGGGCTACGAGTACGCGCGCACGCGCAACCCGACCCGCGAGGCGCTCGAGCGCAACGTCGCCGCGCTCGAAGGCGGCAAGCACGGGTTCGCGTTCGGCTCCGGCCTCGCGGCGCTCGACGCGGTGATGAAGCTGCTCTCCGCCGGGGACCACGTCGTCAGTGGGGAGAACGTGTACGGCGGATCGCATCGCCAGATGACGCACATCTGGGCGCGTATGGGTCTGACGTTCACGTTCGTGGACGGCGGCGACGCGGCGGCGGTCGCGGCAGCGGTTACGCCGAACACCAGGCTGGTGTACGCCGAGACGCCGACCAATCCGATGATGCGACTCTGCGACCTCGCCGCGACCGGCGAGATCGCGCGCAAGGCCAAAGCGCTGTTCGTCGTGGATAACACCTTCGCGACGCCATTCTTTCAGCAGCCGCTCCAGTTCGGCGCCGACATCGTCCTTCATTCGACGACGAAGTACCTGAACGGGCACTCCGACATGATCGGCGGGATGCTGGTCGCGGCTCGCGACGACGTCGCCGAGCGCCTCGGCTTCATTCAGAACTCGGCCGGCGCCGTGCCCGGTCCGTTCGACTGCTGGCTCGCCCTGCGCGGCACCAAGACGCTGGCGCTGCGAATGCGACAGCATGACGCGAGCGGACGCCGCATCGCGGAATGGCTCGAGAAGCATCCCAGAGTCCAGCGCGTGTACTATCCAGGTCTCCGGTCACATCCCCAACACGATCTCGCGGCCCGTCAGATGAAAGGCTTTGGCGGAATGCTCAGCATCGAGCTGGGGGACACCGCGTTCGCCCGGCGTTTCGTCGAGCGGACGAAGATTTTCGCGCTGGCCGAGTCGTTGGGAGGCGTGGAGAGCCTGATCGGGCACCCGGCATCGATGACGCACGCCAGCGTGCCGCCGGAGATGCGGCGCCGCATGGG
>JBIOUD010000008.1:0-10906 GCA_044866725.1 Candidatus Limnocylindria bacterium | reverse complement strand
TCTCCGTGACCGCGTCTGGCACGTCGATCGCGAACATTCAGCAGCTCGCGGGTGTTCGCGCAGTCTTCCCGGTCGTCACGATGACGCTTCCCGACCCGGGTCCGGGCGGTGGCGAGACGATCGATCTCTCTACGGCGATCCAGATGACCGGCGCGGACTACGTACAGAACGTGCTCGGATACACCGGCGAGGACATCAAGGTCGGTGTGATCGACACGGGGGTCGACTATGACAACCCGGACCTCGGCGGGTGCTTCGGCGACCTCTGCAGGGTGTTCCGCGGCTGGGACTTCGTGGGCGACGCGTATAACGAGGATTCGTCGTCGCTGCACTACAACCCGGTCGTGACGCCTGATGCGGATCCCGACGACTGCAACGGTCATGGCACGCATGTCTCGGGGATCATCGGCGCGAACGGCGCCGTGGTGGGTGTCGCACCACATGTCCGATTCGGCGCGTACCGCGTCTTCGGCTGCGAAGGCTCCACCAGCGCGGACATCATGCTGCTCGCGATGGAGCGTGCCTTGAAGGATCACATGGACGTGGTCAACATGAGCATCGGCTCCTCATACCAGTGGCCCCAGTATCCGACCGCGGTCGCCGCGGATCGTCTCGTGACGAGGCACGGCATCGTCGTCGTCGCCTCGATCGGCAACAGCGGTGCCACCGGGCTGTACTCCGCGGGGGCGCCTGGCGTCGGCGAGAAGGTCATCGGCGTCGCTTCGTTCGACAACACGAGTGTCACGTTGCCTTACTTCACCGTCTCACCGGGCGACGTGAAGATCGGCTACATCAGCGCCACGGGCGCGGCACCGACCCCGACCAGCGGCAGCGCACCGCTCGCGCGCACGGGAACCGTCACGACCACCAACGACGCGTGCACCGGAGCGCCGACACAGCCGGCGCCAGGGAGCCTGACCGGCAAGATCGCGCTCATCCGCCGCGGGACGTGCTCGTTCAACGAGAAGGCGCACAACGCCGAGGCCGCAGGCGCGGTCGGTGTTGTCCTCTACAACAATGTCGCGGGTTACGTGGGCGCCACCGTCGTGGGAACGTTCCCGATCGGCATCCCCGTCGTGGGGACGAGCGATGTGCTCGGCGCACAGCTCAATACCATGCTCGCGGCCGGGCCGCTCACCCTTACCTGGACCGCTGGCCTCGACAAGTTCGGCAACCCGACGGCCGGCCTCATCTCAAGCTTTAGCTCCTATGGCCTTGCGCCCGATCTCTCGTTCAAGCCCGATATCGCCGCGCCAGGCGGCAACATCTACTCGACGCTTCCGCTCGAGCAGGGCGGCCACGGAAACCTGAGCGGTACGTCGATGTCGTCACCACACGTCGCCGGCGCCGCCGCTCTCCTTCTGCAGGCATCGCCGAAGAACCTTCGCGAGCTCGCGCCAGATCTTGTGCGAGCGATCCTGCAGAACACGGCCTCGCCGCGGAACCGAACGTTCAATGCGGCGGACGGTCTTGACAACACCTACCGCCAAGGCGCTGGCATGCTCGACATCCGCGCTGCGATCGAAGCGAGTGCCTCCGTGACACCGAGCAAGATCGCGCTCGGCGAAGGTACCGGCGGCACGAGGACGTTGACGATCCAGGCGAAACCCGGCGCTCCGAAGTCGGTCACCTACACGCTCACGCACCAAGCGGCAGCGAGCACTGGAACGAACACGTTCACGGTCAGCTTCGACAACACCAAGCCCGCGGCAGTCACGTTCTCGCCGTCAAGCGTGACCGTGAAGACAAACCAGTCAGCGACGTTCGCTGTCACGATCACCGCGAACGCGGCGCTCGCCGACAAGAGCATGTACGGCGGCTACATCGTGCTCACGGGCGACGACGGCAGCACCCTTCGCGTCCCGTATGCCGGATTCAAGGGTGACTACCAGTCGATCGCCGTCTTGACCCCGAGCTCCTCGCTCGGTGGTGTACCCGGCCTGGCGGCGCGCCAGCTGGGCTTTGCCAATGTGAACGGGGCGATCGCGGGTCAGTACGCGTCGATCCCGGCGGGCTACACGTTCACAATGCAGCCGAAGCCAAATGTCTCAAGTGCGGCGTGTCCGCCCTGCGGCTTCGGGCCGACAACGTTCATGGATGTGCCCAACTACCTCACGCACTTCAATCACCAGTCGAGTCTGGTCACGTTCGACGTCTACGACGCGACCGGCACGACCAAGCTCGGTGAGGCGTTCCACTTCGATTTCTTCGGTCGGAACTCGTCCTCGACCGGTTGGTTCGCTCTCGACTGGAACGGGCGCCTCGACGGCGCGGACACCGATCTGCCGAACGGCGAGTACGTCATGAAGGTCACCGTGCTGAAAGCGCTCGGCACAGCGAGCGACCCTGCCCATCTCGAGACCTTCACCTACGGCAAGGTCAACATCCAGCGGCCTGCACCCGCACCTTGATCACGGTCTACGCGTAACAGGCATGAGGCCCTGGCAGCGATGCCAGGGCCTCATACTTTCTCTGTGACCGAGGACGTCTTCCGTCGACCGCTGCGCGACCTGCGTGTAAGCGTCACCGACCGCTGCAACTTCCGCTGCGTCTACTGCATGCCGAAGGAGATCTTCGGGAAGGACTACGCCTTCCTCCCGCAGGACCAGGTCCTCTCCTTTGAAGAGATCGCGCGCATCGTGCGCATCACCGTGGGCCTCGGCGTGCAGAAGGTCCGCCTCACCGGCGGCGAGCCGCTCGTGCGCCGCGACGTCGAGCGTCTCGTCGCGATGCTCGCGCCCATCGGCGCGATGGACCTCACGCTCACGACGAACGGCTCGCTCCTCGCGACGAAGGCGAAGGCGCTCGCCGAGGCGGGCCTCAAGCGTGTGACCGTGAGCCTCGACTCGCTCGACGACGAGACGTTCAAGAAGATGAACGACGTCGGTTTCCCGGTGCAGCGCGTCCTCGACGGCATCGCCGCCGCGGAGCGTGCCGGGCTCGCGCCGATCAAGGTGAACATGGTCGTGCGGCGCGGGCTGAACGAGACGAGCGTCCTGCCGATGGCGCGGCACTTCCGCGGCACCGGCCACGTCCTCCGCTTCATCGAATACATGGACGTCGGCACGTCGAACGGCTGGCGCCTCGACGACGTCGTCCCCGCGCGCGAGATCATCGAGACGATCGACCGCGAGTTCCCGCTCGAGGCGGTCGAGCCCGCGTACCGCGGCGAGGTCGCGGGCCGCTACCGCTACAAGGACGGCGCGGGCGAGGTCGGCGTGATCACATCCGTCACCCAGCCGTTCTGCTCGGACTGCACCCGCGCGCGCCTCTCGGCGGACGGATCGCTGTACACCTGCCTCTTCGCGACGGAAGGTCACGATCTGAAGAAGCTTCTCCGCGCCGGGGCGAGCGACGACGACATCCGCACGGCGGTCGTCTCGGTCTGGGCGGCGCGCGAGGATCGCTACTCCGAGCTCCGATCCTCGGCGACTGCTGGCCTCAAGAAGATCGAGATGAGCTTCATCGGGGGCTGAGCGGCGCTCGCTATATCGCTCGCCGCTAAAGTGGTTCGGTCTTGGAACGTCCCACGGTCCTCCTCGTCGAAGACGATCCGGCGACGCTCGAGGCGTTCGCCACGGTGCTTCGCGAGGAGTTCAAGGTGTACGTCGCGAAGAGCGCCGAAGAAGCGCTCGCGGTGAGCGACGAGCTCCGCTACGACGCCGACATCATCGTCGTCGACCTGGCCCTCGGGGCGGGGCGGCGCGGCGACCAGTTCGTCGAGCAGTACCGGGAACGGTCCAAGCGCCGAACGCCGGTCATCGTGGTGAGTGGGGCGCCTCGCGCGTACGAGCTCGCGCGGACGATCCGTCCGCAGTCGATCCTGTTGAAGCCGGTCGACCTCGACGAGCTCATCGGCCGCGTGAGCCTCTTCGTTCGTTCGGGACCGGGTGAGGCCAGGCCGAACTAGGCGCTAGCGCCTGCCGGCCGGTGTCAGCAGCGCTCCCTCGAGTTCCTTCGCGAGCCGTTCCGCTGCCGCGGTGTTCACCCGCAGTCTCTCGATGCCCTGCTCGACCGTCTCCTCGATGTCGGGCGTGCGCTTCGCCTCGAGGAAAGCGATCGCCTCGTCGCGGTACTGCTGCGTCGCGAGCTGGCTGACCGCGTTCACGAAGCGCTGCTTCAGGAGCGGCTCGGCCGTCGCGATCTCGCTGTCCCAGCGATCGCGGATCGCCTCCCAACCCGCGGCCCGCGTCCGGCGGCCCGCGAGGAGGGGAAGGACCATGAGCCCGCGGTCCTGGTTGCGGATGATCGGCGAGAAGATCGCGTCGGCGGTCCGCCGCGCGACGTGCTCGTCCTCGAACGCGATGAGCGCCTGTCGGAAGCGCGCTTCTTCCTGCGCGTCGGTGGACTGCGCCTGCTGCATGCGCTGGACGTAGCGGTCCCAGAGCTTATCGTCGCCGTCCGTTGCGGCGACCGCGAGGATCGTGCCGGCGCCGTCCGGGTGGAGCAGCTCGGCACCGTCGAGGTGGCGAAGCGCCCGGTCGCGTGCACCCCTGCGGACGTCGTCCGCCCGGGCGTGGAAGCCGAGCATCCCGATCACCCGCCCGCGCTTCTCGCGCGTGTCGGAGTCCTCGTTCTCCTCGGGTCGCCAGCCGACCTTCTCGAAGATCGGCCGGTAGAAGCTGTCGATGAAGCGCGCGAACGGCGCTTCCGTCTTCTCGCGCACGGCGTAGCCGGAGAGCCACGAGAGCGCGTCGGAGATCGCCGAGATGACCGCGCGATCGTCCTCGCCGGCGAGCGTGTCGAGGCGGCGGAGGAACGACGCGAGCGACGCGCGCCCGGTGCGTGTGAGCGCCCACATGTTGTCGATGAGCGAGAGGCGCTCTTCTGCGCCGAGCTCGCGAACGCCGCGATCGAGGAACCGGTCACCGGCCTCGTCGAGCTGCCAGCGATAGAAGCCGCGCCCGCCCGCGTTCGGGAACACCCACTGCGCCCCCGGGAGACGGACCGTCGAGCGCTCGTCGCGGAGGAGCACGCGCTCCTCGCGGATCCCCTCGGCCGCGCCGTACTTCAGCACGAGCGGCACCGGCCAGCGCTGCGATGACGCCGGCGCGTCGCGGTCGCTGTAGTAGCGCGCCTGCGCGAGGTCGAGCTCGAGCCCACCGCTCACCTCGCGCGCCGCGATCTGGACGATCGGGTGCCCCGACTCCTTGATCCAGGTGTTCATGATCGTCGTGACGTCCTGGCCCGACGCCTCGTCGAGGGCCTTCCAGAAGTCGTCGGCCGAGGCGTTGTCCTCCTTGTGACGCTTCAGGTAGATGCGGACGCCCTCGCGGAACGTCTCCTCGCCGAGGTAGCTCTCGATCATGCGCAGGACGGCCGCGCCCTTGTTGTAGGTGATGGCGTCGAACCGTTCGGAGGCCTCCTCGGCGCTCTTCGCCTCGATCGAGATCGGGTGCGTCGACGCAAGGGCGTCGAGGTTGAACGCGCTCGTGTTGTCGGCGACGAAGTCGCGCCAGTAACCCCACTCAGGGTTGAGCGCGGCGGTGCACTTCTCGCCGACGAACGACGCGAACGACTCGTTGAGCCAGAGGTCGGTCCACCACCGCATCGTGACGAGGTCGCCCCACCACATGTGCGTGAGCTCGTGCGCGGCGGTGCTGAACACACCCTTGAGCGTCGTGATGGACGCGTTCGTCGCGTCCGCCGCGAGGAGGCGCGTGCGATACGTGATCGCGCCGGGGTTCTCCATCGCGCCGGCCTCGAAGTCCGGGATGCCGATCGCGTCCACTTTGATGAACGGATAGGGGAGCGCGGTGTAGTCCTGCAACCAGTCCACGCTGCGGACGTGCGCGTCGCGCGCGAAGATCGCCTGCGACGCGAGCCCCGGCGGAAGCCACACGCGGACCGGGATCTTCGATGGTGTCACGACCTGCGGTGTGGACTCGTACGGGCCGACCGTGAACGCGACGAGGTACGTCGAGATCCGGACGGGCGTCTCGCGGAAGGTCGTACGCGCCCGATCGTTCTCGAGCTCCTCGGTCTTCAGTGGCGGCATGTTCGCGATCGCGGCGTTCCCCGTTGGGTAGGTGAGCTCGAGCGCGAACTTCGCCTTGAACTCGGGCTCGTCGAAGCACGGGAAGGCCCGCCGGGCGTCGGCCGCTTCGAACTGCGTCGCGGCGTATCGCTCCTCGCCGCGCACCGACCGGTACAGGCCGCGCAGCGAGTCGCGGATGCCGCCGGTCCATTCGATCTCGAGGGTGTGCTCGCCCGCCGGGATCTCCTTCGCAAAGCGCAGGATGACGATCTGGGCATCCGCCTCGGTCTTCTGGCCCTCGATGGCGTTGGACCCGTCGACCCTAGCCTTGGCGATCTCGAGCTCGACCGCATGCAGGATGAGCTCACGGGTGGACTTGGTGGTGCGGAGCGTGATCCTTTCCCAGCCCTTCGCCGTCCACGAGTCCAGATCGAGGTCGAACCGCAGCTCATAGCGGCTCGGCGTGACGTCCTTGGACAGCCGGAACTCTCGGTCGAATCCGCTCACACAGGCCTCCCCACGGATGGTCTGAAAAGCGTACCGCCTGCGGCTGGTACGGTGTTCACGTGGCCGGCGAGTACATCTTCACGATGTACCAGCTCAAGAAGATCGTGCCTCCGCAGCGCGAGGTGCTGCGCGGGATCACGCTGGCGTTCTACCCGGACGCCAAGATCGGCGTCCTCGGCCCGAATGGTGCGGGCAAGTCGACGCTCCTTCGCATCATGGGCGGGGTCGACACTGAGTACATCGGCGACGCGCGACTCATGGAGGGCCGTCGCGCCGGCCTCCTCGCGCAGGAGCCACAGCTCGACACCCGCAAGGACGTGCGGGGCAACGTCGAGGAGGGCGTCGCGGACAAGCGCGCCATCCTCAAGCGATACGAGGACCTCTCCGCCAAGTTCGCCGAGACCCTCTCGCCCGCCGAGATGGAGAAGGTCAGCGACGAGTTCCAGAAGACCCAAGACCGCATCGAGGCGATGGGACTCTGGGATCTCGACAGCCACGTCGAGCACGCGATGGACGCGCTCCGTCTACCGCCCGGCGACCAGGACGTCACGACCCTCTCAGGGGGCGAGCGACGCCGTGTCGCGCTCTGCCGGCTCCTGCTCTCGCACCCCGACCTCCTGCTGCTCGACGAGCCGACGAACCACCTCGACGCCGACTCGGTCGCCTGGCTGGAGCGCCATCTGAAGGAGTACAAGGGCTGCGTCGTCGCGGTCACACACGACCGCTACTTCCTCGACAACGCGGCGGGCTGGATCCTCGAGCTCGACAAGGGCTTCGGCATCCCCTACGAGGGCAACTACTCCTCGTGGCTCGAACAGAAGCGGAAGCGACTCTCCGACGAGGAGAAGCAGGAGTCAGCTCGCCAGCGAACCCTCTCACGTGAGCTGGAATGGGTCCGCGCGTCACCCCGCGCGCGTCAGGCGAAGAGCAAGGCGCGCATCGAGGCATACGAGCGGCTCCTCGCGGAGGAGCCAGAGCGCCGCGAGCGCGAGCTCGAGATCTCGATCCCGCCGGGCCCGCGCCTCGGCGACATCGTCATCGAGGCCGACAAGCTGCGGAAGGGCTTCGGCGATCGGCTTCTCTTCGACGACCTCACCTTCAAGCTGCCGCGCGGTGGGATCGTGGGCGTCATCGGACCGAACGGCGCGGGGAAGACCACGCTCTTCCGTCTCATCACCGGCGAGGAGAAGCCCGATGCCGGCGCGCTCCGCGTCGGCGAGACCGTGAAGCTCGCGTACGTGTCGCAGTCACGAGACTCGCTCGATGCGAAGAAGACCGTGTTCGAGGAGATCTCCGGTGGCCAGGAGCAGGTCGACGTCGGAGGACGGATGCGCAACAGCCGTTCGTACGTCGCGTCCTTCAACTTCAAGGGCCCGGACCAGACCAAGCGCGTCGGCGACCTCTCCGGCGGCGAGCGCAACCGCCTGCACCTCGCGAAGCTCCTGAAGTCGGGCGGGAATGTCCTGCTTCTCGATGAGCCGACGAACGACCTCGACGTGGACACGCTCCGAGCGCTCGAGGACGCGCTGCTGGACTTCGCGGGCTGCGTCGTCGTCATCAGCCACGACCGCTGGTTCCTCGACCGGATCGCGACGCACATGCTCGTGTTCGAGGGCGACAGCCGGGTGCGCTGGCTCGAGGGCAACTACCAGGCGTACGAAGAGCAGATGCGCAAGGAGCATGGAGCGGACTGGGAGCCACATCGGATCAAGTACCGCCCGCTCACGCGTGCGTAGCGTCGCGGGCTAGGCGACACTCATCTCGGTGGAACAGCTCCTCGACCCGGCGATCTGGGCCGCGTTGCTCACTCTCACCGCGCTCGAGATCGTGCTCGGCGTCGACAACGTCATCTTCATCTCGATCCTGTCGTCAAAGCTGCGCGCCGATCAGCAAGAACGCGCGCGGCGGGTCGGTCTCACGCTCGCGATGTTCATGCGCATCGGGCTCCTGCTCACGCTGTCGTGGATCATCGGCCTCACGGCGCCGATCCTGAACATCCTCGGGAACGAGCTCTCCGGCCGCGACATCATCCTCATCGTGGGCGGCCTGTTCCTCCTCGGGAAGAGCACCTCCGAGATCCACGAGCTGCTCGAGGGAGACGAGGGGCATAAGCGCTCGCGCACCGCGGCGTCGTTCGGCTCGGTCATCGCGCAGATCCTCGCGCTCGACGTCGTGTTCAGCCTCGACTCGGTGCTCACGGCCGTCGGTCTCGCGGAGCAGCTCTGGGTCATGATCGTCGCGATCGTCGTGGCGGTCGTCATCATGCTCATCTCGTCCGGCTACATCGCCGCGTACGTGAACAAGCACCCGACGCTGAAGATGCTGGCGCTCTCGTTCCTCCTGCTCATCGGGACCTCGCTGGTAGCGGAGGGCCTCGACGTCCACATCCCACGCGGGTACCTCTACTTCGCGATGGCCTTCAGCGTCTTCGTCGAGCTCCTGAACATGCGGCTCCGCGCGCGGCACGCGAAGCCCGTGGAGCTGCGACCGACGTACGTGAAGGAGCAGTGAGCTCGACGATCCTCGCCTTTGTCGTCGCTGGCGTGCTGTGGATCGTTCGTGGCGCGCTCGCTACGGCCGATCCCGACTACTACGACCCGGCGACCGCGGTCGACTACGCCTCTGTGGTCACGTACTCGCTCGCGCTCGGAGTTACCGCGGTCGCCCTGCTCCTCCTGATCGCGCGTGGCGCAGTTCGTGTGCCTCGCGCTGCGTGCGTCGCGCTCATCACGAGCGCTGTGGGCGGGATCGTCGCCGGCCTCGCGAACTTCGGCGAGGACTGGTTGCGAGTCTCGGCGTTGAGTTGGGCGTACGTCGTCGCGGTCATCCCCTTCTATCTGGGTCTCACCGCGGCTGGCTTCATCCTGATCGCGCGCAGCCGCGAACTGCGATGGGTCGGCGCGTTGATGCTCGTCCCGTTCTTCGCGCCACTTCTCGGTCCGGCGATCGGCTACGCGCTTGGCGGCGCATCTCTCATCGCGAGCGCGGCACTGTTCGTCGGTCGACCAGTGCGTCCCGTCGGCGCGAGTGCCCGACGTCTCGTCTAGCTAGGAGGAGCGCGGCTCCGGGCGGTCCGGTCCGAGACCGAGCTCGCCGATCGCCTTCGCGACGTCGGCACCGCTGAACTGCTCGTTCATCTGCAGACCCTGCAGCGACGCGACGGTGATGTTCTCGGCATCGACCTCGAAGTGGCGGCGCAGCGACGCGCGCGTGTCGGAGCGGCCGAAGCCGTCGGTGCCGAGCGGGATGAACGGCTGCGGGACCCAGCGCGACACCTGGTCGCTCACCGATTTCATGTAGTCGGAGGCCGCGATGATCGGCGTCTTCCCGCCGAGGATCTGCGCGACGTACGGCACGCGCGGCCGCTCGGTCGGGTGCAGGCGGTTCCAGCGCTCGGTCTCGAGCGCGTCGTTGCGCAGCTGCTGGTAGCTCGTGACGCTGTACACGTCGGCGGCGACGCCGTACTTCGACTGCAGGAGCTCCTGCGCCCGGAGCGCCTGGAGGAGGATCGGCCCCGAGCCGAGCAGCGTGACGCGCCGGCGCATGCTCTCGTCGCCCTTCCTCGCGAGGTAGATGCCGCGGAGGATGCCCTCCTCGCTGCCCTCGGGCATCGGCGGCATCGGGTAGTTCTCGTTGTACAGCGTGAGGTAGTAGAAGACGTCCTCGTTGTCGACGAGCATCCGCCGGATGCCGTCGCGCACGATGACCGCGGTCTCGTACGCGAAGGCCGGGTCGTACGCGCGGATGCTCGGGACCGCGGTCGCGAGCAGGTGGCTGTGCCCGTCCTGGTGCTGCAGCCCCTCACCCGACAGCGTCGTCCGTCCGGCAGTACCACCAAGCAGGAACCCGCGCGTGCGCGTGTCGGCAGCGGCCCACACCAGATCGCCGACGCGCTGCATCCCGAACATCGAGTAGTAGATGAAGAACGGAATCGTGTTGATCCCGTGGGTGGCGTAGGCGCTGCCGGCGGCGATGAAGTAGGAGATAGACCCGGCTTCGGTGATGCCTTCCTCGAGGATCTGCCCTTCCTTGGCTTCCTTGTAGTACAGCAGCGTGTCCATGTCGACCGGCTCGTAGAGCTGACCGGCATGTGCGTAGATACCGACCTGGCGGAACAGCGCCTCCATGCCGAAGGTGCGCGCCTCGTCGGGGACGATCGGCACGACCAGCTCGCCGATTTCCTTGTCCTTCAGCATCTTCGCGAGCATGCGGACGAAGGCCATCGTTGTCGACGCCTTGCGCCCTTCGCTGCCCTTGTGGAACTCGGAGAAGAGCTCCGGCAGGCTCTCGCCCTTGATCGGCTCGAGCTGCACCTTGCGCTGCGGCACGAAGCCGCCGAGCTGCTTGCGCCGCTCGGTGAGGTACTGCACTTCGGGGCTGTTGTCGGAGGGCCGGTAGAAGGGGGCGTTGGCGATGTCGTCG
>JBIOUD010000007.1:0-3890 GCA_044866725.1 Candidatus Limnocylindria bacterium | reverse complement strand
CGACCGGTTCAAGGACAACGTCACCAAGCTCGTCGAGACGCTGCCGGACCACGCGTCCATGCCGGTGCTGCTGTGCGACGCGGCGAAGCCCGACGACGTCGCGGGGCTCATCGCCGAGGTCGACCGGCGCTGGGGCGGGCTCGACATCCTCATCCATTCGATCGCCTACGCGCCGGTGGAGGACCTCAAGGGCCGCTTCCACGAGATCTCGCGCGACGGGGTCATGACCGCCGTCGAGATCAGCGCGTACACGCTCGTCTCGCTCTCGCGCGCTGCGCTGCCGCTCTTCACGAAGGCCGGCGGCGGGAGCGTCGTCACGCTCACCTACAACGCGGTGGAGCGTGTCGTGCCCAGCTACAACTCGATGGCGATCGCGAAGGCAGCGCTGGAGACGTGCGTGCGCTACCTCGCCGTCGACCTCGGTCCGTCGAACGTCCGGGTCAACGCGATCTCGGCCGGGCCGCTCAAGACGTTGTCGGCGAGCGCTGTGAAGGGGATCTCGACCGCGCGCGACATCATGGAAGCCCGGGCGCCGCTACGCCGCAACATCACGCAGGAGGAGGTCGGCAACGTCGCGGTGTTCCTCGCGAGCGACATGTCGCGCAGCGTCACGGGCGACACGATCTACGCCGACAACGGTGTGAACATCCTCGGCGTGACCGAGTGACCCGCGCTCGGGCGGCGGTCCTCCCCTAGACCACCCGCAGGCCGGGGAGGACGCCGGCATCCCGTAACCCGCGCAGCGTCGCGGTCTCGGCGCCGATCGTCGTCTCCGGTCCGTGGCCCGGATACACGCGCGTGGTCGCCGGGAGCGACGACACGATGCGCGACAGGCTGTCCGCCATGTCCTCCGGGTCGCCGCCCGGCAGGTCCACGCGGCCGATGTTCCCTTTGAACAGGAGATCGCCGGAGAAGAGCACTCCCTCGCCGCGGAGGTAGAAGCACGTGGAGCCCTCGGTGTGACCCGGTGTGTGCAGAGCGCTGAGTCCGACGTCGGCGAGGTAGGGGAGCTGACCCTCGTCGAACAGATCGTCCGCGTCGCACGGTGGGACCTCGAACGCCGTCGGCGGCCGCCGCGGACCGAGGCGGTACGCGTCGAGGCGGTGGATCGCGAGCCGCGCTCGCGTCGCTTCCTTGACGGCCGAGTTGCCGAAGATGTGGTCGGGGTGCCCATGCGTGTTGAGGATCTCGACGAGTCGCAGCTTCTGACCCTGGACCGCGTCGATCACCTCGCGATCGCCCATCGATGGGTCGATGACGATGGCTTCGCGCCTCGCGTCGACGATCAGGTAGCAGCCGTTGTCGTACGGCGGCACGCGCCACGCGACGATCCGCACCATGCGCGACACACTATCCGCCCGGCGCTGCAGCGGCATCGCCGCGCCATCGTTATCGTTCGAAAGGCATGCGCGAGATCCATACCGAGACGCCCGCCGCCGCCGGCGTGACGCAGGGCCGGCCCGCCGTGCTCGGCAAGCGCTGGATGGTCAGCTCGAGCCACTACCTGTCGTCGCAGGCCGGCGCGCGGATGTTCGAACGCGGCGGCAACGCGATCGACGCCGGTGTCGCCGCCGGCATCGCGCTCAACGTGCTCGAACGTCATCTCACCGACTTCGGCGGCGTCGCGCCGATCATCGTGTTCACGCCGCGCATGACCGAACCGGAGACGATCGATGGCCTCGGTCGCTGGCCGGCGAAGTTCACCCTCGAGGCCCATCGCGGACGCTACGGCGACGACATGCCCGTCGGCATCCCCCGCTCGGTCACGCCCGCGGCGGCGGATGCGTGGCTGACGGCGCTCGCAGGACACGGGCGGCTGACGCTGGAGGACGTGCTCGCGCCGAACATCGAGCTCGCCGACGGCTTCCCGGTGTACCCGCGGCTCGCGCGGGCGATCGCGCTGCACGAGGAGCGGCTCCGGCAGTGGCCGTCGAGCGCGGCGGTGTTCCTGCCCGCCGGTCGCGCGCCGCTCGTGGGCGAGATCCTGGTGCAGCGGGACCTTGCCGGCCTGTTCCGCCGCCTCGTCGCGATCGAGCGAGCCAACAAGGCGCGCGGTCGCGAGGCGGCGATCATGGCGGCGCGGGACGCGATCTACACCGGCGACATCGCGCACGAGATCGCCGGCTTCATGAAGAGGAGCGGCGGTGCGGTGAGCGCGCAGGACCTCGCCGAGTATCGCGTCAGCATCGCGCCACCGGTGCACACGACCTACCGCGGCATCGACGTGTATGCCTGCGGGCCGTGGTCGCAGGGCCCGCTCGTGCCGATGACGCTGAATCTGCTCGAGGGCTACGACGTCGCGGCGATGGGCCCCGGTTCGCTCGAGTATCTCCATCGCTACACCGAGTCGTTCAAGCTCGCCGCGGCCGACCGCGAGGGCTATTTCGGCGATCCGGATCAGGTCGACGTGCCGATGCGCGGGATGCTCGACAAGTCGTATGCGGCGGAGCGCCGCGCTCTGATCCGCGACGATCGCGCGTGGCCGGAGCTGCCGCCGCCCGGCGACCCCTGGCGCCACGAGGGACGGTCTGGTCCGCCCGGGTACGTCCCGCGCGCCGCGACCGGCGTCGGCGCGCCCGACACCTCGTATTGCTGCGCGATGGACGCCGAGGGGAACGCGTTCTCCGCGACACCGTCCGATCCCGGTCTCGGGGCGCCGCTCGTCGACGGCCTCGGCATCATCGTGAGCACGCGCGGCGCGCAGCTGTGGACCACGCCCGGGCATCCCTCGGCGATCGCGCCGTGGAAGCGTCCGCGCCTCACGCCGAATCCCGCGCTCCTCATGCGCGACGGCCGCGCGCTCATGCCCTTCGGCTGCCCGGGGGAGGACGCGCAGTGTCAGGCGATGGTGCAGACCGTGTGCAACGTCGTCGACTTCGAGATGAACCTGCAGGCCGCGATCGAGGCGCCACGCGTCATCTCGCGATCGTTCCCCTGGACGTTCCACCCGCACGCGTACGAGCCCGGTGTCCTCACCGTCGAAGGTCGCATCGCGCGCGAAGTGCGCGACGGCCTCGCGGCGCTCGGGCACGTGATCCGCGACATGCCCGACTTCACGCCGGCGGCGGCCGGGATGTGCGCGATCCGGCGTCTGGAGCCCGGCACGCTGGAGGGCGGGGCGGACCCGCGGCGCGAGAGCTACGCGATCGGCTGGTGAGCCCCAGCCCGCGCGTCACCGGGCTCGGCGGCGTCTTCTTCAAGGCGCGAGATCGGAAGGTCCTGGGCGATTGGTATCGACGGCATCTCGGGATCGACGTGCAGGACGGCGGCTGGGCGGTGTTCCGCTGGCGCGACCACGAGGACGCGTCGCGTCCTGGTTCGACGGTGTGGTCGGTCTTCCCCGAGGACACGGACTATTTCGGCGCCGGCAGCCAGCGCGCGATGCTCAACTACCGCGTCGAAGACCTGGATGCCGTTCTCGCCGCACTGCGGAGCGAAGGAGTGAGCGTCGACGACCGCGTCGAGGAGTCGCCCGAGGGACGGTTCGGCTGGATCACCGACCCCGAGGGCAACCGCATCGAGCTGTGGCAGCCGCCTCCCGGACGCTAGAGCGCCGTAGGCTTAGCGGCACGACATGAGCGAGCTGGAGGAGCGCTGGCGGGCCGAGTTCCCGATCACGCGCGACCTCGTGTACCTGAACAATTGCTCGCTCACACCGCTGCCGCGCTCCGGTCGCGAGCGGATCGAGCGGTTCGCCCGCGAGTGGACAGAGCTCGGCGGCCGCGCCTGGTACGACCACTGGATCGGCGAGTACGAAGCGCTCCGGGATGACATCGCGACCGTGCTCGGCGCGTCGCGTGACGAGGTCGCGATCGAGCCGAATGTGTCCGCGGGCCTCGTCGGGGTCGCCAGCACGCTCGACTACGCGAAGCGGCCCAAGGTCGTGATCG
>JBIOUD010000006.1:0-4532 GCA_044866725.1 Candidatus Limnocylindria bacterium | reverse complement strand
GATGCCGAGCTCGCGCATCGCGACGATCGCCAACGGATGAACGCGCGTGGCACGTGTGCCCGCGCTCTGCACCTCGAACCGGTCTCCGCCGAATGCGCGCAGAAAGCCCTCGGCCATCTGTGACCGTGCGGAGTTGTGCGAGCAGAGGAAGAGGACGCGTGTCGCCACGCGTCCTCTTCTACTCCATTTGTCCGAGCGGTACTACGCGAGCGCCTGGATGGCGTCGAGCAGCGAACGCTGTGGGGTGCCGCCGCCGCCGTTGAAGATCTGCGGGCCGGCGTAGAAGATGAGAACAAGGACGATGAGGATGAGCAGGATGATCCCGATGATCATGCCCGCGCCGAACCCACTGTCCGTGCTCCCGCCGGGGTTGACGTTGACCTGGCCCATGTGTACCTCCTCTTCAGGAACTCGGTAACTCGATCTCCACACTCGCAAGCGGCGTGCCGCATGGCCGCGCTCGCTCATATGCTCGGCCGACGTGCGACAGGGGCCTTTACGCCACCGCTGGTTCGCGGGGTTCATCGGCGCGTTCGGACTCGGCGCCGTCGCAGATGAGGTCGCGCGTCTGGCGCTCCCGCTGCTGCTCCTCGACCTGACGCACAGCATCGCCGCGGCCGCCGCGCTCCGCGTCGTGCAGTCGATCCCGTACATCCTCTTCGGCGCACCGGCGGGTGCGCTCATCGACCGTGCCGACAAGCGCCGGCTGCTCATCGCGTGCGACGCCGCGAGCGCGCTCCTCACGATCACGATCCCGCTATCGGCGGTGTTCGGATTCTTCTCCGTCGAATTCCTCTTCCTCGTCGGCTTCCTCCTCGGAACGGTCGAAGTCCTGTGGGGTGTGACGACGGACTTCAGCGTCGTCCCCGCGCTGGTGGACGAGGACGAGCTCACCGAGGCGAACGCGATCTTCTTCGCCGCTGACCGCTTCGCGAGGGTCATCGGGCCGACGATCGGCGGCCTCGCGATCGCCGCGCTCGGCAGCGTGAGCGCCATGTGGATCGCGGCACTCGCGTTCCTTCCGACGCTTTTCGTGTTCTGGCGTATGCCGCCGCTGTTCAACACCGTGCCCGCCGACCGGCCGCTCACGGTGGGCAACGTGATGCGCGAGATCGGCGAGGGCTTCGCGTACGTGTGGCACCACCCGATCCTGAAGCCGCTCCTCGTCGTCATGTCGTTCGCGAATCTCGGCGGCGTCGGGCTGCGGGTGCTGATCCTCTACGTGCTGCGCGAAGAGCAGCACCTCGACGAGATCACGATCGGCATCGCGCTGTCCGTCTCTGGCGTCGCGATGGTGGTCGGATCGATCCTCGCACCGCGACTCTTGCGTGGACGTCCGATGGGCGAATCGATGATCGGGAGCATCGTCGCCGCGGCGATCGCATGCCTCGCGACGGCGCTCGCCCTCGATTGGCGGCTCATCACCGCGGGATTCACGGCGCGGGAGATCGCGTGGCAGCTGTTCATCATCTACGCGTTCATCCCGCGCCAGCGCGTGCCGGCCCGGTTGCGCGGGCGAGCGAACGGGGCGTTCCGCACCATCGTCCTTATCTCGAATTCCGCGTCACCCGCGGTGCTCTCGGCGATCGTCGTCGTGTCGTCGAGCGCGGTCGCGTTCGCCGTGGCGGGCGCGTTCACGCTCGCATCGGCGGGGATCGCGTCCTTCACGCCGCTGCGGGCGTACGCCGCGCGCGAGCCGACGGAGGAGGCGCCGGTCGCGGACGCCGCTGCGGGATCGTGAGCCGGTCTGGTTCGCCATCACGCGTACGTTCGCCTAGATTTACGGTATTCCCACGACCACTCTCCCTACGAAACGTGACGACTGGCTGACGCTCGGCGAGGCCAGTCGCGTCCTTGGCGTCGACCCGGACACGCTCCGCCGCTGGGCTGACAACGGGAAGATCGACGTGTTCACGACGCCCGGCGGTCACCGGCGGTTCCTCCGGGTGTCGATCGACGCGATGCTCCCGCGCACACGGCCGAGCCGGCGTCCGTCGCTGTCGTCGATCGGCGAGCCGCCGGACAGGATCGCCGCGGAGTTCCGGAAACGCGTGCGCACGGAGCTCACCGATCAGGACTGGCGCACTCGCTTTGACGAGGGATCCCTGCGCTGGTTCCGCGAGCGCGGCATGCGGATGAGCGATCTCCTCATCGGTTCGCTGGACGCGTCGCGCCGCTCGCGCGATCAGCTGCTCGGCCAGGCCGAGGAGCTCGGCCGCGAGTACGGCGTTGAGGCCAAGCGCTCCGGCTTGTCGCTCGGCGAGGCCACGCAGGCGTTCCTGTTCTTCCGCGCGCGCTTCATGGCGGAGATCGCGCACGTCGCGCGACGTCGTGCGCTCGAGACGCCACAGGCCGCGTCGCTCTTCGCGGAGGCCGATGGTGCGCTCGACCGGATCATCCTCGCGCTCATCGCCGGCCATCAGGGCTGATGGATCTCACGAAGACGCGCAAACGCGCGCTCGACGCGATCGATCGGCGGCGCGACGCCCTCGTCGCGCTCTCGCTCGCGATCCACGCGAGACCCGAGATCGCGTACCAGGAACGCGAGGCGAGCCTCCGGCTGACGGAGTTCCTCGACGGCGACGGCTTCGCCGTGACCCGCGGCTATCGCGGCATCGAGACCGCCTACCGCGCGGACGCGACCGGGAAACAGAAGTCGCCCCGCGTCGCGATCCTCGCGGAGTACGACGCGCTCGCCGACCTCGGCCACGGCTGCGGTCACAACCTCATCGCGATGATCGGTACGGCGGCGGCAGTCGGAGTTCGCGAGGTCATCGAGGAGCTCCCGGGGAGCGTGGCCGCGATCGGAACACCGGCGGAAGAAGGCGGAGGCGGAAAGGTCGCGCTCATTCGCGCGGGTGGGTTCGATGACGTCGACGCGGCGATGATGATCCACCCCACGTCCGGCCGATCGCTCGCGGGACGTCACTCGCTCGCCTCGAATCGCGTCGTGGTCGAATACTTCGGCAAGGCCGCGCACGCCGCGTCGCAGCCGGACCAGGGCATCAACGCGCTCGACGCGATGATCCAGCTCTTCAACGGCGTGAACGCCATGCGGCAGCAGCTGCGATCCGACGCGCGGGTGCACGGCATCATCGCGAAGGGCGGGAGTGCCGCGAACGTCATCCCCGAGCACACCGTCGGACGGTTCAGCGTCCGCGCGCTCGACCGCCGCTACCAGCAGGAGGTGCTGCGGCGGTTCGTCGCATGCGCCGAGGGCGCCGCGACGGCCACCGGCACCACCGTGAAGGTGAGCGTCGACGAGAACGCGGGCTACGAGAACATGGTCTTCTCGACACCGATGGCCGAGCGCTGGGCCGCCCACCTCCGCTCGCTCGGGCTGAACGTCTTCGAAGCGAGAGACGACGAGCGCGTCGGGTCGACCGACATGGGCAACGTCATGCAGGTGCTCCCGGCGATCCATCCGTACATCGCGATCTCGGACCAGACGATCCCCGGGCACTCGACGGCGTTCCGCGATCACGCCGCGACCCCCGAGGCACTCGAGCGCGCGCTCACGGCGGCGAAGGCGCTCGCGCTCACCGCGATCGACGTTCTCGCGGAGCCCGAGGTGCTCACGAAGGCCCGCGCCGAGTTCGAAGAGCGCCGCGCCGCCGGCGTGGTGAAGGGCCGCTCATAGGCCTCGGTCGCGAGGCTCGCGTGCTCTTCGTTGCCCAGATCCTCTGGGGCATCGGCTTCGGGCTCTTCGCGACGCTCTCGCCGCTCTTCCTTCAGGAGCTCGGCGCGACGGCGACGGATATCGGCCTCGTGTTCGGCGTCGGGAACGTCCTCGCGGCGATGACGTTCATCCCGGTCGGGCTCGCCGCGGATCGCTGGGGCGGCAAACGAATGATGGTCGGCACCTGGATCGTTTCGACGATCGGCGCGGCCGCGTTCGTCCCGCTCTCCGATTGGCGCGGCGCGTTCGTCGGTTCGATCCTCTACTGGATCGGCAGTGCGGCGTTCCCGCTCCTCTCGGCGCACCTGGCCGCGACCACGCCGCGCGCGAAGCTCGGGGGCGAGCTCGGCATCGTCTACGGCGCGTTCTTCTTCGGGACGATCCTCGCGTCACCGTTCGCGGGCGGGGTCGGCGCGGCGGTCGGCCTCCGCGGCGGACTCGCGATCGCGGTCGTCGCGTTCGCGCTCTCGGCCGCCGCCACGCTGCGACTCGCGTCGCTGCGGCCCGCACCGCCGACGGAGGGACCGCCGCTTCCGCGCGCGTTCTGGACCCTCATGGCGGTCACGCCGCTCGCTGCGCTCATCGCGGTGATCGTGAACCCGCTCTTTCCCGTGTACGTGCGCGACATCGCGGCGGTGCCGCTCGAGCAGGTCGGCATCTTCGTCGGGCTCGTCGCGCTCGGGTCGGCGCTGTCTTCAGCCGCGAACGGCCGCCTCGCGGACGCGCTCGGTCCGGTGCCCGCGATCGTCGGTGCCGGTGCGGTGCTCACGCTCGGCGCGGCTCTCATCGCCCTCTCCGGTCGCAACGCCGCGCCGCTCGCGCTCGGCTCGCTCCTCCTCGGATCGCAGACCGC
>JBIOUD010000005.1:0-9420 GCA_044866725.1 Candidatus Limnocylindria bacterium | reverse complement strand
GAGGACCTCGACTACTACTCCGCCCGCGCGACCGAGCTCACGACCGCCGAGCTCCTCTACGAGTTCCTGGAACGCTCGAAGCTCCTCGCGCAGTACCTCGAGCCCGACTCCGCCCTCGCCGAGGAGCAGGGGCAGAACGTCGCGAAGTTCTTCCGGCTCGTCCACTCGGCGGCGCGCACGCTCCCGACGGATCGCGCCTCGTTCTTCGTGCCCTACCTCGAGCTGCTCCGCGAGGCCGGCGACGATCCGGTCGCCGCCGACTTCGAGGCGTCGGCCGAGCGAGTGAACATCCTCTCCATCCACAAGGCGAAGGGCCTGGAGTTCGGCGTCGTCTTCCTCGTGCACGCGACCGACGAGCGACTTCCCGGTTCGAGCCGCGGCGACGAGCTCCCGCTCCCCGAGGCGCTCATGAAGTCGCCGGCGCGCTCCCGCGAGACGCACATCGCCGAGGAGCGGCGCCTCGCCTACGTCGCGATGACCCGCGCGAAGGACTCCTTCTATTTCACCAACGCCGTCGATTACGGCGGGATCCGCGCATCGCGTCCGAGCCGTTTCATCGGCGAGGCGCTCGACCGTCCGATCGATCGGATCAGCGCGCGACTCGCCGCGTACGAGGAGCTCGCGAAGTTCCAGGTCGCTCCGCCCGAGGCCGACTCGCCGCTTCCCGCGCTCGGGCCCGATGACGTGCTCACCGTGTCGTACAGCGACATCGAGGACTACCGACGCTGCCCGCTCCTCTACCGCTTCAAGCACGTGCTGCGGATCCCGGTGCTCGACAGCCCCTCGGCGATCTACGGCCTCGCGCTCCATGAGGCGGTCCGCGAGTACCTGCGCCGCAAGCGCGAGGGCGCGGCCCCGAGCCTCGCCGACCTCCAGGCGACCTTCCGCGCAGCCTGGCTCGCTGAGGGATTCATCAGCCCCGAGCACGAGAGCGAGCGATTCCAAGCGGGTCTCGAGGCGCTGCGGCGCTTCTATGTGGACGAGCAGGGACGGTCTGCGCCAGACCTCGTCGAGCAGCGGTTCTCGTTCATGCTCGGACGCGATCGTGTCGTCGGCCGCTGGGACCGCGTCGACCAGACCCCCGCGGGCGCCGAGGTCATCGACTACAAGTCGTCCGCCATCGAGGAGGGCAGCGAGCGCCCCCAGGTCCTCGCGAACCAGGATCTCCAGCTTCGCCTGTACGCGCTCGCACACGAGCGGATGTACGGGACGCGGCCGGCGAAGGCGACGCTCCACTTCCTAGAGACGGGGGAGCGCGGCACGATCGAGCCGAGCGACGCCGATATGAGCGTCGTCCGCACGCTCGTCACGACGACGGCAGCGAAGATCCGCGCGCGGGAGTTCATGGCCCAGCCGGTGAAGGGACTGAAGACCTGTCTCGAGTGCCCGTACCACCAGATCTGTCCAAGCTCACTCACCGCTCGCGGCTAGCCTTGCGTCCTTGCACAAGGACGCATCCAGAAACGGTATCGAGTGCCTCGCAAGAGGGCAATGCAAAGGCCCCGTGACTTTCGCGACGGGGCCCTTGCGAACCGCGAGGAGCGGTGAAGTTGCTTAGGCGGCGCCTGCGACCTGACGTCGCCGATTGCGCGCGAGCACGAAGGTGGCGAAGAGCGCTGCGCCGATCGCAGCGAACGGGACCGCCTCGCCGAGCCGGTCACTCACCGGCGCGGCCGGCGCGGACGACGTGCCCGAGCTGGCGACCGCCGGAAGGACAGTCAGCGTTCCGAGGTCATACGCGGGAAAGAACGAGCCCTGCGTGACCTTCCAGGTGTACGTGCCGGCCGCCGGGAACATGACGTTCGCCGTGTAGTGGCCGGGGCTGGACTTGTCGGTGACGCCGGGGAAGCTGAGGCTGGTCTTGCCATCGATGCTGTTCGCGATGATCTCGGTCCGGTCGGCCTGGTACGGCTGCGTGCCGTCCATGCGGATCGTGTAACCGAGCGCGTAGGTCTGGCCGGCGTGCCAGTCGGTCGGAAGCGAGTCGAACTTGGTCACCGCGCCTTCCTTCGCGAGCGCGGGGACGGACAGGGCGAGAAGCGTGAGCGCGGCGATGAGCGCGATGACGAGACGCCGTGGCATGTCGTCCCTCCGATTCGTATTCGTGGCTCGGCCCTGTGCCACTGCCCCCACTACAACCCCGTCGCGGACCGGTTCCCTAGGTCGCGTCGGGTCGCCTTTGCACAAGGACGCGCCCCGGGTGGACGGTCAAGAGGCAGAGGAAGCTCAGAAACACGAAGACGGCAGCGCCGATGAACGAGACCCGGTAGTCGGCGAACGAATCGATGAGGAGGCCAGCGACCACAGCGCCAAGGGGCTGCACAAGCGACCAGACGGCGGATCCGAATCCGGTCATCTCGGCCGCACGCTCCGGCGGCACGAGGTCGACGAGCAAGGGGATGGCGAGCGCGGTCCAGAAGCCGTTCGCGATGCCGATCACCGCCATTGCCGCGAATGCCTGCGGCACCGTCTGGACCTGCGAACCGACCAGCGCGAAGATGCCGAACGCAAGCACTCCAGCGGTGAGCACTGGCTTCTTTCCTCGACGGTCCGCGAGGAGCCCCGCAGGCACGGCGCCCACGATCGTCCCGAAGAGCGCCGGGAGGAACAGGAAGAACGTGTCGCCCTCGCTCATTTCCAGCACGTTCACGCCGAAGCGTGTCAGGTAGGGGATCACCCCGCCGGTCCCGAGCCAGAACAGCGCGGACGCGGCGACGTACTTCGTCAGCTCGCGCTGCGCGAACAGTCCGCGAATGTACTTGCCGACATCGACACGGACCGGCGGTGCTTGGGTCGGGGGAGCGGGGGGCTCGCGGACGAATATGGTGGTGATCCCGAACGAGAAGACGAGAACGCCGGCGACGATGAAGAACACGAGCTCAGGCGAGCTGTTCCAGAGGAGCGCGGCAGCAAGAGACGCGATGACCTGGCCGATCATGTTGAACGCGGCGAGCACGGCTCCAACGCGACCCCTCTGCCCCTCCGGAACGATGTCAGCCATGAGGGCGAGGTATGGGTCGACAGCGACGTTGAGGAAGAACGCGTTGATCGACAGCACGATGAGCATGAGGACGAGAGGCGGGAAGCCCGCAAGGAACAGGAGCGATGCCGCGGTCAGCGCGACGCCGCCGATGAAGAACGGCCGCCGACGTCCGATCGGGGTCCTCGTTCGGTCGGACCATGCGCCCACAATTGGTTGCACAAACGCTCCTGCGAAGGACCGCTCCTGGGAGAGGAGACCGACTGCCCAGGTCGGCACCTCTGGGTACCGATTCAGATAGAGACCGGCTGCTCCGTTCAGGAAGCTGTAGACGCAGTTCGCGCCGAGATTCCCGAATCCATAGATGACCGTCTGGGAGCGGCTCAGTGGCGGGACCGCCGGGTCGGCCATCGCGGCGTTGTACACGAGTTGCCGGGCCTAGACGAGGGGTCGGTGATGGCCTAGAACAGATGTTCCTATGGAGCTCGGAACCGCTGTCGGCGCCCTCGCGCTCGCGGTCGTGGCCGCCGCGGCCCTGTTCGCGCTGCGCCGCAGCGCGGCACCGATCGCGCTCCCGGACCCGAGCGCGTCCATCGACGTGCTCCGTCACAGCGTCGATGAGCTGCGGACGGCGAACGCGGCCGCGATGAGCGAGCTGCGGACGGAATTCCAGCGGACCCTGGGCGCGACCGAGCAGCAGCTCGTCACGCAGACCGGCGCGACGCAGCGCTCGCTCTCCGATCTCTCGCGGCAGCTGGGGATGCTCGGCGAGCAGAGCCAGCGCGTCGGGGACCTCGCGAAGGACATCTCCTCGCTCCAGGACCTGCTCCGGGCACCGAAGGCGCGCGGCGGGTTCGGCGAGCTGATGCTCGAACGTCTCCTGCAGGACTGCCTTCCGTCGAGCGCCTATGAGGTCCAGTACACGTACCGCGACGGATCGCGCGTCGACGCGATCGTCCGCTATGGCTCACGGATCGTCCCGATCGATTCGAAGTTCCCGTCCGAGTCGTACACGCAGATCGCCGGCGCGCGCGACGACGCCGACCGGCGCTCTCGCCGCCGCGCGTTCCTGCATCAGGTGCGACGACACGTCGACTCCGTCGGGCGGTACGTCTCGCCGCAGGACGCGACGATCGACTACGCCTTCATGTACGTCCCCTCGGAGGCCATCTACCTCGAGCTCACCGCGCACGAGGCCTCGCCGGACGAGCCCGACGTCCTCGCGTACTGCGCCGACCATCACGTGATCCCGGCGTCGCCGAACACGCTCCTCGCGTACCTGCAGGTCGTATCGCTCGGGATCCGTGGCCTCGCGATGCAGGAGCGCACGCGCGACCTGCAGCTGGGCATCGCGCAGGTCCGCCGCGAGTTCGAGCGCTTCGTCGAGCTGCACGATCAGCTCGGCAAGCACCTCGACAACGCGACGAAGAAGTTCGACGAGACCGAGCGGGCGCTCGCGCGCGCCAGCGGAGCGATCGAGGGACTTGCGCACGTTCCGCTCGCCGCGGGCAGCGAGCAGGGTGTCTTGCCGCTTGCGCTCACGCGCGACGACGATCAGTAGTGCGGCTCATCGACATCACGTTCGTCGCGTGCATCCTCATCGCCGTCGCGGTCGTGTCGACGCGCGATCCTGAGGAACCATGGGCGGTCGCGGTGCTCATCCTCGCGCTCGCCGGCGTCGCCGCATCGTTCGCGACGTGGCTTCTGCTCCGCGGCCGGGCGGGCCGCGGACGCCGCGCGCCGCGCGCATCGAGCGTCGTCGCGGGGCGTCGCGGGCTCGAGGTCGGCGCGATCACCGCGCTTCTCCTGTGGCTGCGCGCCGTGGACGGGTTGTCATTCGTCACAGCCGCGTTCGTGGTCGGGACCTTCGTGGCTGCCGAACTCGTGCTCGCGGCGCGTCCCAACTCGTCGCGCTAACCTCGCCGCACCGATGGAGGTAGTCCGTGGTCGTCGGCACTGACTGGTTCGGCGTCGCCACGTCGGCCGAGGAAGACGAGCGTCTCGCCGCCATCTATGACCTTGACGCCCGTTCGACAGAGCAGGCCGACGCGGCCATCGACTGGTTCCGCGGGCTCGCGCAGATGACCGGCGGTCCGATCCTCGAGCTCGGTGTGGGCAGTGGGCGCGTCGCCGTGCCCATCGCGAAGGACGGCCACGAGGTCGTCGGCATCGACCGCTCCGCTGCGATGCTCGCGCGCGCCGAGCGCTACGCGCGAACGGCGCGCACCCAGCTGCGGCTCGTCCAAGCCGACATGCGCACGTTCTCGCTCGACCGCGCGTTCGCGCTCATCACGATCCCGTTCAACACCTTCCTCATGCTCACGCCGGACGACCGCTGGGCGTGCCTCGCGCGCTGCCGCGAGCACCTCGACAAGGCGGGGCGCGTCGCGATCGACGTGTTCCAACCCGATCCGTCGATCATCGCCGGTCGCGATGGCGACGTTCGCGAGGAGTGGCGTCGCCAGGACGTCGAGAGCGGTCACATGATCACGAAGTTCTCGAGCACCAGGGCGACCGTCGACTCGACGACGTTCCGCTGGTGGTGGGACGAGGAGCTCGGCGACGGGCAGATCCGTCGCATCGGCCGAGAGGCGACGCTGCACTTCCTCTACCGGCGCGAGGCCGAGCTGCTCTTCCCCGCTGCGGGTTTCGAGATCGACACGTTCCACGGTGACTACGACGGCGGACCGCCCGGGCCGAACGCCCGCAAGCTGCTCATCGTCCTGCGCCGTCGCGAGCGCGGAAGCGGGCGCGAGCGCCGGACGCGATGACCGACCTCCTCATCAGAGGCGGCACGGTCGTCGATGGGACGGGCGCGCCGGCGTACCGCGGCGACGTCGCCGTGACGAACGGGAGGATCACGGACGTCGGCACGTTCACCGGCCGCCGCGCGATGCGCATGATCGACGCGCGCGGCAAGGTCGTCTCGCCGGGGTTCATCGACATCCACAGCCACTCCGACGAATCGATGCTCGTGAACTCGGCGATGGAGAGCGCGCTCCATCAGGGCGTCACGCTCGTCGTCTGCGGGAACTGCGGCGGCTCCTCTGCTCCGGTCCAGGGTCTCGCCGCGGAGGAGGCCGACAAGGAGTACGCGCGGCTCGGCGTGACGCGGACCTGGACGCACTTCTACGAGTACGCGGAGGAGGTCGAGCGGAGCGGCGCGTCGATCAACGTCTGCTCCTACGTCGGGCACGGCACGCTGCGGATGAGCGTCATGGGCGCCGCGGCGCGCGCGCCGACCCCCGAGGAGCTCGCCGCGATGCGCGCGCTGCTCGCGCGCGCGATGGAGGAGGGCGCGATCGGGCTCGCGTCCGGCCTCATCTACCCGCCGAGCGCGTACGGAACGACGGACGAGCTCGCGTCGCTCTGCGAGGTCGTCCGCGCGAGCGGCGGCCTGTACGCGAGCCACATCCGCGACGAAGGCGCGAAGCTCCTCGACGCGGTCGACGAGAACCTCGAGATCGCGCGCCGCTCGAAGGTCCGCGTCCAGCTCTCGCACCACAAGGCGTCGGGTCAGAAGAACTGGGGCAAGGTGAAGGAGTCCGTCGCGAAGATCGAGGACGCGAGGCGATCGGGGCTCGACGTGCAGGCCGACCAATACCCGTACACGGCATCGTCGACCGGCCTCGCCGTGACGATCCCGAACTGGGCGCACGAGGGTGGATCCGCGGCGCTCACCGCGCGGCTGCGCGATCCCGCGGTGCGGACGCGCATCCGCGACGAGGAGACCGAGACCGGCCGTGCATGGGACCGCATCGTCATCGCACGCGCGCGACATCATCCCGAGTACAGCGGCAAGAGCGTCGCGGACCTCGCGAAGGCGGCGGGGAAGGACCCGCTCGAGTGGACCTGCGACACGCTCGTCGAGCACGAGGGCGCGGTCGACATCGTCCATCACTCGATGAGCGAGGACGACGTGCGCCACGTCATGGCGCAGCCGTGGATCGCGATCGGCAGCGACTCGCGCGCGAACGCGCCGTACGGACCACTCTCGTTCGGCAAGCCGCACCCGCGCTCCTACGGCACGTTCCCGCGCGTCCTCGGTCGCTACGCACGAGACGAGAAGGTCATCACGCTCGAGGACGCGGTGCGCAAGATGACCTCGCTCACCGCGAAGCACCTGCGGCTGCGCGACCGCGGCGAGATCCGCGTCGGGGCGTGGGCGGACCTCGTCGTTTTCGACCCGGAGACCGTCGCGGACGTCGCGACGTACGACGACCCCCACCGCTACCCGCGCGGCATCGAGCACGTCGTCGTGAACGGCGATCTGGCCATCGAGTCGGGCGAGACGACGCCCGAGCGCGCCGGTCGCTTCCTGCGGCTTGGGACCGATCTGGGCGGCGCGTGAAGATCGCGATCCTCGCGGAGGGGCAGTTCGCGCCGCGCACCGCGAAGACCGCGATCGGCGTCATTCGGTACGCGCCATACAAGGTCGTCGCGGTCGTGGACTCGACGCGCGTCGGAACGGACGCGGGGACGCACGTCGGCGTCGGACGCGGCATCCCGATCGTCGCGACGGTCGATGAGGCGCGCGCGCTCGGTGCAGAGGCGCTGCTCATCGGGACCGCTGCCGCGGGTGGCCAGATCGCCGACGCGTTCCGGCCGCACCTCGCGCGTGCCCTCGAGAGCGGGCTCACCGTGTGGAACGGGCTCCACGAGCGTGTGCTGTCGGATCCGAACCTCGCGGCGGCCGCGAAGCGCGGGAACGCGACGGTGCGCGAGCTGCGCGAGCCTCCCGCGGATCTCCCGATCGGCGGACATCGGCGTCCTCGCGGCGGCGCGGTCGTTGTGCTGACTGTCGGTACCGACGCCGCCGTCGGAAAGATGACCGCCTCGCTCGAGATCGTCGCCGCGCTGCAGCGGATGGGGAGGCGCGCCGCCTTCGTGGCGACGGGACAAACCGGGATCGCCATCGCGGGTGAGGGGATCGCCGTGGATGCCGTCGTCGCGGACTTCATCGCCGGCGCTGCGGAGCGGATGGTCTGCGAGGCGGCGGAGCGCGCCGACTACGTCATCGTGGAAGGGCAGGGCTCGCTGACGCATCCGGGCTTCTCCGGCGTCACGCTCGGACTGCTGCACGGCACCGGTCCAGAGCTCATGGTGCTGTGTCACGACGCGATGCGGCAGGTGATGAAAGGTTACGAGCCTGAAGGGCTCCCGCTGCGACGCCTTCGTGACTGCGTCGCGATCTACGAGGAGGCGGCGTCCTGGCGCCGGCCCCCCGGTTTCCCGCGTGCCCGCGTGGTCGCCATCGCATTGAACACGAACGACTGCTCGGATGAGCTCGCGAAGGCGATGGTCCTCAGCGCCGAGCGCGAAACAGGACTGCCGGCCGCAGACCTCGTCCGCGAGGGCGCCGACGGTGCCGGGAAGATCGCGAGCGCGATCGTGAACGCGAAGGTCCCCGCCGGTTGAATACCCCACGGGTCTACACGCTCGATGTCCATCTCGAAGTGCCGTTCCAGATTTCGCGCGCGATCCGCACCGAGAAGCGAGTAGTCATCGTCGAGCTCGACGAGGGCGGGCGCGTCTCGCGCGGTGAGGGCTCGCCCGATCCGTTCTTCAACGAGACGGCCGAGAGCATCGAGGCCAGCGTGCGCAGCGCGCTCGACCTTCTACCCGAGGACCCGCAGGACCTCGCGACGCTGAAGCGACGACTCGACGAGCGCTTTCCGCACGGCGGGGCGGCGGCGTGCGCCATCGACACGCTCGCGCACGATCGCGCAGCACAGCACGCGGGGCAGCCGCTGCACACCTTCCTCGGGATCCCCGGGACCGACGCGCCGCCGACCTCGTTCACGATCGGCATCGCCGAGCCGGCGGTCATGGCCGAGCGCGCGGGCGCGGCCGCGAAGAAGGGCTACCGCGTGCTCAAGGTGAAGCTCGGCCACGGGGATGATGAAGCGATACTCGGTGGCATACGGCGCGTGTTTGTTGGCGCCATTCGCGTCGATCCGAATGCCGCCTGGACCCCCGAAGAGGCGCCCGGGCGCATCGAGCGCATCACGAGGTACGACATCGAGTTCGTCGAGCAGCCCACGCCGCCCGCGGACATCGAGGGGCTGCGCCGGGTGAAGGAGCGCAGCGCGCTCCCGATCGTCGCCGACGAGGCTGCCGTGCGCGTCCACGACGTCGACCGGCTCGCCGGCGCATGCGATGGGATCAACGTGAAGCTGCAGAAGAGCGGCGGCATCGCCGAGGCCCACGCGATGATCAAACGTGCGCACGAGCGCGGGCTGAAGGTGATGCTCGGATGTCGCGCCGCGGAGACGAGCGTCGCGATCGCGGCGGCCGCGCATCTCGCGCCGTCGGTCGAGTGGGCCGACCTCGATGGGAACCTTCTCATCGTCGACGATCCGTTCCGCGCCGTCGGCGTGCGTGATGGGCTCTTCGTCTTCAGCGATCGACCCGGACTCGGCGTGACACCGGCGTGAGGT
>JBIOUD010000004.1:0-31348 GCA_044866725.1 Candidatus Limnocylindria bacterium | reverse complement strand
GTACGTGCCGTAGATCGCCGTACACACCGGATTGGTGTTTGGGATCGAGTTCAGGACGCTGATCGTGATCGTGTCGCCCGCGCGGCTGACGCTGTGCGAGTCCTGCTTCGCGCAGCCGCTCGGCAGGCCGGCCGAGACCTTCACGGTGACCTGCGGGGGGTTCGACTCGCGGATGAGGATCTCGACGTTGTCGATCGGCGCCGCGACGGTCTGACGCCCGCCCGCGTCCGGCGCGCGTCCCGACGCGAGCGCGACGACGCCCACCACGCCGACGACGGCCAGAGCGACGATGCCAGCGAGGAAGACGCGTCTCATGCGGATCAGACGTTACGCCCGCCCGGACGGTTCCCGGGCGAGCCGCACAAAGAAGAAGAGCGCCTTTCGGCGCTCCTCCCCGCTAATCGCTCAGGCCCTGGTTACGGCTTGGCCGGAACCGTGATCCCGAGCTGGTTCATGAAGTCGGTCTGGTCGTAGTAACTGCGCTCACGCTGGATCAGGCCGTTGCGGAACGACGTGATCTGCATGACCTTGAGCACGACGGGCTTGTTCGTCGCCGGGATCGTCCCGGTCGCCGATGCGAGTGGCCCGGTGTGCGTGGCCTTGTACAGGATCTCGGACGTGACCTGATCGCCAAGCGCGATCTGGTTCGTCACTTCGGCGGTGCCTTGCGGGAAGGCCGTCTTCCACGCCTTGAAGCCGGCGACGATCGCGGGCTTGCCCTTGAACTTGCCGGTCGGGTCGGACGTCTCGGCGTCCTCCGCGTAAGGAGCCTTGTCGAGGTCGCCCTTGACCATGTCGGCGACCCAGGTCTTGATCGTCGCCGCGTGCGTCGCGGTGACGGGTCTGTCTTGAATGAGCGTCATTTGCCCTTCTTTCTCCGTCCACCGTACTCGTGATACTTCCAAATAGCAAGTAATATATGAATTGGTAAGTATTGTGGATGAATTGAACCGCGCGCTGGCGCTCATCGGTCCGAAATGGACGCTGCAGATCGTCGAGGCGTTGCTCGAGAGGCCGCGCCGCTTCACCGAGCTCGAGCGCGCGCTCGTTGACGTGAACCCGAAGGTGCTCACGGACCGGCTCCGCGAGCTCGTGGAATACGGCCTCGTCTCGCGGACGTACCACGCGGAAGTGCCGCCACGCGTGGAGTACAGCCTCACCGAGCGAGGCCGCGCGCTCAGGCCCGCGATCACCGCGCTGGAGCGCTGGGGCGCGCGAGCGCCTCGCAGATAACACCCGAGGACCCATCCCGAATGCGACACTCGGCCGATGCGCAGCGGCACGCGCCGCTACCTCGCGCTCTTCGCCCGCTACGTCGGCCCTGAGTGGCGGCGCGCGCTGCTGCTCGCTGTCCTCCTGCTCTTCGGCATCGCGCTCCAGCTGCTGAACCCGCAGCTCCTGCGCCTCTTCATCGACCAGGCGACCACCGGGGCGGAGGTGCCGGACCTCGCGCGGGTCGCGCTGGCCTTCATGGGGATCGCGCTCGCCACGCAGATCATGGCCGCGGTCGGTCAATACGTTGGAGAGGATCTCGGCTGGGCGGCCACGAACACGCTCCGCGCGGACCTCGCGCTCCACTGTCTGCGCCTCGATCTCACCTTCCACAAGGCGCGCACGCCGGGCGAGCTCATCGAGCGCGTCGACGGTGACGTGACCGCGCTCGCGAACTTCTTCTCGCGGTTCGTCGTCAACGTCCTCGCGAACTTCGTACTGCTCGTCGGCATCCTCGTGGTCGTCTGGCGCGAGGACGTGCGCGCGGGTCTCGCGTTCCTCGTCTTCGCGCTCTTCGCGCTCTTCGTGCTCGGTCGCCTGCGCACCATCGCAGTGCGCGAGTGGGGCAAGGTGCGCGAGGTCATGGCGCAGATGTACGGCTTCATCGGCGAACGCCTCGCCGGGACCGAGGACATCCGCTCGAACAGCGCCGAGTGGCACGTGAAGAACGGACTCGTGCTCCATCACCGCGCGGTGTACGCCGCCCGCAAGGCCGCGACATGGCGCAGCACGATCGTCTGGTCGAGCATGATCGTCACCTTCGCGCTCGGCCACGGGATGGCCTTCGCCGTCGGTGGCTACCTCTGGGTCACGAGCGCCGCGACGGTCGGCACGGTCTACCTCCTCTTCCATTACGTCGAGCTGCTGCGACGGCCGATCGAGCAGCTCCGCCGCGAGCTCGAGGAGATCCAGCGCGCGATCGCGAGCGTCGCGCGCATCGAAGCGCTCCTCGCGGAGCGGACGCGGCTGCCCGACGGTCGCGGCCTGCCGATCCCCGCCGGCGCGCTCCCCGTCGAGATCGACCGCGTGTCCTTCGCATACGAGACCACAGCCGCTCCCGGCGAGGAGCCCGGTGCGGCGCCGGGCGAGCTCGTGCTGCGCGACGTGACGCTGCGCGTCGCACCCGGCCGGACCATCGGGCTCCTCGGCCGGACCGGCAGCGGGAAGACGACGCTCGCCCGGCTCCTCATGCGCTTCTACGACCCGGCGAGCGGCGTGATCCGCCTCGGCGGCGTCGACGCGCGCGACGCACACCTGGACGACGTGCGCCGCCGCGCGACACTCGTCTCGCAGGACGTGCAGCTCTTCGCGGCTTCGGTCCGCGACAACATCACCTTCTTCGACCGCGGCATCGACGACGCGCGCATCCTCGCGGTCCTCGAGCGGATCGGCCTCGGGTCGTGGCTGCGTGGGATCGCGCCGGAGGGCACGAGCGCGCTCGATGCCGAGCTCCGCGCTGGAGCCCTGTCGGCCGGTGAGGCGCAGCTCCTCGCGTTCGCGCGCGTCTTCCTGCGCGACCCGGGGCTCGTCGTGCTCGACGAAGCGTCGTCGCGCCTGGATCCCGCGACCGAGCGTCACATCGAGGAGGCGATCGACGCCCTTCTCGCGGATCGCACCGCGGTGGTGATCGCGCACCGTCTCGCGACGGTCGAGCGCTGCGACGAGATCGTGATCCTCGAGGCGGGACGGGTCGTCGAGCACGGGCCGCGGGTCGCGCTCGCCGCGGATGCCTATCCCGCTTCGCGGGTCTCCTGCGCAGCGGGCTCGACCAGGTGCTCGCGTGACGGCCCGCTCGCAGGAGGGCGGCCTCGCGACGCAGCGGTTCCTCTGGCACGCGGTCTGGTTCCGCCCGTGGCGCTACGTCTCGGACAACGTGCTCTGGATCGGCGTCTACTGCTCGCGCCTGCTCCCCGGCCTCGCCGCGCAGCGCGCGTTCGACGCGATCCAGAGCGGGAACCCGGACGTGCCCGCGGTGCTGTGGCTCGCCGCATTCCTCGTCGGGGCGGGCGCGGTCGAGGCGATCTTCCAGGTCGCGGGCATGGTCGTCGACGTCGGGTTCCGGTTCGGTGTGAGCGGGATGCTGCAGCGGAACATGTTCGCGGAGATCCTGCGGCGCCCCGGCGCACGCGCGCTCGACCGGACGCCGGGCGAGGCGCAGAGCATCTTCCGCGACGACGTCGAGCACGCCGAGAACGGTGCCGATTGGACGATCGACATGATCGGCAACTTCACGTTCGCGGCCGTCGCGGTGGCGATCCTCGTGAGCGTGAACGCGACGATCGCGATCCTCGTCTTCGTGCCGCTCGTGTTCATCGTGCTCGCCGCGCAGGCCGCGACGTCACGCCTGCGCAGCTCCCGCGTCGCGTCCCAACAGGCGACGAGCCGCGTCACCGGCGCGCTCGGCGAGATCTTCGGCGCGGTGCAGGCCGTGCAGCTCGCGCGCGCCGAGGAGGGCGTCGTCGACCACTTCCGGCGCCTGTCGGACTCGCGACGGCGCTCGGTCCTGCGCGAGCGCAGCGTCTCGCTCGTCCTTCAGTCGATCTTCTGGAACACGATCTACATCGGCACCGGCCTCATCCTCCTCATCGGCGCGCAGGCGATGCGCGAGGGGTCGTTCACCGTCGGGGACTTCGCGCTGTTCGTCTCGTACCTCGCGTTCGTCACCGACTTCGCCGCGTTCGCGGGCGTGTTCCTCAGTCAGTACAAGCAGCTCAGCGTGTCCGTCGCGCGCATGCTCGGGCTCATGCGCGCCGGCGCGTCCGATGTGAGCGCAGCGGCGCTCGTCGAGCGCACGCCGCTCTCGATGTCCGGTCCCTTTCCACACGTCGCTCCCGCGAGCGTGCTCGCGAGCGGCGACGCGCTGCGCGGGCTCGAGGTCCGCGCCCTCACCTATCGACATCGCCCCGACGCGAGCGACAGCCCCGGCATCGTGGACGTGTCCTTCGCGCTCGAGCGCGGGTCGTTCACGGTCATCACCGGGCGGATAGGCGCGGGGAAGACGACGCTGCTGCGCGCGATGCTCGGCCTGCTGCCGCGCGACGCCGGCACGATCCTCTGGAACGGCCGCGAGATCGGCGATGTGGAGGCGTTCTTCGTACCGCCGCGCTGCGCCTACGTGCCGCAGGTGCCGCGTCTCTTCAGTGGGACGCTGCGCGACAACGTGCTCCTCGGCGCGGGCGCCGACGACGCACGCGTCGCCGCCGCGCTCCGCGCCGCGGTGCTCGATGCGGAGGTCGCCGGCTTCGCGGACGGCCTCGACACGGTCATCGGCTCCCGCGGGGTCCGTCTCTCCGGCGGCCAGCTACAGCGCGCCGCTGCCGCGCGCGCGTTCGTCCGGCCCGCCGAGCTGCTCGTCGTCGACGATCTCTCGAGCGCGCTCGACGTCGACACCGAGCGCGTGCTCTGGGAGCGGCTCCTGGAGAGCGACGCGTCCCGCCACACGGTCCTCGCGGTGTCGCACCGCCGGCCGGCGCTGCGCCGCGCGGATCACATCGTGGTGCTGCGTCGCGGACGCGTCGAAGCGCAGGGCACGCTGCAGGATCTGCTTCGAGACTCTGACGAGATGCGGCGGTTGTGGGAAGACGAGACCGCGCCGCGCTGAGCTATTGGTTCAGCGGGTCGACGACCATCCCGTCGCGCTTCGCTTCCCAATGCACGTGCGGGCCGGTCGTCATGCCGGTCATCCCGACGAGCGCGACCGGCTGGCCGCGCACGACGTGATCGCCGATCGCCACAAGCGGGAGCGAGGTGTGGTAGTCGCAACTCTCCAGACCGCTCGCGTGGAGCACGCAGACGCGCCGGCCGCCGACCGGCACGAAGCCGACCGCGTTCACGACGCCGTCATCGGACGCGACGATGATCGCGCCGACCGGCGCCGAGATGTCGATGCCGGTGTGGATCCCCTGGACGTACTGCGAGATCGCGCCCGACACCGGACGGACGAAGCGGCGCGGGTCGGCCTCGATCCGCGCGGTGCCGGCGCGTGCCGCAGTGTCCGCGCGCGCGCCGTCCGCGGACGCGGTCCCGCAGCGGTAGACGTCGAGCTGCGTCGAGTAGAGCCCGGTGCGGCTGGTCCCGGCGAAGAAGTACCCGTCCGGGCTGAAGCTGCGCACGCCGAGGAGGTTCGGCAGCTTCGCGACGACCGCCGCGTCGTCGAACGCGACGTAGGGATCGGTCGCCGGCGCGACCGTGGACGACATCTTCCCGAAGAGGAGCCTCCCGTCGGCGGTCCACGCATGCACGGCGCCCGCAAGCGTCGGCATGGCCGCGTTCCGCGTCGAGCCGTCACCGGCGACGACGCTGATCGCGCCCGCCGATCGCAGCAGGAGGTCGTGCCCGACCGGAGACCACTGCGTGAAGAGCGTGTTGCCGTCGCCGACCGGGTCCATCCAGCCCGTCGCGGTCATGCCGCGATAACGTTCCACGTCGCCGCTCGAGTAGTAGCGCGTCATCGTGAACCACTCGCCGTCGGCGCTGAAGTACACGTCGTCGCGCGGATACTGCGGGGCGAGGTCATCAAGGACGTGGGCGACGGTCCACGCGATCCCGTCCTTCCACACGCGGATCTCTCCGTCGTGGAAGAAGTACAGCGCGTCGCCGACCCAGCGCACGTCCGGCTGCGACGAGGGAATGAGCGCAGCCAGGCCGCTTCCGCTGATGACGCGCAGATCGCCGTCGCGCCAGTACGAGAGGTAGAGCCCGCTGCTCGACCAGGAGGGCTTGCGGCCCTGCCCGAGGTCGCGCAGCTGGCCGGTCGCGATGTCGAGGATCGACACGCGCTGCTGCTCCTCGGCCCCGGTGATCGTGCGCGGGCTCGGGACCGTGAGGATCGTCGAGACCGCGAGGTGTCTCGAGTCCGGCGCCCAGGCCGCGTCGTAGGCGTTGTCGATCTGCGGGAGCGTGGCGCGCTCGGTGCACGCCAGCGGGTCGCCGGGCATCGCCGTGCGGAGCGTGGGATCGTCCGGTGCGATCAGCGGGAGAGTCGGCTCGCCGGGCCCGGCCAGGGCGAGCGCTCGTGGGCCCGGCGCGAACGCGGACATGAGCGTCACGATCGCGAATCCGATCGCGACGCCCATACCCACAGCCCGTCCCACCCGCATATCGTCGGAACGCATGTAACGCAGCGAACTCGTCGCTCTTGCGAGCGAGCGCGTGCACGCTGAAACGAGTCTGAGGCCGAGGGCACGCTCGCTCGTCATACGGTCACAAGGACGAGGCCCCGCTCGATCGCCGAAGCGCGACCGATCTTTTGCGCTGCGCCGTCATGCTCGCTCGCGCCTCGCGTTCCGAAGACGTGCCTCGCATTGCCGCGTTCATCGCCCTCGTCGCCTTCGTTTCGACGATGGGGTTCGGCATCGTGCGGAGCGAGGCGCACGTCCGCTCCGTGGTGACGACAACGCCAAACGAGGCCCCGGTGGTGCGCACCGCTCCTGTCGCGCGCGCGGGGACACTCCCGGCGCTCGCGATCACCGACACGCTGCGGTCAAACCGGCGCGCCGTTACCTACACGGCCGCGAGCCAGACGGCTCGCCCGGGCGCGCTCGCGATGGTCGACGTGACCATTCGCAACCTCAGCGATCGGACGTGGACCGCCGGCCCCGATGGGATGCGCCTCTCGTACCACGTCTACGACCAGAGCGGCGGGCTGGTGGCCTGGGATGGCCTGCGCACGGACCTGCCGAGCGATCTCGAGCCCGGCGCAGCGACGACGGTCGCGCTGCCGGTCGCGACGCCGAGGCTCACCGGCACGTACACCGTGCGACCCGACCTCATCCGCGAAGGGGTCGGCTGGTCGTCGAGCAGCGACGGGCCGGCGGGGTCGTTCCAGCTCAAGGTCATCGCGGACCTCGGTGCCGACTACGGCGGGACGACGGCGCCGGTGACGATGATCCCCGGCGGGCTCGTGCCGGTGCAGGTGCCGGTCACCAACGACGGCGTCTACACCTGGCGCGCGAGCGGCGCGAACCCGATCCGCCTGAGCTACCACTGGTTCGACACGAGCGGCAACCCCGTCGTGTGGGACGGCCCGCGCTCCGCGCTTCCGTTCGACGTACTCGTCGGCGAGGGCACGGTCGTCGCCACGGCGGTGCGCGCACCGGACGTCGAGGGCGACTACCTCCTCGTGTGGGACATGGTCGAGGAGGGCAAGGGCTGGTTCTCCGACGCCGGGGTGCGCTCCCACACCGACCGGGTCACCGTCTCGAACGACGTGACGTTCTACGGGAAGGGCTGGGGACACGGCATCGGTCTCTCGCAGTGGGGCGCGCAGGGCTGGGCCCAGGGCGTGACCGGCGTTCGTCTCACCGGCGAGCAGATCGTCTCGCGCTACTTCCCGTTCGCGTCCCTCGGCATGCAACCGCCCTCGAAGCCGTTCCGCGTGCTCGTCTCCGCGCCGTCGACCGGCTGCGTCGGTCGGACGATCACCTCGGTCGCGCACATGAGTGCCGCCATGGGGATGCGCCTCGTGAACGACGCCGACCCGAGCGTCGTCTACCTCGACGCCGCGCCGCATCAGCCGGTGCGCTTCTCCATCTACAACGGCAACGTGCTCGTCGCGGTCGACGAGTGGTCAGGCCGTACGGTCTTCGCGGGCGAGGACAACGCCCTCACGCTCGTGCCGAACGAGCCATGGGACCCGATCTCCATCGCGGAGAAGGGCCTCGCGTATCGCGGCACCGTTCTGGTCGAGGTTCGGGACGCGGGCATGCTCCGCGTCGTGAACTACGTCGGCTCCGACGACTACATGAAGGGCGCGCTGCCGAGCGAGATGCCGAGCACGTGGGAGATGGAAGCGCTGCGCGCGCAGGCGATCGCCGCGCGCACGTACGCGGCGTGGCGGCAATCGACGGCCGGCGCTCGCACGTGGGACGTTCGCGACGACACCGCCGATCAGTGCTACGGCGGGTACTGGGCGGAGAGCCCGCGCACGAACGCCGCGGTCGCGTCCACGCCGAACGCGATCCTCACCTACGCGGGTAAGCCCATCCGCGCGCTGTACTCCTCGGCGAACGGTGGCATCACCGAGAACGTCGGCTGCGTGCTCGACGTGGAGCGCGTCGGCGCCGGCTGGGGCTGCGCCGAGGGCTGGCCGTACCTCGCGGTCCTGCCCGATCCGGCCGAGGCGCTGGCGTACGACCGGCGCGGCGGGATGCCGCACGGGCTGTGGGCCGAGAGCTTCAGCGCGCACGAGATCCGGATGCTCATCGCCGACGACTACGGCGTCGACATCGGCGGCTTCGTGTCCATGGAGTTCAACGAGAGCCCGGGTGGCCGGCCAATTTCAGTCATCGTCCGGGGCACTCTCCAGACCGTCGACCTCCGTGGCGACCGGTTCCTCCGCACGGTGCTTGGCCTGAAGAGCACGCTCGTCCACACTCGTCCCTTCTAGTGGCACGACGAATGCGCTTCGGCCCGCGCGTGACGGTGGGCATCCGGGGGCTCGCTCTTCTCTCCGCGGCGCTCGTGGCGTGCACGACCACGCTGCCGCAGCCGAGCGTCACGCCGGCGACAGCGACGCCTGAGGCGATCGTGAGCGTCTCGCCGACTCCGAAGGCGATCGTCCCGATCAAGGTCCGGAGCGTCACGACCGTGGGCACGAGCGTCGTCGCGGCGGGCGACTTCGCCGGCACGAAGCGCACCGAGGTCGCGGTGATCAGCGATCCGAAGTCGGACCTCTCGGTGCAGATCAACGTGCTCGGTAAGACGCCCGACGCGCCGGGCGACCTGTGGTTCGAGACCGGGCCCGGCGTGCTCTCGCTCGCGCGAGCGAAGTTCGCGGTGATGGACGTCGACACCGACGGCAAGGACGACCTCGTCGCGCTCTACGACGGCGGCTCGAACACATCGAAGATCTTCGTCTTCAAGTCGACGGGCAGTGGCTTCACCTTCGGCAACGTCTGGTGGACCGCGGCCGACTACAACTGGGCGCGCGCGCGATACGTCATGAGCGGTCGCTTCGGCCAGGATCACGACACGCTCCTCGTCGCATACCAGGACGACGGCGCGCGCACGCGGATCCACGCGCTCGAGTCAGACGGCACCAAGCTCACGCTCGCCGGGACGGTCTACGACTCGGGCCCGGGAAAGGTCGACCTCGCGCGAGCGAGGTTCGCCGTCGGGCACTTCACGCGAAGCGGCGGTCCCGACCAGATCGCGGCGCTCTACCAGATCGAAGCGCGTGCGAAGGTGATGCTCTTCGAGCCCGGTCCGAGCGGGTTCACGGTGAGCGATGCGTTCGTGACGGACGTGGACTACGACCTCGCGCGGTCCGGCGTCGCGGCCGCGGACACGAACGAGGACGGCCGAGATGACCTCGTGTCTCTTTACACCGACGCCGACGGGAGCGCGAAGGTCCACGTGCTCGACCCGGCGAAGTCCTTCGCCCCGGTGAACGGATGGAACGGCGAGGCGGCGCTCCCGGGTGGCGCGCTCTGTCCGCGCAGCGGCGCGCTCGTGCTCGGCGACTGGAACGCCGACGGACGCGCCGACGGTCTCGCGCTCGCGCCGACGGCCACGGGGATGCGCGCGCAGACGCTGACCGGAGCGACCGGGTCGTTCACCGTGACCGCGGGGAGCGGCGAGCTGCGCTGCGCGGTCTGGCCGCTGAACGGACTGCCGACGAATGGCGCGAGCACGACGACCCGTCCCCTCTTCGTGAAGGTCGACAACAACCCGACCGCGCGGCCGCACTACGGCATCGCGAAGGCGGACCAGGTCTATGAGTTCCTGGTCGAGGGCCTCACCACGCGGCTTGCGGCGGTGTTCCACTCGCAGCAGCCCGACGTCATCGGATCGGTGCGCAGCGCCCGCATGACCGACCGTCCGATCCTGCCGAGCCTCGGCGCCGCGTTCGTGTACTCCGGTGGCGGACCCGAGGAGCTCATGGCGATCCACTACGACGATGCCGTCGCGCACCGCTACGTCGACGTCGCGCCGTCATTCGGCTGGGGCTATCGCGTCCCGTTCCGGCCGGCGCCGTACAACTACTTCACGACCTACGCCGCGGTGAAGGCCGCGATCGCCGCCGCGCCCGACGGGACGCAGCCGGCCATCGTCGCGCCGTGGCGCTTCCTCCCGACAGCGAACGGCGACGCGCAGTCCGGCGGCATGACCGGCAGCGTTCCCGCGACACGCATCTCCATCCCGTACCGGGCGGGTTTCGAAGTGTCGTACTCGTACGACGCGGCGACGCGGACGTACGGCCGCGTGCAGGCCGGCGCGCGCGAGGTGGATGGGGCGACGGGTGAGGTCATCGCGGCGCGCGACATCGTCGTCATCCAGACCGAGGTCCATTTCACGACGGAGTTCGGCCTCGATCCCGCGGGCAACCCGAAGCTCGACATGGTCCAGACCGGGACCGGAAGCGGCTCGGTGTTCCGCGACGGTCTCCGTCAGGACGTGACCTGGTCGCGCGCCGACATCGTCGACGCGTTCACGCTCCGCAATGCGAGCGGTGAGGTCGTACAGCTCTCGCCCGGCCAGGTGTGGATCCACATCGTGCCGAAGGACTGGACGATCCCGAGCAGCTAGCCACCACCCAATACCATCCATCCATGGACGAGACCTCCAAGAAGACGACGAAGACGCCGCGCCGCGCGCCGGCGCGTCGACGGCGAACGGCTCGCACGCCGCGGCCCGCGGCTCACCGCGAGGCGAAGCACGAGCGGTCCGCGCAGGCGCCAAGCGTCCCCATCGCGAAGTCGGGTGGGAGCGGCTCGTCCGGTCGTGGCCCGATCGATGATGACGACCATGGCCGTCGTCCCGAGCGTCCCGATGATGAGAATCGTCCGCTGCTCATCGCGCTCGCGCTCCTCGCCGTCGGCGCTGGTGTGATGAGCATCCGTCTCCTCGCGCGTGCAGGTTCGCGAAGGGGCTAACGGCCCGCGCGGACCTCGGCGAATTCGTACTCGAGGCTGTAGTCCGCCTTCGTGCCGTGCGGCGAGTGGAAGGTGCCCTCGCCGGTCAGCCCCGCAAGGTCGAGAGAGCCGCTGCCGGGGACGACGGACCAAGTGGATTCGGCGACCTTCCCGTCGAACGTGCCGCTCATCTCGATGACGAAGGAGCCCTTCTTGCCCGAGAGCGTGCCGTCGATCTTCTGGAAGCCGAAGAACGTCGCTTCCTTCTCGTTCGCGTAGCACATGAGCCACTCGGTGAGCGCCTCTCCGACGATGTCGCCGCTGAGCGTGCCTTTCACGCTCGCCTTCGTGAACTTGCCGCCGTCGCCGATCTTCGCGTACGGCTGCTCGTCCCAGTCGGTCACTTCGAACTTGCCCTTGGCGGTCTTGTTGCCCACTCCAGACCTCCCCGTGAAAGGCATCGAATGTGTCGCTGAAGCAGCCGCATGATGCATGCCTACCAGTTCGAGTGTCTGTCCGGTCCCGGCCGCGCCAGAGCTCCGACGCGACGTGCTGCAGCTGCACGAGGTCTGCGTGACCTCGATCGGGCCGGTGTATCAGTCCGCGAGGTGGCGTTCGCGGTGCTCGGCGGAGTGGCCGATGAGATCGTTCGGCCACAGTGGGGAGACGCGCTTGGCGAAGTACTCGGGTCCGAGCGCGCGCATCGCCACGCGGATCTCGCGGCCGACCTTCCGGTGATACGCGATGACGTCGCGCGCGGGGCGGTCGTGCCACTTCGCGAAGAAGAACCGATTCTTCTCGTGCAGCCGCATGCCGGCGAGCTCCGGATCGGAGCGCTCCTTGCGCAGCGCACGGAGCTGCTGGCGCTTCCACTCCACGATGTGCGCGAGCGCGTCCTTGCGCAGCCAGCGCTCGCGCTTGATCCGCGCGCGGGCGCCGAAGCCGGGCACCGGCTCCTCGAGGCCCTTCGCGCCGTGATGCCGCACGGCGCGATCGAGCAGGCGGTACTCCTTCTCGACGCGCAGGGTCGTCTCGCGCTTGTTATGAAGCACGGTCTTCGGCATCGCCTACGCCTTCAGGAACTCGGCGAGAAGCCGGTGGAAGTGGTGCACGCCGGTCTCGCGCGTCGGCGAGTACCGCCCGCGGTCGTACAGCCGGCTGCGAACGCCGCGCTGCACCGCTTCGACGATCGCCTCGTCCTCCCGCTCGACGCGGTCGAGGCCGCCACCGGCTCCTTGGTCGCGCGCGCTCTCGTCCCACACGAACGGGAGGAAGGTGACCTTCGTGCGATCGACGGCGAGCGGCGTGACGACGTTCACGCTCACGCCCCAGGGGTAGACGTTGAACATGGTCGTCGGGAAGAGCCAGTAGTAGTACGCGGCGACGTTGCGCTTCACGTCCGGGTGCGACGATGCGAGCCTGAACGCCGGCTCGCCCGCCTTCGCGACGCCGACCTGCAGCACGCTGTATCGCTCGAGCTCCACCGTGTACGCGCCGTAGTCGAGCGTCGTCGCGAGGCTCGAGTGCACGTACGGGATGTGGAAGCCTTCGAGGTAGTTGTCGACGTAGAGCGCCCAGTTCGCGTTCACCAGGTAGTCGCGCGTTCCGCTCGCGTCATAGACGAGCCCGCCCCAGGGCAGGCCGGCGAGACGCGCGCGCATGCCGCCTGAGACGTCTTCGAAGGGCATCGCGGGCCGAAGCGCCACCATGAGGAACCGCTCGAAGCGGCCCAGCGGGACGAGCGGGAGATCGTCGTCGCGCGAGGGGAAGTTCTTCGTCCCCTCGAACTCGGGCATCGAGTGGAACTTGCCATCGAGCGTGAAGCGGCGCCCGTGGTAGCGGCAGCGCAGCTGCTGCTCGTGACCCGGGCCCTCGACGACCAGCGTGCCCCGGTGCGTGCACACGTTCGACATGCAATGCATCGCGTCGTACTGGTCGCGCGTGAGAAGGAGTGGCTCGTCCAGCCCGCCGGGCAGGAGCGTGAACGGGTGGACCTGCCCGGCGACCTTCACCACGTCGTCGTGCGCGGCGTAGTGCCAGGTGCGCGCGAAGATGCGGTCACGCTCGGCGCGGAAGACCTCGGGGTCCGAGTAGACCCGCGCCGGGAGCGTGCGCGCGATGCTGATGTCGGCGTCGATGTCGAACATGCCCGGCGGATGCTAGTCCGGCGACAATCCCCGACGTGGGTGCGTTCGGTTCGTACGATCACGACGTCCTGACGTCACCGGAATTCGGGCTGCGGATGCGCGCGGCAAAAGGATTCCGCTACGTGGGGTCGTTCGTCCTCGAGCTCAGCGCCGGCGCGACCGTAGAGCGCCACGTCTTCATCGAGGGCTCACCGGACGTGCGGCGGATGGTCGTCGTGCACTTGGAGGAGTTCCTCCCGGGGACCGATGACCGGTATCGCTACGCCCTGGTGGATCCCGAGGTGCTGGGCGGAGCGACGTACGGACGGAGCACGAACCAGCTGAGCGTTCGGGAGGAGCGGGCCGCGTCACCTGACGCAGAGATGGCCCGCACCGATGCATTCCTCCGTCGCAAGGGACTGAGGCGCGGCGATCGTCATGCTGTCGCGCGCTACGCCCGGATCGTGGGGCAGGATCGACGGAAGGAGGTCCTCATCTTCTACCACGAGGTCGATGGATCGGAGGAACGCATCCTCGAGCGTTCCCGCGAGGCTCTCGACCTCTGACTTTTGCATCATTCGCGACGGTCCCGCGCTCGCGATGTGTGGAATGATTGGCCGACCCACAGAGCGGAGGTCCCTCTATCACCGACGCCATCGTCGCCGACGGCCTGATCAAGATCTATCGCTCGCGCAAGAGCGAGGTCCGCGCGCTCGACGGGCTCGATCTGCGCGTCGCCGAGGGCAGCGTCCTCGGGATGCTCGGCCCGAACGGCGCCGGCAAGACCACCGCGGTGCGCGTCCTCACCACGCTCCTCCGCCCTGACGGCGGCCGCGCGTCGATCGCCGGCCACGACGTCGTGCGCGAGCCCCAGGAGATCCGGCGGATCATCGGGCTCTCCGGGCAGTACGCCGCTGTCGACGAGAACCTCACCGGCCGCGAGAATCTCGGACTCTTCGGACGCCTGTACCAGCTCTCATGGAAGGAAGCGCACACGCGCGCGGACGCCCTGCTCGAGCAGTTCGGCCTCGCCGACTCGGCCGATCGCGTCGTGAAGACGTATTCCGGCGGTATGCGCCGCAGGCTCGACCTCGGCGCCGCGCTCATCGGCCAGCCGCGCATCCTCTTCCTCGACGAGCCGACCACCGGTCTCGATCCACGTGGCCGCCTTGGGATGTGGGACGTCATCCGCGGCCTGGTACGCGAGGGAACGACGCTGCTCCTCACGACGCAGTACCTCGAAGAGGCCGACGAGCTCGCCGACGTGATCGCGGTCGTCGACCACGGCAAGATCATCGCGCGTGGCACTGCAGACGAGCTGAAGGCGAAGGTCGGCGGCGAGCGCATCGAGGTCGTCGTCCACCAGCGCGCCGATCTCCCACGAGCCATCGAGCTCCTCGCGCGCGCGACCGAGGGCGAGCACGAGGTCGACGAACACGTGCGTCGCATCACCGTGCCGGCGCGCGGCGGCGCGCGCAGCCTCGTTCAGGTCGTGCGCGATCTCGACGAGGCCCACATCGCCATCGACGACATCGCGCTTCGCCGTCCCACGCTCGATGACGTGTTCCTCGCGCTCACCGGTCACGCGGCCGAGATCAAGGCGCCGAGCGCGGACGAGGCGCGGAGGTGAAACGATGACGACAACGACGACGACCGCGCCGCGCCGCGGCAGCGGCGGACTCGCTCAGGAGGTCGCCGACGGGTTCGTCATGACCTGGCGCAATCTCAAGCGCGTCCCGCGCATCCCCGAGCTGTGGATCTTCGCGATCCTGCAGTCGATCATGTTCGTCCTGCTGTTCGCCTACGTCTTCGGCGGCGCGATCCCGCTCCCCGGCGGCGGCTCGTACACCGAGTACCTCATGCCGGGCATCTTCGCGCAGACGATCGTCTTCGCGTCCGCGACGACCGCGATCACGCTCACGTACGACCTGACGAAGGGCATCATCGATCGCTTCCGCTCGCTCCCGATGGCGCGCTCGGCGGTGCTGAGCGGCCGCACGTTCGCGGACGTGGTGTACAACCTCGGCATCCTCGTCGTGCTGATGGTCACCGGCTTCGCGGTCGGCTGGCGCGTGCACGCCGGGATCGGTGAATTCCTCGCGGGCGTGGGTCTCCTCGTGGTCTTCACCTACGCGATGGCCTGGCTCGGCGTGTGGATCGGCCTCGCGGTGAAGACACCCGAGGCGACGCAGCAGCTCGCGTTCACCGTGCTCTTTCCGATCACGTTCGTCTCGAACGTCTTCGTGCCCACGCAGAGCCTTCCCGATTGGCTGCGTCCGGTCGCGGAGTGGAACCCGACGAGCGCCCTCACCGCCGCGACGCGCCAGCTGTGGGGGAATCCGAACCCGTTCTCGGCATCCGGCTTTCCCGCCGAGCATCCCATCGAGCTCACGCTCATCTGGGTCGTCGTGCTCGTCGCGATCTTCGCGCCGCTCGGCATCCTTCGCTACCGCTCGATGTCTTCCTAGATCACCCCTCGGTCGCCGAAATCTCCGGAGCGGATAATCGGCTCATGCCCAAGTCGAGCGAGTCGTTCGCCCTGGTGCTGCACTCGCATCTTCCCTATGCCCGCGGCGCGGGCCGCTGGCCGCACGGCGAGGAATGGGTCCACGAGGCGATCCTCGGGACGTACCTCCCGATCCTCGGCCTGCTCCACGACATGCGCGACGAGGGCGTCAGCTATCGCATGACCATCGGTCTCACACCGACGCTGCTCGAGCAGCTCGCCGACGCGGACATCGACAGGCGCTTCATCGAGTACGTCGACGACCAGGTGAAGCGCGCCGACCAGGACGTGAAGCGCTTCGGACGCGACGGCGAGGGCCGCGGCTCGCTCGCGATGTTCTATGCGTCGCTCTTCCGCGAGCACAAGCGCGCGTACGTGTCGCGGTTCGGCCACGACATCGTCGGCGCGTTCGCCGACCTCGCGCGCAGCGGGCACATCGAGATCCTCACCTCCGGCGCGACGCACGGGTACCTGCCGCTCCTCGATCCGGCGTCGGTGCACGCGCAGCTCGCGGTCGGCACGCGCACCACGCGGCGGCACATCGGCATCGACCCGCGCGGCATCTGGCTCCCTGAATGCGCGTACGCGCCGGGGCTCGAGGAGATCGTCGAGGCGTACGGCCTCACGCACTTCTTCAGCGACCCCGCGCTGCTCGGCGGCAAGCGCCTCGTGGGCGAGACGCATCGGTTCGAACGCCGTCGCTCCGGTGCCGGGATCAGCGCGCCGCTCGTCCAGCTCGAGAGCATCGACACGCTGCGCCCGTACCTCGTTCGAGAGTCCGACGTCGCGGTCATCGCGCGTCACGACAAGGTCTCGGGTCAGGTCTGGTCCGCGATGATGGGCTACCCGGGCGATCCGTCGTACCGCGAGTTCCATCGCAAGGACGATCGCAGCGGGCTTCGGTACTGGCGGGTCACGGACGTGCAGACCGGGCTCGGCGCGAAGGAGCTCTACTCACCGGGCAGCGCATCTGAACGCGTGCGGTCGCACGCGGACCACTTCGTCGGGCTCGTGCGCGACACGCTCGCGAGTCGACGGCACCCGGAGCGCGATTCCCTCTTGACCGTGACTTTCGACGCAGAGTTGTTCGGTCACTGGTGGTTCGAGGGGATCGACTGGCTCGGTCGGGTGCTGCGCGAGCTCTCGGCGCGGGGACCTCGGCCGGTCACCATCGACGCGTACCTGCGCGAGCGCCCGGCTCGCGAGCGCGTCGCGCTCCAGGAGGGATCGTGGGGGAAGAACAACGACCACACGACCTGGTCGAACGACCGCACCTCGTGGATGTGGACGGAGCTCGCGAAGATGTCGCAGGAGATGACCGCGCTCCGGGCGATCCCGCAGGCCGACGAGCGGAGGACCCGCGCGGCGCGGCAGGCGGCGCGCGAGCTCCTGCTCGCGCAGTCAAGTGACTGGCCGTTCCTCGTCACCACGGGGCAGGCCGCCGACTACGCCGTCGAGCGCTTCCGCAGCCACACGCTCCGCTTCCGGCGTTCCGTCGAGCTCGCGCTCGGCGCCACGGAAGACGATGAGGTCGAGCTGCGCAGCCTCGAGCGCGCCGACAATCCGTTCCCGGAGGCGCGCCCGGCCGACTTCGCCGCGGGCGTCGCGCTGATCGCCTGATCGAGCGATCCGCTACGGGCCGATCGCACGCCGCGTTCGGCGTGTCGTCGACAGGTAGCGGGCCGCCACGACTCCCGACACGAACGTGAGCGCGGCGATGGCCGCGATCGCCCAACTCGTTCCGAGCGTGTCGCCGACCATCCCGGCCAGCACCGCTCCGCAGACGTAGCCCGCGTCCCGCCAGAACCGGTAGACGCCAATCGCGGTGGCGCGCCGCTCGACGCTGACGCCGTCGGCTATCACCGCCAGCAGCGTCGGATACACGAGAGCCGTTCCGACGCCGAGCACGACCATCCCCGTGACCCAAGGCGCAAGACCGCGGAACAGGACGAGCGCCGCGAGCGCCATGGCCTGCAGCACCATCCCCGACACGATGAGCGGGCGCCGGCCCACGCGGTCCGACAACGCTCCCGTCAGGGGCTGCGCGATCGCCCACGTTCCTGGATAGATCGCGGCGAGCAAGCCGATGTCTCCGACGGAAAGTCCACCCGTCGCGAAGAAGGATGGGAGCAGGCCCCACGCGACACCATCGTTCAGGTTGTTGGCGAAGCCTGCCTGGCTCGCGCTGAAGAGGCTGCGGTCCTTCCAGCTGACCTGTGCGACCGTGTCGACGAACGAATCGGTGCTGGGGCCAGTCTGCCTCCGCGCCGACTCAAGGCGAACATGCGAGCCCGTATCGGTCACCGTGAGAGACAGGAGGCCGCCAAGTGCAGCGATCACCGCGCCGAGCAGGAACGGCTCCGGGCGCAGCGCCGTCGCTTCGGCGATCGCCGCGCCCGCCAGCGCCGACAGGGCGACGGCGGCATAGCCTGCGGATTCGTTGATGCCGAGCGCGAGCCCGCGCCGAGCCGGTCCGGCGAGGTCCACCTTCATGGCGACGGTCATCGACCAGCAGAGACCTTGCTGCACGCCAAGGAGCGCGTTCGCGAAGACGACCCACTCCCACGACGGCGCGGCGATGATGACGATGGGGACGAAGAGCCCAACGACCCAGCCCGCCATGAGCACTCGCTTCCGGGTCCAGCGGTCCGCGAGCGCGCCGGCGGCGAGATTCGCGACGGCTTTCGTCGCACCGAAGGCCGCGACGAACCCGAGGATCGCGAGCCGAGACGTCACCCCGAACGTCTGCTCACCGAGCAGCGGCAGGATCGCGCGCTCAAGACCGACCATCGCGCCGACGAACGCGTTGACGGCCACGAGGAGCGCGAACTGTCGCCAGTTCGCGCGAATGCCGAGCTCTGGCGAACTTATGGCTTGCGTGCCGCGAAGACGACGGATCGAGCCACGGCGAGCTGGCGCTCGGGTGAGAGGAGACGGCGCATCCGCTCGATGAGCGGCGGCGGGAAAAGGGGATAGCGGGCGCAGTCGTCGACGGTCAGCCACCGCGAGTCGTGAACGACGATCTCCACGAACCCCGCCCGCTCAAGCTTCCGGCCGAAGACACGCTCCGGCAGCGCACCGGCCACTCAGCCGGCCCAGGCGTCGGGGTCGGTCATCACCTCGGGTGGCAGCTCTTCGTCAAGGACGATGTCGGCGATCGACAGCCGTCCCCCCGGCCGCAGCACGCGGAAGATCTCGGAAAGCGCGCGACCCTTGCGTGGCGAGAGGTTGAGGACGCCGTTCGAGATGACGACATCGACCGTCGCATCCGCCAGCGGGATCGCTTCCAGCTCTCCGCGGAGCCACCGCACGTTCGCGACGCCGCCCGAGGCCGCGTGCGCGCTCGCGCGCTCGAGCATCTCCGGCAGCGTGTCGAGCCCGATCGCGCTCCCCTCCGGTCCGACGAGCCGCGCCGCGAGCAGCGTGTCGATCCCGGCCCCGCAGCCCAGGTCGATGACCGTGTCGCCTGAGCGCAGCGCCGCGTGCCGGATCGGGTTACCGACGCCAAGCGCCGCCTCCGCGGCGCCGGACGGCACGAGGGAGAGCTCGGCGCTCGAGTACAGCTCGTCCGCGACCGTCGTCGCGCGACCGATGACCGCCCGATAGCGGTCCCGCACCGTATCCCGCACGGCGTCCTGGGAGAGCAGGTCGTCAGATGCCGGCGCGTGCGGGCGCGAGAGCGTCACTTCCGGTCGCCCAGCCGCTGCACGAACGACTCGAGCCGCCGCCTGGCCGGTGCGGTCAGCGTGGGCTCGGCCGATTCCTTCAGCTTCGCGCGGACCTGCTTGGCGAACTCGAGCTCGCCGCAGCAATGGCGGCAGAGCCCGAGATGCTGCTCGAGCTCCTCCTCGCGGGTGCGATCGAGCGCGCGGTCCAGGTAGCTCCAGAGGCGGTCGACCGCCTCGCGGCAAGCGATCATGTGCGGCTCTCTCCCTTCAGTAGCCCTCGATGCTTCGCGTAGTGCCACAGCGCGCGCTCGAGCTGTTTCCTTCCACGGTGCAGGCGCGCGAGCACGGTCCCGGTCGTCGTCCCGGTCAGCTCCGCGATCTCGCGAGCCTTGTAGCCGTAGATGTACGCGAGCACCAGCGCGGTGCGGTGCGCCGCGTGGATGTGCTGCAGCGCCGCCGTGAGGTTGTCATCGTCGAACAGGTCGAGGAAGTCCAGGTGCAGCCGGTCTGAGTAGGGGAACGGATCCTCCTCGACGAGCGTGTCGAAGAGCGAGAAGCGCTCGTCGTCGAGCCGGACGTCCTGCTCGTGCGACGCATCGCGTCGGAATCGATCCGCGTTCGCCGAGAGGAGCACCTTCGTGAGCCAGTACCGCGGCCGCTCTCGATTGCGCAGGGTCGCGTGCGCGCGGAACGCGCGGACCAGCGCGTCCTGCACCAGGTCCTCGGCGGCAGCGTGGTCACCGAGGAGCTTGACGGCGAAGGCGTAGAGATAGTCGAGGTGCGGCTCCACGAGCGCCGCGAACGACGCGGCCGAAGGCGAAGCCGCTGCCTGCACATCCATAGAGACGCGACCGAGCATCGCTTTTATTGCCGCCCGACGGCAATATCCCTTCCCGGCCGCGGCGTCTTTTGTATCCAGAACGCTCCAGGAGGGACGACATGGCCACCGCCGCACCGACGATCACCAACGGCGTCAACGTGACGCAGCTCATCGACACGATCGGGCTCATCAAGAAGGACCCGAGCCTCGCGCGGTTCCGGTTCCGCTCACAGACGCGCTGGCAGGAAGGCGGGCGCTGCGAGACGCGTATCGCGGGGTTCTACGGCGCGGGTGCCGAGGTCACGCGGTCGAAGACGCACACGCTCTCGGGCGACGAGCCGCCCGTGCTGCTCGGCGGCGACACCGCGCCGAACGCGGTCGAGGCCGTGCTCCATGCCCTCGCTTCGTGCATCTCCGTCGGATACGTGTACAACGCCGCGGCGCGCGGGATCACGATCGACTCGCTCCGCTTCGACGTCGAGGGCGAGCTCGATCTGCGCGCATTCCTCGGACTTTCAGAGACGGTGCGCCCCGGGTTCGAGCGCATCACCTTCATCGCGACGGTCAAGGCGAATGCCCCGCGCGCCCAGCTCGAGGAGCTCTGCGAGTACGTGCAGCGCACCTCGCCGGTGCTCGACATCGTCCGTAATCCCGTCCCGGTGAGCGTCCGGCTCGCCACCGAATAGCGAGGTCAGGGATGGCGCTGTGCCGCACCTGCAAGGGCGCGACGAAGGGGTACAAGTGCGACGTGTGCGGGGCGGAGTCGCCGGTACACGTCGAGACCCACAGGTGCGGCGGCGAGCACTGCATGCCGAAGTGCGCCTCGTGCTACGAGGCCGAGGCCAACTGCACCTGCTGAGTCGCTAGCCCTTCTTCTCGCCGCCCTTGGCGGGCGCGGCAGCCGGCTTCGCGCCAGCGGCAGCCGGCTTCGCAGTAGCGGCGGGAGCGGCGCCTGGCTTCGCGGCGGCACCCGGTGCGCCTGCGGCACCAGCGGCGGGAGCACCCTCCTCGCCCTCGGCAGCCTCGGCACCTTCGGCGGCTTCCTCGCCCTCGGCGGCAGCGGCCGGAGCCGGCGCCTCCTCCTCGACGCGGACCGGGACGACACGGATGAGCAGGTCGTCGCCGTCGTCCTGGATCTCGACCTTCGACGTGTCGACCTTGAGGTCGCGCACGTAGATGGAATCGTCGATCTCGAGGAGACCCGAGATGTCGACCTCGATGGCGTGCGGGATGTCCTGCGGGAACGCCTCGACGCCGACCTCGCTCTTCGCATGGACGAGGACCGCGCCGCCCTTCACCGCCGGCGACTCGCCGACGAAGTGGATCGGCACGTCGGCGTGCACCTTCTCGGTGAGCGACACGCGGAGGAAGTCGACGTGGAGCAGCAACCCGTTCCGCGTGCTGCGCGTGACGTCGTGGATGAGCGCGGGCTGCTCGCCGTCGGCGAGGCCCTCGAGAGTCACGAGCGTGGTGTTTCCCCAGCGGCGATAGCCGCGCTCGAACTCGCGCAGGTCGACCTGGACGTTCGTGGAGTCCTTGTGGCCGCCGAAGACGACGCCCGGCAGCACGCCCTCACGGCGCAGGCGGCTGACCCTCTTGCCCGTGATCTCGCGCGGGCGGATGGCGATCTTCTGTGCGTCGGCCAACGTGAACTCCCCTACAGAGATGGCACTCTCGCGACAAGCGCGCCAAGTGCGCGGAGACCTGATTATGGCCGAAATACCCCCCGCCGGCCAGGGCGCGGCCATCTAGGGCGGCGTGGGGAAGTCGAGGACGATCCGCGGCGGCGCGAGCAGCGTCAGGACACTGGGGCACGCGAGGCGCTCGAGGCCGACGCCGAAGATGACGACCCCCTCGAAGTCCTCGACCCGCTTCACCTCGCGAATGAGCGGGAGGCCCGGCCGGTAGGGATCGGGCTGCGGGTAGCTCTTCACGCCGGCGTCGGTGTGCGCCTGTCCTGCGACGCGCACCGAGAAGAAGGCGTTGCCGTCGACCCGCACGGTCTGGCCGCTCGTCGCGGTGAAGGTGCTCGCCACCTTGATCTCGTACGACGGGACGACCGCGCCGGTGAACTCGATGACGAGGCGATCGGCGCCCGGGTTGTGCGCGGCGCGCAGGGCGCTGATCTGCGGGACGGCGATCGGCGAGCCGCCCGTGCTCGTCGGGCAGGCCGTCGGCGGGGTACTCCCTGGGCTCGTGGTGGGGGCAGGCGTCGGCGTGGCGGTCGGCGCGGCGGTCGGCGCCGCGGTCGCCGTGCGGGTCGGCGTCGGCGCGGTGGTGCTCGGCGCGGCGCTCGTCGCCTCGACCGTCGGCGAGGGCGTGAGCCGGACCGTCTCGGGCCCGCAGGCGGTCCCGAGCGCAAAAGTGAGCGTGAACAGTGCGGCGAGGACGCGGTTCGAGGACCTCAATCTGTTCCAACTCTCTCGCATCGTCGCTCCGGTGTCGAGTTCACTGACAATCGAGCGAGCGATTCGTACGGATCGCGTACGAACCGTGTGTCTGCGCGTCAACTGCGGTAAAATGACCTCCGAGTGGCCGATCGCCTGCGATTGGCGTTGGTTTTCCACCAGCACCAGCCGGCCGGGAACTTCCCGCACGTCTTCTCCGAAGTGACCGAGCGCGCATATGCGCCTTTGGTCGCTGCTTTGTATCGCCATCCCGAGGTCAAGGCGTCGCTCCACTTCTCCGGTCCGCTCCTCGACTGGCTCGAAGGCAACCGTCCCGATGTCATCGGCGACCTCTCCGACCTCGTCCGGCGCGGCCAGATCGAGCTCCTCTCGGGTGGCTACTACGAGCCGATCCTCGTCGGCGTCCCGCGTCGCGACGCGGTGGGTCAGATCCGCTCGCTCTCCGATCGCGTGCACGCGGTCTTCGGTCAGCGTCCGCTCGGGGCGTGGCTCACGGAGCGCGTGTGGGAACCGCACGTGCCATCGCTCATGGCCGAGGCGGGCATCGCCTACACGGTCCTCGACGACGAGCACTTCCTGCGCGCGGGCCTGAAGAAGGAAGAGCTCGGCGAGTCGTACATCACCGAGGACCAGGGCCTGCCCCTTGTCGTGATGCCGGGCAGCGTGAAGCTGCGCTACCTCATCCCGTTCCGAGACGTGAACGCATCGATCAAGGAGCTGCGCGAACGTCACGCGGCGGGCGCGAAGCTCGTCGTGTACGCGGACGACGGCGAGAAGTTCGGCGCCTGGCCCGGGACGCATCAGCGCGTGCACAAGGAGGGCTGGCTCGAACAGTTCTTCACCGCGATCTCGCAGGCCGACTTCATCCAGACCGCGACGCTCGAGGACGCGTGGATCTTCCAGAAGCCCGCGCGCCGGATCTACATCCCGGGCGGCTCGTACCCCGAGATGTCGGCGTGGGCGTTCGACGCCGTCGCCGCGCGCCGCTACGCGCAGGCCCGCAACAAGCTCGGCGAGGACCTCGAGGCGCTCGTGACCGCGCCGCTTTGGCGCAACTTCTTCTCGAAGTACCCGGAGTCGAACGCGCTCCACAAACGGATGCTCATCGTCTCCGACGAGCTCGCGCGCCGCAGCATCCTCGACAGCTCGCAGGAAGTGCGGCAGGCGCAGCAGAACCTCTGGCGCGCGCAGGGCAACGACGTGTACTGGCACGGCGTGTTCGGCGGGATCTACTTCCCGCACCTTCGTGCTGACGCGTACTCGTCGCTGCTGAAGGCGGAGCGCATCCTGTCCGAGCGGCGCGTCGCCGCGGGCGAGCAGCGCGACTACGACGTCGATGGATTCGACGAGTACATCTTCCGCGGCAACATCGGGGCGGTGTTCGTGCACGTCCAGGGCGGCGCCATCATCGAATGGGATCTCTATCCGTCCGCCACGAACCTCGTGGACACGCTCGCGCGCCGTCCCGAGGCCGAGCATGAGGAGCTGCGCCGCGCTGAGAAGTCCGGGAAGGTGCTCACCGGTCGCGCCGCCGAGAAGGACGGGAAGTCGATCCACGAGGGCGTGCGTGCGAAGGAGCGCGGCCTTTCGAAGTTCCTCGAGTACGACCCGGCGCGGCGCGCGTTCTTCCAGGACTCGTTCCAGGTGGGGAAGAGCGAGCCTGTGAATCTCTGGGCCGTGAATTACGCGCTCTCTCCGCAGCGCGAGGCGCGCACCGTCTCGCTCACGCTCGAGCCGCCGGCCCGCGCGCTCGCGTCGGTCCCCGGCCTGGGCATCCGAAAGGACATCCGCATCGCCGACGAGGGCGTCGCGGCGGGCGTGCGCTACCGCCTGCGCAACGACGGCGACGAGCCGATCGAGCTCATGTTCACGAGCACGTCGAACGTTGGCCTGCTGAGCGAGACCGATCCGGGCGACACGATCACGATCGGAGCCCGCAAGACGACGGCCGGAAAGCCGCTCGAGGTCCGGAACGCGACCGAGATCGTCGTGCACAGCGGCTCGCGCCACTATGACCTCACCCTCGCGATCGACCCGCCGACGAACGTCGCGACGAAGCCGGTCTACGCGGTCTCGAATTCGGAGAACGGATTCGAGCGTGTCTATCAGCAGCTCGAGCTCACCATGACCTGGGACGTCGAGATCGAGCCCGACGGTCACGTGGACCTCGAGATCCGCGGCACGGCCATCGGTCAGATGGTCGAGCCCGAGGTCATGCGCACGAGCGCTCGCCGCCGTCGCGCCGCCACGGTCGGCGCCGGCGCCGAAACCGCACGCCTGCCGCGGAGGTAACTCCTTCGCGGTGATGAAACAGTTCGCCCCGTACGACGACCACACCGTTTCGATGACACCGCCACAGCCGCCCATCACTCCGCGTAAGAGTGGTTCGAACCCTGCGGCGCTCCTCTTCGTCGGGATCATCCTCGGCGGCATCGCCGGCGGCGCGACGGCCACGGTCATCTCCGGTCGCGCGCCCGGCGATCTCGTCGCGCTGAGCCCGGCCCCCTCGAGCCTCCCGTCGTCGGCGCCGGTCACGCTGCCGACCGGGTCGGACACGATCGTCGACGCGGTGCGCGAGCTCCTCCCCGCCGTCGTCACCGTCGTGAACCGCGCGGCGAATGGGCAGGCTCAGGGGAGCGGCTCGGGATTCGTCATCGACGCGCAGCAGGGATACGTCGCGACGAACAACCATGTGATCGAGGACCCGCGCAGCACGAACGTCGGTGCGTCGTTCGATGTGATCTTCTCGGACAACCGCACCGTGAAGGCCACGCTCGTCGGACGCGACCGGCAGACCGACGTCGCCGTGCTGAAGGTGCCGGCGCAGGGACTCGTCGCCGCGCAGCTCGCGGACTCGGAGAAGGCGCCGGTCGGCGCGACCGTCGTCGCGATCGGCAGCCCGCTCGGTGAATTCCAGAACACGGTCACGCAGGGGGTCATCTCGGCGAAGGGCCGCCGCGTGCAGGAGAGCGCCGACGTGACGCTCGAGGACATGATCCAGACAGACGCCGCGATCAACCCCGGCAATTCCGGCGGTCCGCTCATCTGGGTCGCGGGGAAGCAGGTCGTCGGCATGAACACGCTCGTGCAGCTCGACCCGAACACCGAGACGATCGCGCCCGGGCTCGGCTTCGCGGTCTCGAGCAACACCATCCGTGAGATCTCCAACGAGCTCATCCGGAACGGCGCCGTCGTCCGCGGATTCATCGGCATCAGCTACACGGCGGTCACGCCGCGGCAGGCCGCGGCGCTCGGCCTCTCGGCACCCGCGGGCATCACGGTGAATGCCGTCGTCTCGGGCTCGCCCGCATCCGGCGCGGGCATCCGCCCCGGCGACATCATCACCAAGATCAACGACCAGCAGATCGATCAGCAACACCCGCTCAACTCGCTGATGCTGAGGTCGCGGCCGGGCGACCGGGTCCGCCTCACGCTCATCCGCAGCGGGCAGACGCAGACCATCGACCTTACCCTCGGCCGCGCGCCCTGAGCGCAGACCGCCCCGCGGACACCGTCCGCCGGCTCGGCACCCGCGACGCCTTCCTTTACATCAGCGCCGCTACGCTCGGCTCGTTCGGCCTCGGGGTCACCGCCTTCTATCTGAACTTCCTCTACCGCGCGCTCGGCTACGACGGCCTTGCTCTCGGCGCGCTCGTCGGATCCCAGGCCGTCGGCGTCGCCGGCGGCGTGCTCGTCGCGCGATTCGCGGCACCCGGCCGCTCGCGCAAGCTCGTGATCATCGGCGGCGGCGCGACCGTGGGCGCCGGCATCGTCGGCACGCTCACGCTGAACGCGTTCCCGCTGCTCGCGCTCTCCGCCGCGCTCATCGGGATGGGCGGGATCGTCGCGACGTCGAGCGGCATCGCGCTCCTCGCGGACGCGACCGAGCAGCGCGCGCGCTCGCAGCGCTTCGGCCAGCAGATCGCGCTCGGCACGATGGCCGCATTCACCGCGTCGGTGCTCGCGGGCGCGCTCGCCGCGCCAGTGGCGCGGCTGCTCGGGTCCGGCGAGACCGAGTCGACGACGCTGCGCGCGCTCGTCGCGCTCGGCGGCATCGTCGGGGCGGCCTCGGCGATCCCGGTGCTGTTCATCCGAGACGTCGCCGTCCCGCGCGCGACGCTGTCGCTCGGCCGGCTGCTCCCGCGCTTCGCGGCGGTGGAGTTCACGTTCGGCCTCGGCGCCGGTGCGTTCATCCCGTTCGTGAACCTGTTCTTCGCCGACCGCTTCGCGCTCGATTTCCGCGCGATCGGCTTCGCCATGGGCACGATCGCGGTGGCCGGCAGCTTTGGCGCGCTCGTGCACGGGCGCGTGGTCGCGTCGCGCCTCGGCGCGGTGCGCAGCGTGGCCGCCGTGGTCGTGTGCTCGCTCCCTTTCGCGCTGCTCGCGGCGCTCACCGGCAACGTGCTGGTCGCGGTCGGCGCGCTGGCCGTTCGCGCGATGCTCATGTTCGGGACGCAGGCGACGTGGTCGGCGTACCAGCTCTCGAGCTTCACCCCGGCGGAGCGCGCCGCGGTGAACGCGGCGCTCGCCCTGTCCTGGAACGTGGCGGCGGCGCTCTCGTCGGCCGTCTCCGGCGCCATCCGCGGCGCGATGGGTCCCGACGGATTCACCGTGAACGTCGTAGTGCTCGTGGCGTGCTACTTCGTGGCCGCCGCGCTCCAGTTCACGCTGTTCCGCCATCGTGAGCCGAAGGGCGACGCGGCACCGGCCGCGTGGCCGACGTCGGTCGATTAGGCGACACTCGCCCACGTGATGACGACCGCGCGCGATCTCGTGTCCGCCGCACTCGCCGCCGCGCTCGCGCGCGCCGCGAAGGCGAACGGCTGGCAGGGGACAGAGAGCGTGCCGATCGACGTCGAGGTGCCGGCGAACCCCGCGCACGGCGATTACGCGACGAGCGTCGCGCTCCGCCTCGCGAAGACGCTGAAGCGCAATCCGCGCGAGATCGCGACGGCGATCGCCGGCGAGGTCGAGCGGAGGCCACCGATCGCGTCGGCCGAGGTCGCGGGCGGCGGCTTCGTGAACGTGCGGCTCGACGACGGGTGGCTGCGCGAACAGGTGAACGAGATCGTGAAGGCCGGCGATTCGTACGGCCGCGCCGAATCGCTGAAGGGACAGCGGATCCAGGTCGAGTTCGTGTCGGCGAACCCCACCGGGCCGCTCACCGTCGGCAACGCGCGCGGCGGTCCGCTTGGCGACGCGCTGTCGAACGTCCTCTCCTTCGCCGGGGCCGAGGTGACGCGCGAGTACTACGTCGAGGATGTGAGCACGCAGGTCACGCGCTTCGGCGTGTCCGTCGCGGTGCGCTACCGGCAGCTCTTCGGCGAGGAGATCGAGCTGCCGGCCGATGGCTACCAGGGCGAGTACGTGAAGGACATCGCGGCGCAGATCAAGGAGCGACACGGTGCGCGCTACCGCGAGCTCGCCATCGAGGAACAGGGCAAGGTCTTCGCGCCGATGGCCATCGACTGGGTCGTGGCGGATGCGCAGCGCGTCATGGGCAAGTTCGGCGTGCGCTACGACACGTGGTTCAAGCAGTCGGCGTTCATCGTGAACGGCTACCTCGACAAGACGATCGATGCCCTGCGCGAGCGCGGCGTCATCGCCGAACGCGGTGCCGTCGTGTTCTTCGAGACGCCCGAGGCCGCGGCGCTGCGTCGCGATCAGACCGACGAAGGATGGGTGCTCCTCGACCGCGACGACGAGCCACCCGCCAAATACCTCGCGACCGACATCGCGTACCACCGGCTCTGCCTCGAGGATCGCGGCGTCGGCCTGAAGCTCAACATCTGGGGCGCGAACACGCAGTACCACCTGCAGCAGATGAAGATCGCGCTGCCCGCGCTCGGCATCGACGCATCACGCCTCGAGGTCGTGCTCTACCAGTACGTGCGCTTTCTGAAGGAGGGCGTGCTCACGCGCATGGGCCGCCGCACCGGCGAGTACCTGCTCCTCGAGGACGTGCTCGACGCGGTCGGCGTCGATGTGACCCGTTTCTTCTTACTGCAGCGCAGCGCCGACTCCCCGCTCGACTTCGACTTCGAGCTCGCGGTGCAGCAGTCGAACGACAACCCCGTCTACTACGTCCAGTACGCGCACGCGCGGATCGCAAGCATCTTCCGCACGGCGGCGGAGCGCGGGATCACGCCGGACGGCGCGGATGTGTCGCTCCTCGACGCTCGCGCCGAGCGCGACCTCATCCGCCTCGCGCAGAAATTCCCGGAGCTCCTCACCGAGATCCTCGCCCACCGCGGCGTGCATCTTCTGACGGTCTATGCGCTCGAGCTCGCGGGCGCGTTCCATGGGTTCTACCGCGACCATCGCGTCGTCGACGATGCCGACCCGGCCCGGTCGAAGGCGCGCCTGCGCTTGGTGCAGGCCATCCAGCTCACGCTCCGTCAGACGCTCCGCCTCCTGGGAGTGAGCGCGCCCGAATCGATGTAGTCGGCCTCAGGCGGTCGCGCGACGGGAGTCGCGCATCGCAAGGAATGCGAACGCCGGCAGCGACACGAGCGCGCCGAGCAGGAACGCCGACCACGACAGGAGGCGGGCCGCCGAGCTGTACGGCTCGGCGCTGAAGAGCCAGAACTCGCCGGCATTGCCGAGGACGAGCATCGCGGCGCCGATCGTCCCGGCGATCGCCGCGCCGCGGCCCGATGAGCGCAGCTCGAGCGCCCAGCCAGCCAGGTGGATGAGCAGCGGCACGAGCATCAGCCGGTTGGCGGTCTCGTACTCCATGTATGCCGCTGTGCCCGGCGCACCCCATCCGATGTTCGGGATATAGCCGAAGAAGAGCGCCGCGCCGACCGCGAACGCGCTCGCGGCGATCACGGCACCGCGTCGCTGGAGCACGCTCAGCACCCGCGATCGATCCGCCATCGACGCAGCCTAGACCCCGCGGCGCATGCCAGACTCAGCGCGCGCATGAGGTCGCTCCCGCGCCCGCTCGATCCCGCGCGCGATCGTGCCGCGCTGCTCGAACTGTGGGACACGTGCCTCGGCGTCTCGTGGCCTGCGCACGCCGACGCGCTCATGGCCGCGACGCCGCTCGGGTACGTCTACGAGACACCGGAGCGCCTCGTCGGCGCGATCGCTTTCGACGACACCGGCGGGATCTCCTACATCATCGTCGACCCGAAGTGGCGCCGACAGGGCGTCGGTCGCGCGCTGCACGACGCCGCGCTCGCGCACCCACAGGCGGCCGGCGCGCAGTGGCGTCTCGGAGGGCGTACCTCGATCTGGCCGGGTGTTCCGACGAACCTCCCCGAGGCCGCGCCCTTCCTGACCAAGCTCGGGTGGGTCCTCGGCACGACGGTCGTCGACATGACGCGTCCCACCGAGGGGTTCATCCTCGAGCCCGAATGGACGGCGCGCGCGACGGCGGCGGGAGTCCGCTTCGAGTGGGCCAAGAAACAGGACGCCGACAAGGTGATCGAGTACGAGTCGCGCGAGCACGCGATGTGGGTGCCGTACTTCCGTGCCCGCTTCCCCGATGAGCCCGAGTCGGTGCTCCTCGCGCGCGACCGCAAAGGACACATCGTCGGGGCGCTCCTCATCGACATGCAGCCCGCTCATCGCCCCCGCTGGTCGCGCATCCTCGGCGAGGACGCCGCGGAGATCGGCTGCGTCGGCGTGGCCGCATCGGTGAACGGGCAGGGGATCGGCACCGGGCTCGTCGCGGAGGCGACGCGCTTCGTGCAGGAGAAGGGTGCGGTCACGGCGTTCCTCGCGTGGACGAGCCGCGTCACGTTCTACGGCCGGCTCGGATACGAGGTCTGGCGCGAGTACCGCTATGGGACGCGCGACGTCGCGAGCGCGTCTCCTCCCGCATCCTGACGCCGCCCAACCTGAACGCTTGACGCATGAGCCGCTTGAGCGCGGGTGGTTCCCGCTGTGATCGTCCCTGTGGCCGAGTTGCATCGTCGGACGCAGCGATATGCGAGCAAACGGGAACCACGCAGCGGCCTTCGCGGTATCTCACTCGTGAAGCAGATCCTCCTCGCTCTCGCGGTCCTGACCTCCTCCGCGTGCGATCTCGCCGCCCCGCCGACTAGACCGAGCGCTACCCCGCTCGCGTCCCCGGTCGGCGTTTGCGCCGCGACAGCCCAGTCCGAGCCCGCGAATTACCGGTCCGGTGTGCCTGTGCGGACGAAGACCGGGACGGGCTACGTGTTCAGCGGGACCGCTCGCGCGACGTCGTGCGCGCCGATCGCCGGCGCGAGCGTCGAGATCTGGCACGCGAACCCGAGCGGCGTGTATGACGACGACCATCGCGCGACGATCATCGCCGGCGCGGACGGCCGCTATCGCCTCGAGACGAGCTTCCCCGCCGCGTACGGCGGCGGCCCAGCACACATCCACATCCGCGTGACCGCGCCCGGACACCGCACGCTCGTCGCGTTCTTCGAGGTCGCCGCCGGATCGACGTCCGGTGAGATGGACCTGGTGCTCGAACCCGTCTAGCGCGCGCCGCGCATCGCGCGTCCTATCGCGTCGGACTTGGACTCGGCGATGCGCCGCGCCCACCGCCGGGGCCGCCCTGTCCGCCGAAGAGGTTCTGGAGCGCGTTGCCGCCGACGACGATCGCGGACGCCGACACGTTCCCGCTCGCGTCGGTCGTCCCGACGATCTGGATCTGGTCGTTCGCCTTGAGGTCGCTCGGCTTGATGTCGGTCTCGGACGTCTTCACGATGC
>JBIOUD010000003.1:0-11336 GCA_044866725.1 Candidatus Limnocylindria bacterium | reverse complement strand
CGTTACGTTCGTTGACGGCGACCCGCGAGGGTCGCCGTCCGATGTTTTAGGCCGCTCTCACGAGCGGCGTTCGCGTTTCCACGCCGCGATGGTCCGGACTACTGCCCGAAGAACCGCTTCTTGAGGTCCTCCATCGCCTTCCCGAGCTGGTCGAGCAGACCGGGGATCCCGGTCGGAACGATCTCGACCTCGCCGGTCTTCGAGAGGCGCAGCTCGTCGCCGGGCTGGACTGCGGCTTTCACCGCGTTCCGGTCGGCGGTGATCGTGAAGATCACCCGGCCATGCTCGGCATCGACGGTCGCCACCCGCACCTTGCCCTCGGGCATCGCCGCGATGACCTTCTTCAACTGGTCTTCGGACGAGACGTCCGGCCCCGCCTGCGGAACGACCCGCGCGACTGTCTTGCCGACCTCGTCGAGGAAGTTCCCCGGTACGCGGAGGGCGGTGCCGATGAGCAGTGCGAACGTGGTGACCGCGAGCAGGACGATGACCGCGCCAACGACGAACTGCCACGCCCAGAAGGGGACGACGCCAGCACGTTTCATCGGTCGAATCTATGCCGCGCGGGTCGGCGCGGTGTATCGGCCGACGAGCGCCCTCAACCGAGCGCATATCTGCCAAGATTCGGCCAATGAACGAGCCCCTTCGGGTCGTCTGTGTCGGTGGCGGACTCGGGGCGCCGACGGTCATGCGCGGCCTGAAGGCGTACACCTCGGACATCACCGGACTCATCGGCGTGACGGATTCCGGACGCTCGACGGGGAAGGTGCGGATCGCGCTAGACGTGCCGGCTCCCGGTGACATTCGCAACGCCCTGACCGTGCTCGCCGAAGGTGATCCGGTCCTGGCGCGTCTCATGGCGCATCGCTTCGAGACGGATAAGAGCGAGGATCTGAACGGGATGGCGTTCGGCAACCTGTTCCTCGCCGCGCTCACCCAGCAGCAGGGCTCGTTCCTCGCGGCGGTGGAGGAAGCGTCTCGCCTCCTGAAGCTGAAAGGCCGCGTCCTGCCGGTGACGCTCTACAACACGCACCTCTGCGCGGAGCTGAGCGACGGCACGGTCGTCGAGGAAGAGGTGAACGTCCGCGGCGTCGGAAAGGCGCCGATCGAACGGATCTTTCTCAAGGACGACAACGTCTCGGCCACGCCCGGCAGCGCGGAGGCGATCGAGGAAGCGGACCTCATCACGCTCGGCCCCGGAAGCCTCTACACGACCGTCGCCGCGTGCCTCCTCGTGCCTGAGATCGCTCGAGCGATCTCGAACGCGCGCGGCCTTGTCGTGTACGTCGCGAACACGACGACGCAGCCCGGCCAGACCGAGACGATGGCTCTCTCGGATCACGTTCGCGTCGTGCAGGACTACCTCGGCGGGAGCGGGCTCGACGCCGTCCTCATGAACGACGATCCGCCGCCCGCGCACCTCCGCACGCACTACGCCGAGCGCGGCCTCGTCTATATGGAGCCGAGCGCGATCGAGCTCGAGCGCATCAGAGAGATGCACGTGCGTCCGGTGACGGCGCCGATCATCGACAAGTGGACCGGCCCGCGCGAGCTCTGGCGCAAGGAAGACACCATCCGCCACGATCCCGAGCGCGTCGCGCGCGCTCTCGTCGCGCTCGTTGACGAGCGTCGACGCCCAGCGCTGCGAGCGCTCTAGTGGCGGTGGGCACGCGGGCGAGGCACTTCGTCTCGCTCGGTGACCTCGATCCGGGTGAGCTCCGCGCGCTGCTCGATCGCGCCGGGTCGCTGAAGGCATCGCGCGCGCGTCAGGAGCCGCATCTCGCCGGCCGCACGCTCGCCCTCATCTTCGAGAAGCCGAGCCTGCGGACGCGGCTCTCGTTCGATGTCGGGATGCGCGAACTCGGCGGACACTGCATCTACCTCTCGCCCCAGGAGGTCGGACTCGGCAGGCGCGAGAGCGTCGCCGACGTCGCGCGCGTCGTGTCGCGCATGGTCGACGCGGTCGTCCTGCGCACGAACGCGCACGAGACGATCGAGGAGTTCGCCCGCTACTCGAGCGTTCCTGTCATCAACGGGCTCACGGACCTGTCACACCCGTGCCAGGGACTGGCCGACATCATGACGATCGTCGAGCGCAAGGGGCCGGATCTTGCGGGTGTGACCGTGGCGTACGTCGGCGACGGTAACAACGTGCTCCACTCGCTCATGCTCGCCACCGCCTTGCGCGGCGCGCGTCTGCGCGCGGCGACGCCGGAAGGTTTCGAGCCGATGGCCCGTTTCCGCGAGCTCGCAGAGCGACGCGCGCGCGAGACCGGTGGCGCGATCGAACTCGGAAGCGATCCGATCGCCGCGGTGCGCGGCGCGGACGTCGTCTACACCGATGTGTGGACGAGCATGGGCCAGGAGCAGGAGTACGAGCGACGCCGCCGCGCGTTCCACGGCTACCAGGTGAACGCCGCGCTGCTCCGACATGCGAAGCCCGACGCCGTCGTGATGCACGACCTTCCGGCACACCGGGGCGAGGAGATCACCGACGACGTGCTTGACGGGTCGCAGAGCGTCGTGTTCGACCAGGCTGAGAATCGGCTGCACGCGCAGAAGGCCGTGCTCTGCTGGCTCATGGGAGATCGCTGATGGCCGAGCGCGTCATCCTGGCGGACTGCTGCGAGGACTGGATCATCGAGTGGGGCGGCTACTACAAGCCGGGCCGCGCGTTCCGCTGCCCCGAGTGCGCGACCGAATGGACGAAGACGGAGCCCGATGCGTACCGGCGTGGCGACGGACGGATCTTCCAGCGCCGGACGCGCGTCGGACCGCAGGCGTCCTTTCCATACCTCGCGTCCGCGGATGGTCAGCAGCCGCAGGTCGAACGGTGCTGCGCGAAGATCCTCCTCGCGCACGGCGAGCGCATGCCAGATGGCGCGTTCATCTGTCCGGTGTGCGGGACGGAGTGGCAGCGGAGCACCGAGCGTCTCCACGGATTACGCGTCGCCATCTTCCGAAAGCCCGCACTCGCGGAGCCGCTCGCGATCCAGGCAGGGCGCACACGTCCGTTTCTCGTCGCGCTGTCGGAGTACTCGCCACCGCGCGAATAGCGCGATTTCACTGCACTACACCTGCAGCGGTACCCAGGTTGAGTACGCCGATTGCATTAAGGGTCCGTATGGCTGACACATGGCTGAAACAGCGACCCCCCCAACGTCCCCCTAGCAGCCACACAACTGAGACCGTTAAATCGGGCGTAGTCCCGCCAGGTGGGCGGGGAAAACGGGAGGCTCAGTGAGGAACACGCGTCTTCGCTTCGCCGTGGCCACGGTCGCGCTCACGTTCGTGCTCGCGATCGCGTTCGGCGCGTTCGGAGCGGTGAGCAACGCGCAGGTCTTCGGCGCGAGCACCTCTCTCACAGTCCTCTCGGGCGAGGTGATGGTCCGGCACGGCGCCGGCGACTTCGTCGCCGCGTTCGACGGACAGGTCCTGAACGAAGGCGACACCGTGCGCACGGGCACCGATGCGCGCGCGGTCCTCACGTACTTTGAGGGCTCGACCGTGACGGTCGAGCCGGACACGCAGCTCACCATCGAGAACTCCGCGGCGCTCGCCGACGGAAGCACCGTCGTCGTGATGTCGCAGGCCTTTGGCCGCACCTGGCATGTCGTCACGAAGCTCATCACGGGCTCGTCGAAGTACGACGTGAAGACTCCGGCGAACACCGCGTCGGTGCGCGGCACGGCGTTCGAGGTCTCATCCGACGAGAACGCGACCACGGTCACAACGACCGAGGGCACCGTGCTCTCGAGCACCGTGAATCCGGACGACGGCCGACGCGTGAACGTGCCGGTCGCGGCCGGCACGACGCTGACGCAGCCGAAGAACGAGGCCGCCACGTTCTCACGAGCGGCGGACGCGCCCGAGCGTAAGGTCACCGTGACCGTCGACGCGACGAACACGCTCGTCGTCGACCCGCTCGGCCGCGCGAACGGGATCACGAGGTCCGGCAAGGTCATCGTGCAGACCCCGGGTGCTCAGGTGAAGCGCGTCGACGGCAAGATCGTCGTGACGCTCCCGAACCTCCCCGATGGCGCGCTCGCCACCCGGGTCGAGAAGCGCAACGAGATCGACGACGACGATGTCGACGTCGAGGCGAAGCTCGAGGACCGCGATGGCACTGTCGTCGACCTGAAGGACAAGGCGCGCTCGGATGGCAGCGCGAAGTTGGTCGGATTTGAGTTCAAGAAGAACAGCGGCAAGAGCGACGGCCACGCGCTCGCCGATAACGCGGCGCAGGCGCTCGCGAGCCCGCGTACCGGGTCAGGGGCGCAGGTCGTCGACGGTCCCCACGGTACGAAACGGCTCGTCACGCCCGCTGCGACGCCCGCACCAGCGAAAAAGGACGACAGGGACAAGAAGGATGCGCCGGGTCCGGCGTCGACGCCTCGGGTGCCGGTCCCGACCGCAGCGCCCTCGAAGCGCGGCTAGTTCGACCGCAGCGGCTTGACCCGCGGCACTCGCCCTTTCGCCTTGTCGCGCAGCCAGCTCATGTAGTGCTTATGGCAGAGGCCGCGTCCGCGGTGCGGCTCCGTGCAGCCGGGGACGACGCAGTGCTCCGGCGCGACGGGGAGACGGATCGGGTAGTAGGCGTCGAGTGCGGCGTCGATCGCAGCGCGACGACGCTCGCCCATCATCGGACGAAGGCGCTGCATCCAGTCCGCGGCGGCTGCTCCACTGACTTTCGTTCTGTAGGTCGTGTTCCATGACGGGTCGCGGGGCGTCTCTGGATAGACGCCAGTCGCGCCCAGCACGACGGCCGCAGGGTGCACGACGTCCTTCCTGCACATGTTCAGGGAGACGACGGGATAGCAGTGGCCATTCGCCCGCGAACGACTGAACGACCCTTCGCCCTCGAGAAGGGCAATAGGTCTCGTGTGTAGATGCGATCTGCAGGGCGACCGAGCGGTAACGATCCGCTGCTAGAGGGTCCACAACCCACTGTGCTGCCATTACACCACGGCCGCCACGACGAACGAGAGCGGATGCTCTCAACGTCGATTCTAGCCGGTCAACCGGATCGCGATCACATCACTGGCGGGTGGATGTCGTGCCCGGGGACTGCGTGCACGTTCCGGGTCTCTGGTTCGAAGGCTCGCAGCCCGGCACTGGAGTCCGTGACGGCGACACCGTCGGCGGCGGTGCCGGTGTCGGCGTAGGCGCGGCCGTCGCTGTGGGGATCGGCGATGCGGTCGGCGCGACTGTGGAGGTGGATGGCGGTGTCGCAGTGGGCGTCAGCGAGGGCGTTGGTGTCGTGACCGGCGTGACGTCGGGTGCAAGCGTGGCCGCGGGCGCATCGGTCGGCGACGGCTCGGGCTCCGGCGACGACTCCGTCGTCGATGACGGCGAGGGCGATGGCGACGCGGTCGCGACGGGCAACGACGGCAGTACAAGGCTCGGGATCATGCTTGACGCCGGCGCGGGTGAGCTGAGTGGCGTCGGTGAGGGGATCGTCGAATCGGCCGCGGTCGACGGCGACGGGCTCGCGCTCTGCAGGAGCATCAGCGCGGTGAGCCCCGACGTGCTCATGCGTCCATCGGCTGCGACCACGAGGTCGAGCGAGGATCCGAAGACCGCGCCCGGCTGACCGTCACCCGCGCGCGCGTAGTCGAACGCGACGTCGCCGGATGCGTCCATGCCCGTCGTCGTGAAGGTGAACGCGCCGCCCGGCTCTATCGATGTGATGATCGCGCGGTAGTTGCCGGTAACGGCGTCGGGTACGTCGATGAGCTCCGGCTCGCTCCCCGGCGTGCTCACGTCACAGCCAGGGATCTCGCGGACGATGCGCTCGCCCGGCATCGCGATCCCGCATGAGCGGCCGAGTGGGTCGACCACGACGACGTGAGCAGGCGAGTGCATGCCGAAGCGCAGCAGATTCGCCGGTGACGGTGCCGAGGTGGGCGCGGTCGGCGCGGCGTTCGGCCGCACCGTCGTCGTGAGCCCGGCCGTCACGAGGACCGTCGTGCCCTGCGCGGTCACGGCGACCGTGCCTTCCGTCGTGTGCAGGCGCGTCTCGCCGTTCGGCAGGACCTCCGTGAGGAACGCCGTGCCGCGCACCGAAGCTGTCGACGTCGGCGTCTTGATCTCGAACTTCGACTCGATCCGCGTGAGCTTCTGAACGCTCGCCCACGTGCGCCCGATCGCTTGGCTCAGCTCGATCGCGATCGACCCATCGGTGTTCGACGCAACCACGTCGATTTGGATCGTGGTCGCGGGCTCGAGCTCGAGCGTGGATCCATCGAAGAACGTCACCAGCGCGTGACCCGCGTCATCGGTCCGCACGCGATCGCCGGCCTTCAGGATGTCGCCGTCGCTCGCAAGCGCGAAGTCGGTCGGGCCATGCGCGACCGACGCCGTTCCGTTGAAGATCGTGAGTAGTGTCGAGCCGGCGGCTGATGGACGCTGGACCGCTAGAAGCACGGCCGGGATCACCAGCGCCGCGATGAGCGCCGCGAGCTGCCAGGAGGGCCGGCGAAGAGTGGTGTTCACCACGCCCAGAAGATAGGCGCGCGCCGCGCTTGGCGTATGTACTCGCCGTTGCTCCGAAACGACCTTGAATCCCACGGTTCGGGGCCTCGCGGAGGAAACGTGTGCGAGTTGACGCGTCGACCGTCATCCGAGTGGCGCGACCGATCTCAGGACCTTGCACCTGAGCAGGCGTCAAGCCGGGATGCTCGGGGTCCACCCTCGACTAAACCTCCGAGGTCGATCGAGATGGCGTGCCGACTGTCATGGGGGTGGCGCAGCCCCGCCAGCGTCGACCGCTCTGATACGACCTCCTCACCGACTCCTTCTCCATACTTTCGCGCCATGAGGGGCGCGCTTCCGAAGGACCGTTCGTTACGCATCGCGACGCTCGGCGCGCTCGTGCTGGGCTTCGTTATCGTCTCGACCGGCATCATCGCGGCGCTGTTCCCGGCGACGGTCGCCGCGTCCAGCAGCAGCCTCGAGGTCCTCGACGGCATCGTCGCGCTGAGCCACGACGGCCAGACCTTCACGCAAGGTGAAGACGGCGACCTCGTCGAGCAAGGGGACGTCGTGCGCACCGGCGAGGGTTCGCACGCCGTCCTCACGTTCTTCGACGGCTCCACCATCGAGGTCGAGCCCGAGAGCGAGCTGATCGTGCAGACGCTGAAGGCCACGAGCGCCGGCGACATCGTCATGGAGATGCAGCAGAACCTCGGTCGCAGTTGGCACGTCGTGTCACGCGCGCTCACGCCGAACTCGAAATACGAGGTCCGCACACCCACGACGACGGCCTCCGTGCGCGGCACGGCGTTCCTCGTCGCGGTCGAGCCGACCGGCAAGACGAACCTTCAGACCACTGATGGGCTCGTTCGCGCGGCCGGTGGCGGCGTCATGGTCGAGATCCCGCCGGGATTCCAGACGGACGTTGAACCGGGCGGCGCGCCCGATGCGCCGACGCCAGCCCCGCCGGCGCCATCACTCGTGAAGATCATCCTCGACCCGACACCGAACGCGGCGGTCACCGACGCGAACGGCCGCACCGTCGGTGTCATCAACGGTCTGCCGATCCGCTACGTCCCCGGCTCGACGATCACGATCGTTGACGGGAAGCTCGTCCTCACCATCCCGAACCCGACGCTCGGCCGCCTCGACACGCACGTGCAGCCCGCCGATCCAAGAGACACGAGCGTCGACGTCGAGATCATCGTTCAGGTCGGCGACGCCGTAGTCGGGAACGTCGTAGAGCAGCGCACGATCGACTCGCGGGGCGTCGCGAAGGGTGGTGTCCTCATCACCAACGCCGGCACGTATGTGCTCCCCGACGACGAAGTGAGCAAGGCGCCGGACCCGCGCATCGGTCGCCTCCCGCCACCGCCGCCGGCGGGTTTCGGTCTGCCCTTCGTCCCGAAGAGCACGCCCGCGCCGACACCGATCGTCACGCCGGCACCGAGCTTCGTCCCGCGGTTCGACTTCGATCCGCGCCTCGTGGCTATCGCGACGGCCACACCGCCGCCGCCGTCTCCCACGCCCAGGCCGACGTTCGCCGGCGGCTTCCAGCCCTATGTCGAGACGACGACGCTCGCGAGCGCTACGCCCGCGCCGAACTCAGGGCTTCAGGTGTTCTCCGGCAGTGACGCGACGCTGACGAAGCTCGTGGCCCCGACCCCAACGCCGACACCGACGTTGAGCACGAAGCTCATCACGCCGATCCTCCTCGTGTCGCCGACTCCGACCCCGACGCCGACGCTCGTGCTCCGGACGATAAGTCCGATCCTGCTCATCACCGTGTCGCCGTCGCCGACACCGACTGGCACGGTGCTGATCTTGCAGACCATCACGCCGATCTTCCTCATTACGCCGTCGCCGACACCGACTCCGACGACGCTCATCCTGCGAACGCTCGATCCGATACTGATCCTGCCGACCGCATCACCGACGCCGACGCCCACGGCCATCATCCTCCGCACGCTCGATCCGATCATCTTCTTCACCCCGACGCCGACGCCGGCTCCGACGTTCATCCTGCGTACGGTGTCGCCGACGTTCTTCGTCCTGCCGACGGCGTCACCGACGCCGACGCTGCTCATCGTGCCGACGTTCATCTTGCCGACGTTCAATCCCACGCCATCGCCCACATCGACGCCGATTCTGCGAACGATCTCGCCGACATTCTTCATCGTGACGCCGTCGCCGACGCCCACGCCGGCACCCACGTTCATCATCCAGACGATCGCGCCGACGTTCTTTGTCTTCCCGACGCCGTCGCCGACGCCCACACCGCTCCCGACGCTCAACTGCCGACTCTTCGGATGCGGCTAACCGGCTAGCCGCCGGCCTTCTGCTTCGCGGCCTCATAGAGCGGGCGCACCATCTGCGCGCGTCCGTCGAACTCGCCGACGTCGAGGAATACGCGCCACGTCGCCGCCGCGCCCTTGAAGTCGGCGGCCTGGTACTGGATGAGGCCCTTGAGGAACAACGCGTCGAGATCCTTGGGCCGCTGCGCGAGCACGCGGTCGAGCGCGACCGACGCGCCGTTCGTCTCGCCGGCACGGAAGAGGACGATCGCGAGCCCGTCGAGCGCCGCGATGTTCTGCGGATCGCGCGTGAGCACCGCCTGGTACGCGTTGGCGGCGCCGCTCATGTTCCCGCCCTGCAGGTAGGCGTCGCCGAGCGCGAGCTGGTTCGGGATGTCGGCCGGGTCGGCCTTCGCGCGGCGCTCGAGCTCGGCGACGCTCGGCGTCGTGCCGACGGTCCCGGTGATCGGCTCGCCGGGCGCGCGATCGCCTGCGGCCTGCGGCAGCGAGATAGCGACGAGGACCGCCGCGGTCCCGGCAAGGAGCGCGGCGATGACGAGCGTCCGCCACGGCGCCGGCGTCGTCGGGACAGCGCGCGGGCGCGCGAACGCCCCGCGCTCCAGCAGCGAGCGCAGCCGCGCGTGATCCTCGGGCGCGATCGTGCCCGCCGCGCGCGCGAACTCGAGGTCGCGCAGTCCGCTCACCGCACGCGCGACGTCGTCGCGCGTGTCGGGCGCCTCCGCCGGCCAGGGCGGCCCGCGGCGCGTGAGGAAGGGCCGCACCGCGAGCGCGAGCGATACGAGGAAGAGCGAAGTGAAGAGGAAGTAGCTCACGTCGCGTCCCCCGGCAGGTCGAGCGCCTCTTCGCGCGCGACGCGCTCGCGTAGGGCCGCGACGTCGGCCGGCCGCGCTTCGGGCAGCGGCGCGGCGCGCGATCGCATCCATGCCCACGCGAGCGAGAGGCCCACGGCGAGCGCGACGAACGGGGCGAGCCACAGCAGTCCCGACCAAGAGGCGACGGGCGGCGCGAGGACGACCCAGTCGCCGTAGTTCGCGCGGAACTCGTCGCGGATCTGGTCGTCCGTGCGGCCCTCGGCGACGCGCTGCTGGACTATCGCGTACATCTGCCGCGCGCTCTCGGCGGGAGAGTCCTTCACCGACAGGCCCTGGCAGACGACGCAGCGCAGCTCCGAGGTGATGCGGTCGACGCGCTGGGCGTCGGATTCCGGCGCAGGTCGCGCGCTCCACGCGACCGCCGCGGTGACCGCGACGAGCGCGATGAGCATCGCGATTCGCGAGCGCGTCACCGCTTTGCCTGCCTGCGCAGCTCGTCGATCGCAGTGACGAGGGTCGTCTCGTCGATCGGTCCAATGTGACGGCCCGCGATGACGCCGTCGGCGCCGATGAAATACGTCTCCGGGATCCCGAAGACGCCGTAGGCGAAAGCGACGCGCCCGTCGTCGTCGATGCCTGTCGGCCAGGTCACGCCGTTGTCCCGCACATACTTGAGCCCGCTCTCGCGCGAGTCCTGATAGAGGACACCGATGAACACGACGTTGCTCGCTCGGTAACGCTCGTATACCCGCACGAGCGCGGGGTTCTCCTCTTTGCATGGGACGCACCACGATGCGAAGAAGTTCACGACCGTGACCCGGCCGCGGGTGTCTTCAAGCTTCAACGAGCCGTCGCCGTCGAGCCGCTGCACGCTGAACGCGGCTGCGGGCTTGCCGACCGTGCCGGTGCGGATGTCGTGCGGATCGCGGCGGAACGCGAGGATCAGGACCATGACGAGCGCCGCCATGGTGATGACGACCCCGATGCGCAGCGCCCGCGCCCAGGTCGGCGTCACGACGATCCCTCCACCGGGACGCGCGCGTCGACTCGCACCGGCATGGTGCGACGCTTGGGCTGCGGCAGTGCGGCGATGAGCGCGCCGAGCCCGACGATCGCTCCACCGATCCACAGCCACGACACGAGCGGGATCACGAGGACGCGCACTGTCGCCCACGCGTTCGCGCTGGTGTCGTACGCGACGAGGATCGTGTAGACGTCGTCGCGTGGACCCGCGGAGATGCCTGGCGAGCCCACGGCCTGCGTTGAGTTCGGGTAGTAGACGAGCGCGGGCTGCAGGTGCTCGTGGGCGCCGTTGCCCGCGACGCTCACATCGGCGACGAGCATCTCGCGCTGTGGCTCCGTCACGTCGCGCAGCCCGAAGAGCGTCAGCGTGTACGGCCCAGCGGTCATGCTCTGGCCCGGCGTGAGCGTCTCCTCGTGCTGGATCGTGCCGGCTTGGCTCGTCGCCACCGCCACGGCGATGACGACGATCCCGAGATGGACGACGTACCCGCCGTAGCGGCGCCCGTTGCGCCGGAGGAGGTTCGCGAACGCTTCGGCCCGACCCTCGCCGTGCATCACGTGGCGCGCCTCCATTCCGCGCCCGAACTCCTGCGCAACCGTGGCTGCGACGAAGAAGGCGAGCGCGTATGTGAGCACCGCGAACGGACCGCCGATCCCGGCGACGACCGCGACGATCGCGCCGATCGCCGCCGCGACGAGCGGCACCGTGAAT
>JBIOUD010000002.1:0-10254 GCA_044866725.1 Candidatus Limnocylindria bacterium | reverse complement strand
ACGAGGCGATCAGATTCGGCCACAACTGGATCGGCACGGAGCATCTGATGCTCGCGTTGCTGCGCGACGACGGGCGGGCGCGCGCCGCACTGACCTCGCTCGGCGTCGATCTCGAGGCGGCGCGCGACGCTGTCCTTGAGATCGTCCCGCGCGGAGACGCCACGTCGAACGAGATCACGCTTACTCCCCGGACGAAGTCGCTCATCGATCGTGCGGCGGTGATCAGCCGTAGCCGGGGCTACGCGCCGATCACGCCGGTCTTGTTGCTGCTCGCGCTCATCGACGACGCGGACGGCGTCGGAACGCAGGTCTTGACGCAACTCGGCGCGACGCCCGACAAGATCCGCGCCGCGCTTGAGCTGCCCCCGCCGCCGACCGTGAGCCCATCGTGACCGACGCCCTCATCATCGCCGCCATCGCTGGCGCGGCCGCGGGCGCCATCGCCGGTCTCATCGCGGGCGGCGCCGTACTGCTCGCGACGCGTCGGCCGACCCGCGGAGATCGCGCACGCGCGTGGCAGTTCAGGTCGGCGCAGGTCATCGGGGTCGAACGTCCGTCGCCCCTCTCGGGCCCGCCAGTCTCAGGCCGCGTCGATCACGTTCGTCCGAAGCCGTTCAGCGCGATCGACAGGTCGCGCTTCGATGAGAGCGCGACGAGGGTGCTCGGGGCCGCCGCGGACGAAGCCATCCGCTTCAATCACAACTACATCGGCACCGAACACCTGCTCGCGGGGATCGTCCGCGCGGACACCGACGGGGTCGCCGGACGCGTGCTCATCCGGCTCGGCGTCGAGCTCTCGAAGGTCCGCACCGCGCTCGAGTTCATCATCGGCCGCGGCGATTCGTCGGTGGCGCCCGGCGAGCTCACGTTGTCGCCGCGCACCCAGAAGATCCTCGTGCTCGCCGATCAGAGTGCGACGGCTCGCGGCTCGGGCAGCGTGGGCGCCGCGGACCTGCTCCTCGGACTCATTCGGGAGGGTCAGGGCATCGCGTCAGGCGTGCTCGAATCGTTGGGTCTCTCCCTCGAGCATCTGCACGACGCGGTTCTCGCGGAGCTGAGCGGCAGCCCGCCGCCGCCGCGGCCGGAGCCTCGTAGGCCGGAGACGGCCCGCGGTTATCGCGGCCCGTTCGACCGCTTCAACGACCGAGCAAAGCGCGTCCTCGCGCTCGCGCAGGATGAGGCGATCCAGTTCGGCCACAACTACATGGGCGCGGAGCACCTGCTGCTCGCGCTGATCCGCGAGGGCGAGGGCGTGGCTGCGCGGGTCCACGGCACGCTCGGCGTCGACGCGACGGAGACACGACGTGGCGTCGAGACGCTCATCGGCCGCGTCGACTCCCCGTCGAAGCCATCCAGCATCACCCTCAGCCCTGGGCTCAAGAAGATCTTCCAGCTCGCGATCGATGAAGCGCGACAGCTCGGCAGTGAGCAGATCGCGACAGAGCATCTGTTGCTCGGACTTCTGCGAGACGGCGGCAACAACGCCTGCGTGATCCTGACGTCGAAGGGCCTCGAGCTCGAGACCATCCGTCTACGCGTCATCGCGACGATAAAGAGCCAAGAGCCGCCCTCAGCGTCGCCGAGCTAGAACTCGTCCGCGCCGGTCTACCCCTTCACGCTGATGTCGGCGTCGCTGGCGAGCAGCTGCGTCACACGCGCGCGCGCCGCATCGCGATCGCGGGCGCGGACGAGCACCGTCACACCGTAGGTCTCCTCGGGCGCGGCGCCGAGCACCGCGCGGTCGGCGCGGAGCATCCGGAAGGACCACCATGCGACGAGTCCCGCGACGGTGCTGTCCACCGTGAAGTGCCAGATGTCGTGCCACGTCGCGAGCGTGAACGAGAACCCCAGGACGCCGGTCAGGATCGTGTAAAGCGCGGCCGACCCGAACACCAGGAGTCCGAGGACGCCGCCGAGGATCGACAGATACAGGTAGCCCCGCCGCTGCAGCGACCGCCGCTCATCCTCGTTGAGACGGGTGCGTGCGGTACGCCAATGGAACGCCCACGCTGCGCCGCCGACGAGCATGAATGCGACGTAGCGCGCGGTCTCCTCGTTCGAGTGGGTGTTCATGCCCATGAGCTGGCTGCCGAACACCCCGATCGCGCCGGCGGCGCCGATCGCGGCCAGCGCGAGGCCGATCGCGCTGATGAGGTACGTGTAAAGGCGGCGCAGCGCCGCCGCACGCGTGAGCTCCGATTCGCGCGCCGCGTCGCTCTCGACGACGCGCCGATGGAAGAGCCACACCGTGCCGAAGACGAGCACGAGTGGCCCAGGCGTGACGAGCTCGTGCCACATGCTGGTGTACGGCTCGACGACCGGGTCGCCGAGGAGCCGCCGGCCCACCGATGACAGCGCGAACGTGGCCGCGATGAGCACCGTCACCGCCGACAGCAGCACGCTGAGGTAGATCTCCGTCTGGCGGATGACACTGCGACGCTCGACCTCAACGTCGGGGCCGCGCGCGAGCCCGCGCGTGAGCGGGATCCACGTCGCGAGCCACAGTGCGAGGCTCGCGAGGATGGCAGGGATCGCGCCGAGCAGTTGGAAGCGCAGGAACTCGTCCTGCGAGGGTTGCACCGGTTTCGCCGGGAACCCCGGCGGAGTCGGTGCGGGCGCGCGACGCGGATCGGGCTCGACCGGCTCGGCGGGGCTCGGAAAGACGCGGTCGTTACTCATCCCGGTCAGAGGCACGGCGCCGTCGACCGCGCGCCTCAGCAGTCCGTCGAGTGTGCTCGCCGTCGACGAGGCCGCGAACACGAGACCGATGAGGACGAGTCCGTACAGGGCCAGGTGTCGGAGATCGGCCGCCCGTCCAGTGATGGAGGCAGCGCGGCGATCGGCAATGGAAAGGCGCACGTGAAAGGCAAGCGCGATCGCGGCGGCGAGCGCCATCGCGGCGGCGCCGGCGGCTCGCGCCTGCCACTCCGGCTCCAAGCCGAAGAACTCGAACGGCGCGCCTGTGCCTGACCCGAACGTGGTCCCCTGAAGCACGAGCCTCAGAGCACGCTGGCCGTAACCGAAGACGAGCAGCGCGGTGACGAAGACGACGACGTGCACGTACAGGCTGCGGAGCGCCGACGCCCGTTCCTCCGCGACGCGGGCAGCACGCTGAGCCATCCCGAAGTGGATCCACCACGCGGGCGTCCCGACGGCCAGGAGCGCGATCGCGAGGCTGGCCTGCTCGCGGTACTGATCGTGTGGCCGCGCGAAGTCCGCGAACACGAACGGCAGTCCCGTGAAGCCGCCGCTCGGCGCGCCGAGGAGCATCTCGGCGAAGACCCGGAGGATGTTTGCTACGCCGAGCACGATCATGTGAGCGGCGACGAGCGCGACGATGTAGACGTAGGCGCGCTGGATGACGGTCTGCGCACGTGTCGCGGGGATCGCTGCGGCGCTCACCGCAACATCATGAGGCCCGGGTCGCCTGTTGCCGTGGGCTGCGTCACGTTACCGACCCCTTGGCGCCAGGCAGGGTGCTCAGGAGCGCGTTCGCGGTCATCGAGGGATCGGCGCCGGCCCGCCACAGCGCGTGGATCGTGCGGCGCGGCACCGACGCGCCTTCCACGCGCACCGAGACGAGATCGCCACGTCGCAGCTCGTCGCGGATCGCCATCTCCGGCAGGAGCGCGGCGCCAAAGCCCGCGATGACGACGCGCTTGCACGCTTCGGTGTTGTCGAGCTCCATGAGGATGCGCGGCGCCGTCCCAGCTTCCGCGAAGTACGCGAGCGTGAGTGTGTGCAGGTAGGCCGAGGGATCGCGGATGACGATCCCTGAGAGCGCCAGCTCCTCGACCTGCACTCTGGCGCGCCGCGCGAACGCGTGCGTCTTGCCGACGACGACCGGGACGCTCTCGGTGAAGAGCGGCCGCGACGCGAGCTCGGGCAGAACGACGAGCTGGGACACGAGCGCGATCTCGATCTCATCCGCGCGCAGCGCCTCGGCGACGGCGCGCGAGCGTCCGCTGCGGACCGTGACCTCCACGTCGGGATGGGTTCGCGCGAAGCGCGCGAGGGCGGCGGGCGCGAGGTAGAGCGCGAGGTCCGAGGCGAGCCCCAGGGTCAGGAACCCGCCGCGCGCGTCGCGGGCGGACCGGGTGTCCGCGACGCCGCGGCGGACGGCCTCGAGCGCCGCCATCGCGCGCGGTAGGAAGCGGCGGCCGGCGGCAGTGAGGCTGACGCCGCGCCGCCCGCGCACGAGGAGCGAGGTGCCGAGCTCGCGCTCGAGCCCGCGAAGACGCGCCGTGACCGTGGGCTGCGTGAGCTCGAGGGCCTCAGCCGCGCGGGTGATGCTTCCCCGCCGCTGCGCCTCGACGAACGCCTCGAGCTGGCCGAGCTCCACGACTCAAGCATAGATGAATTCTATGGCACCCCTGGCAACAACCATCTGTTCTATGGCCGCTTGGCGACGGTACGATGCCCCAAGAAGCGCACAGGGGAAGGTCACTTGCCACACCGCATCACCCTCATCCCGGGTGACGGCACGGGCCCCGAGATCGTCGAGGCGACGCGCCGCGCCATCGAAGCGACCGGCGTGCGGATCGAGTGGGACATCCACGACATCGGCCTTCCCGCGCTCCAGAAGCTCGGTGACCCCTTCCCGAAGTCGGCGCTCGACTCGGTCCGGCGCAACAAGGTCGGCCTGAAGGGCCCGCTCACGACCGAGCTCGGGACCGGCATGCGGTCCGTCAACGTCGCCCTGCGCAAAGAGTTCGACCTCTACGCGAACCTCCGGCCCGCACGGACGTACGAGGGCGTGCAGGCGCCGATGGGCAAGATCGACCTCGTCGTCGTCCGCGAAAACATCGAGGACCTCTACGCCGGGATCGAGTTCGACATCGGCACGCCGGAGCTTGCCGAGGTGCGCGCCGTGATCGAGAAGGCCTCGAAGGTGAAGATCCGCACCGACGCCGCGATCGCGATCAAATACATCAGCGACTTCGGCTCACGGCGCATCGTGAAGTTCGCGTTCGAGTACGCGCGTGCGAACAAACGAAGGAAGGTCACGGCGGTCCACAAGTCCAACATCATGAAGTTCGCCGACGGGCTGTTCCTGCGCGTCGCGCGGGAGGTCGCCCAGGAGTATCCGGATATCGAGTTCGAGGACCGGATCGTCGACAACATGTGCATGCAGCTCGTGCAGAAGCCCGAGCTCTATGACGTGCTCGTCCTGCCCAACCTGTACGGCGACATCGTGAGCGACCTCGTCGCTGGACTTGCCGGAGGGCTCGGTGTCGCGCCTGGTGCGAATATCGGGGAGAACGGCGTCGCGGTCTTCGAGGCGATCCACGGCTCCGCGCCGAAGTACGCGGGCCAGAACAAGGTGAACCCGATGGCGCTCATGCTCGCGGGGGTCCTCATGCTCCGGCACATCGGAGAGCGCGAGGCGGGCGACCGTCTCGAGAACGCGATCGCGGCGGTCGTGAAGGAGGGCAAGGACGTGACGTACGACCTCAAGGCCGACCGGGACGATCCGAGCGCCGTCGGGACGAAGGAGTTCGCCGACGCGGTGATCCGGAGGTTGAAGTAGCGATGCCTGAGAAGAGGCGCTCCGTCAACAGCGGCACCAGGTACGAGTTCCAGTTCGGCTACTCGCGCGCGGTCCGCGTGAACGACCACATTCGCGTGGCCGGTACGGCCGGGCTTGGCGAGAACGGACAGGTCGTGTCCGACGACGTCGTCGAGCAGATGCGGAAGGCACTCGACGTCGTCGTCAAAGCCATCGAGGAGCTTGGCGGACAGCTCGACGACGTCGTCATGACGCGCATCTACGTCTCCGACATCCACAACATCGATCACGTCGCCGTGGTGCATGGCGAGGTGTTCCGCGACGTCCGGCCGGCCACGACCATCGTTCGCGTCGATTTCATCGACCCGAAGATCCTCGTCGAGGTCGAGGCCGAGGCTGTGCTCGGCGCGCTGAAGGAGAAATTGCCGTGACGAAGACCGTCCGCGTGGTGGTGACCGGGGCGACCGGCCAGGTCTCCTACGCGCTCTTGCCGCGCATCGCGGCCGGCGAGATGTTCGGACCCGACACGGACGTCGACCTGCGGCTCTCGGACATCCCGCAGATGGTCGACAAGGCCAAGGGCGTCCTCATGGAGCTCGAGGACGGCGCGTATCCACTCCTTGCGAACATCAGCGCGAGCGCCGACCGATCCGCGACGCACAAGGACGCGGACTGGATCCTGCTCGTCGGGAGCGTGCCGCGCGGGCCGGGCATGGAGCGCGGCGACCTGATCCGCAAGAACGGGCCCATCTTCGTCGAGGAGGGCCGCGCGATCGCCGAGCACGCCTCGCCCGCTGTGCGCGTCGCGGTCGTCGGCAATCCCTGCAACACGAATTGCCTCATCGCGCGCGCGAACGCCAAAGGCATCCCCGATGAGCGCTGGACCGCGATGACGCGGCTCGACCAGAACCGCGCGCGCTCGCTCCTTGCGAACAAGGCCGGCGCGCGCGTCCGCGACGTCACGCAGCTGGTCATCTGGGGCAACCACAGCGCAACGCTCTTCCCCGACTTCACGAATGCGAAGGTGAAGGGCAAGGCGGCAGCGGATGCCGTCGACCAAGCGTGGCTCGAGAACGAGTTCATTCCGGTCGTGCAGCAGCGCGGCGCGGCCGTGATCGCGGCACGCGGCGCGTCGAGCGCGTTCTCGGCGGCGCAGGCGCTCGTCGACCACGTGAAGAGCCTCGTCACGCCGACGCCGCAGAACGACTGGTTCAGTGCCGCGGTCGTGAGCGACGGGTCCTACGGTGTCGCGACGGGTCTCGTCTCCTCGTTCCCACTGCGCTCGAAGGGCGACGGCGTCTACGAGATCGTGAAGAACGTCGCGCTCAACGAGCTCGCGAAGGCGAAGCTCGCGTCGACGGTCGCCGAGCTCGAGAAGGAGCGCGAACTCGTGAAGGATCTGCTCGCATGACGACGTACCAGAGCGAGAAGCTCGGCGGCACCGACGCCACGTACTTCCCGCTCGCGCAGCTCGGCGACCTGTCGCACCTGCCGATCACGGTGAAGATCCTGCTCGAGCAGATGGTGCGCGCGGCAGCGAGCGGCGGGGCCGAGGCGAAGGACATCGCCGCGCTCGCGGCCTATCCGAAGGCGCCCTCCGGGGACCTCTCACTCCCGTTCCGGCCGACGCGCATCCTCCTTCAGGACTTCACCGGTGTTCCCGCGACCGTCGACCTCGCCGCGATGCGCAGCGCGATGGCGCGGATGGGCAAGGATCCGGCGAAGATCGAGCCGCTCATCCCGGTCGACCTCGTCATCGACCACTCAGTGCAGGCGGACTTCTTCGGGAGCGCCGACGTGTACGAGCGGAACCTGGAGAAGGAGTACGAGCGGAACCGCGAGCGGTACGGCGTGCTCCGCTGGGCCGCGCAGGCGTTCAAGACGTTCCGCGTCGTCCCGCCCGGCGCCGGCATCTGCCATCAGGTGAACCTCGAGCGCCTCTCGCGCGTCGTGCAGGTGCGCGACGGCGTGGCGATGCCGGACACGCTTTTCGGGGCTGATTCGCACACGACGATGGTGAACGGGCTCGGCGTCCTCGGATGGGGCGTCGGCGGCATCGAGGCCGAGGCCGCGATGCTCGGCCAGCCGACGTATCTGTCATGGCCGATCGTCGTCGGCGTCCGCCTTCACGGCGCGCTGCCCGCGGGAACGACGGCGACGGACCTCGTGCTGACGCTCACCGAGAAGATGCGCAAGCACGGTGTCGTGAACAAGTTCGTCGAGTTCGCCGGCGACGGGCTCTCGTCGCTCACGGTGCAGGACCGCGCGACCGTTTCGAACATGTGCCCCGAATACGGGGCGACCGCAGCGTTCTTCCCCGTGGACGCGCAGACGCTTCGCTATCTGCGCGCGACGAACCGAGGCGATCTCGTCGACCTGGTGGAGCGCTACACGAAAGCGCAGGGGATGTACCGCGTCGACGGCGCGCCGGTGCCCACGTTTGACGAGCAGATGGATCTCGACCTCGCGAGCGTGCGCCCGAGCGTCGCCGGGCCCAAACGTCCGCAGGACCGCGTCGAGCTCCCGATGGTGTGGGACTCGTTCCTCGGTCCGAAGCCGACGAAGGGCATCACGCAACCGGGGCACACCGAAGGGCCGAAGCCGATCAACGACGCGGCGCAGACGATGGTCGCTGAGGCGACCCCGAAGTCGGCGCAGGTCGCGCATAAGTCACCGGCGCTCGGCGGTGTCTCGGATGGATCCGTGGTGATCGCGGCGATCACATCGTGCACGAACACGTCGAACCCGTCGGTGATGATCGCCGCCGGCCTGCTCGCGAAGAACGCGGTCGAGCGCGGGCTCAAGGTGAAGCCGCACGTGAAGACGACGCTCGCACCGGGATCGCGTGTCGTCACGCGGTACCTCGACAAGGCCGGACTGACGCCGTTCCTCGAGAAGCTCGGCTACTTCCTCGTCGGCTACGGATGTACGGTCTGCGTGGCCGCGGGGACGCCTGTCTCACAACTCAACGGGATGTCTCGGCGCATCGAGGACCTGCCTTTGCTGGGTGGCGCGGCGGTCTACGGGCCGACCGCGGGCCGCACCCTTGCCCCGTCACGGCAGAGCGCGCGAATCGACAACGGCATACGAGAGTGCGTCACGCTGACGCTCCAGGACGGACGCTCGCTGACCGTGACACCAGATCACCAGCTCCTTCGCGCTGACGGCACGTGGATACGCGCCGACGCACTGCGGGTCGGCGAAGACCGCGTGCTCATGGGTCTCGAAATGCCGCTCGACGAGCCAGGGGACGACGAAACTGGCTGGTCACTGCGGTCGGGGACTTTCGATTTCACGATGGCTTCCACGAACGAGCGGCTTCGGACGCTCGCGTTCGCAAGGCTTCTCGGACATCTCCTGAACGATGGCTCCATCGACACTGCGGGCCAGAGCCGCATCAATGTCGGCCAGGCCATCGATCGCGCGGCGGTGCTCGATGACGTAGAGATCGTGACGGGTAAGCGACCGGCGGGGTCCAAATACGACGACCGCAAGTGGGCGATCGTGCTGCCGCAGGAGCTCAGTCACGCGATCTCGCGCCTGGCAGGGGTCCCCGTTGGTCGAAGGATCGACCTTCCGCCATCTCTCCCCGAGTTCGTTCTGTCGTCGGACTGCCCGCGCGCGGTCATCCGTGAATTTCTTGGTGGGGTTTTCGGGGCTGACGGACACGCGCCAATGCTCCAGCGCTATGGCCACGGGGATGAGGATGCCGCCCTCGAGCAACCAGCGATCTCACACGCCGTCCGTCCCGACCATGTCGCAGGTATGCGACTCGTCTTTGATCAGATCGCGATGCTGCTCCACCGGTGTGGTGTCGAGGTCGCGGCCGCCTCCATTTACGAGTACCCCGTCCGTCGATCTGCCTCGTCTTATCCATCTGCGCAAGACGGCCCGCGAACCGAGGTCCGAATGCTGCTGCCCGATGGGCTGTCGTTCATCACGCACGTTGGCTACCGGTACTGCGTTGAGAAGCAGCTGCGCGCAACCGCGGCGGCTGTCTACTGGCGGACGATCGAGTCCATTTCTCGCCAGCGGCTGTGGATGCTCGATCGGCTCTTGGAGATCCATGAGGTCAGGCCCACGCTCTCGTTCACCGCCGCGCGGAGCGCGGCAGCCGCTGAACTTGTTCAGCTCGAAGCGGTCGTATTCCCCCACTACTCAACCTTGGAGGGCTCGGACCGCTTCTCTCGCCTGGCCCCACCCATTCGCGGATTCCGCCCGCTCCATCGAAAGAGCGCGAACTTCCCGTCGCCGGTCGCACTGTTGAGCGAGATCGGCGCTCGTGGATGGTTTGGTCAGTTACAGGACCGCGCCGTGGCCGACTACTCGAAGCACTATTGCGTGACCAAGGATGCAACGGAGCTCCCGAGCCTCAGCCTTCGCGTCATCGATCGCCGCGCCGCCGGGGAGCGAGAGGTGTTCGACCTCACCGTCGAAGGCTTCCACGCGTTCTTTGCGAACGGGGTCGCGGTGCACAATTGCATCGGTCAGACGGGTCCGCTCGCGACACCTGAGATCGAACAGGAAGTGAAGGAACACGACCTCAACGTCGTGTCCGTCCTCTCGGGCAACCGCAACTTCGAAGGACGCATTCATCCCCTCGTGAAGTCGAGCTACCTCGCGTCGCCGCCGCTTGTCGTCGCGTACGCCCTCGCGGGAACGGTCCATATCGATCTCGAGGACGAGCCGCTCGGCGACGGCAATGACGGGAAGCCCGTGTTCCTGAAGGACATCTGGCCGACGCC
>JBIOUD010000001.1:0-12021 GCA_044866725.1 Candidatus Limnocylindria bacterium | reverse complement strand
TCGGCGCTTCCTGGACCCACTCGGCCGACGCACGCGACGAGCGGTACTGGACCGTCGTGTTGTAGCGGCCGCCGGTGGTGTTGTTCCTCATGTCGATGAGCCAGTCGAGATCGCCCTTCTGCGTGATGGTCACGGTGACCGAGTCGCCGGGGTTCACGCTCAGCGAGATCGGGCGCGACGCCGCGGGCAGCATCTCGATCCACGCGCTGTACGCGACCTCGCCGCCGCTGACGGTGGCCTCGGTGCCGGCCTGGATGAGATCGCTCGTGTTGATGCCGCCGATGCCGACCCACGTCGCGTCCGCACCGGTCGTCGTCGGCGCGACGGTCGGCACGGTCCACGTGCCGGTCACCGCGGTGTACGTCCCGCCGGTCGCCGCGTAGCCGGACCAGTTCGTCGACGTGTCCGTCGCGATCGCGGCGGACGACGGCGCGTTCGGGTCCGGCTGCGTGCTGCCGGTCCCCGGCTGGAGCGCCGCGGAGGGCTGATCGTTCGTCGCGATACGCCACGCGCCCCCGTCGAGCACGAGCGTGTAGTCATTGCGCGCCGTGGTCTCGTCGGTGAGTCCGTCGCTATAGCTCGAGCGCCACGTTTCGAAGGTCACGGCGGTCGCGTTCGTCCCGTCGACCGCCACCGACTGGAAGTCGGTGGAGAGGAGCCTGATCTCGGTCACGCCGCCGGCCGCGAGATCGCGGTTGATGTTCACGAGCCGCGCGTACCACTCGGAGGTGGCCGTCGCGCGCATGACCGTGGGATCGCCGCGGTTGAAGGCGTCGGCCTGCGCCTCGTTCGCTCGCGTGATCGCGTCCTTCACGGCCTGCTCGGCCGCGCTGTCCGTCGTGATGCCCGCGCTGGCCGCGGGCGACGGCGCGCCGGTCACCTCGCGGACAAGTCCGCCGAGGTCCGCGCCGGAGCAGGCGGCGAGAAGGAACGCGAGAACGACGGCGATGACCGCATTCGGGAGAGATCGGCGCATGGTGGACACCTCCGACATCCGTCAAAGGCTCGTCCCGGCGGCTAAGAAACGGGTGAGAGGGCGCTGAGACGGGACTAAGAAGGAGCGGGGGCGGTCGCGAGGGCCAGCAGGCCGAACACGACCAGCGCTGCGCCGGCGAGCTGTGCCCCGGTGAGCGCTTCTCCCAGCAACAGGACGCCCAGGAGGGTGGCGGTCAGCGGCTCGCCGAGCGAGAGCGTCGCGCCCCAGGACACCGGCAGCCGCGAGAGCGCGGCGGTGAAGAGGAGGTACGCCAGCACGGTCGCGACGAGCCCGAGCTCGAGCGCCATCGCGATGCCGCGCGGATCCGCGAGCCATGACAGGTCGCCGAGGACGAGGAGCGGGGAGAGCAAGAGGGCCCCGCCGCCGAACGCCAGCGCCGCGACGGCGGCGCTATCGCCGTGCGCGAGGAGCTGCTTGCTCGCCGTCGCGTAGACGGCGTACGACGCACCGGCGGCGAGAGGGAGGAGCGCGCGGGTCAGGTCGAACGCTGCGTCGCCGGACGGCAGCGCGAGCAGCACGAGTCCGCCCACCGCGAGCGCGGTCGCGATCGCCCAGCGCGCCGTCGGACGTTCGCGTAGGGCGACCCACGAGAGCAGCCCGGCGAGCGCCGGCGCGCTCCCGATCGCGATGATCGTGCCGATCGCGACCCCGGCCCGGGCCACGCCCGCGAAGAACGTGAGCTGGTACGCCGCGACGGCGACCGCGCAGAGCAGTGCGGGAAAGATCGGCCAGCGCGCCCTGAGCGTGCCGCGGCCCAGCGCGATCGCGACGAGCACCGCACCGCCGATCGCGATACGCACGGCGCCGACCATGACCGGTGGGGCGGTCGCCGGACCGAGCGCGCGCGCGGTGCCGGTCGTACCCCACATCGCGGCGGCGAGCAGCACCATGACCACCGCGCGCCGGTCCTGCATCGGCGCGAATCTAACCTTGGAGCGTGCGTGTCGTTCGCGGGGTGCTCGTCCTCTGCATGGTCCTCGGCGTCGTCTGGATCGGACAGGGCATCGGTCTCATCCGCGGCTCGTTCATGACCGGCGAGATCGTGTGGTCGGTCATCGGCGCGATCCTCGCCGCGGTCGCGGCGCTCGCGCTCTGGTGGACGGCGCGCCCGAGCTCGTCGCCCTAGGGCTTCATCAGTCGCCCTAGGGCTTCATCAGAAGGATCGCGTTCGGGAGCTGGCGTCCCGGGCCGACGACGTAGCCGCCGCCGATCCACATCGCGACGCTGCCTCCGCCGTCCAGGTTCATCGCGTCACGCGCGCCGAGCGCGCGCATCACGGTGGCGATCTCGGGCACCGTCGCGCTGCCGAGGACGGCGAGATACAGGTACGTCGAGTCGAAGGCGATGACGCCGCGCGTGCCGCGTCTCCCCTGGTTCGCGTCGATCTCGCCGGAGACGTTCAGCGCCACGCCGCTCTGAAGGACGAGCGGGAAGTTGCTGATGCCCGCGGTCACCGGGCCGCGGCCGTAGTCCCGGATGCGCCGGTACGCGGTCGCGGTGTTGCCGTTGAACGTCATGACCGCGTTCGTCGGGTTCGAGAGATGTCGCGAGTTGATCCAGGTCCCGAGGTTCGAGTTGTACACCGCGTAGTCGTACGTGTTCACGATGCTCGCGCACGGTGGATAGTCGGGCGGGCAGAAGTAGCTGCCGTGGATCGCGGCGTATGCGCCGTTCTCCGCGACGTACTGCGCGAGCGGCTTCGCCGGGCACGCGCTGAAACAATCGGAGTTGCCCGCGGTGACCGTGCGCACGCGGACCGAAGCGAGTCGCTCCTTGATGAGCCATGTCGTGAACGTCCCGGCCGCGGTCGGCACATCGAGACGGCTGTAGCCCAGCGGCGAATACACCGCGGGCGGATCGGGCGGACGCGTGCCGTCGGCGTTGAGCACCGTCACGAGCCAGAACACGCCGAAGTCTTCCATCCACGTCGCGCCCTCGATGAGCGGTCGCAGGTAGAGGCGGTAGAAGCCCGGCTCGATCGGCGCGCGGATCGTGAACTGGAACCACGCCACCTGTCCTGGGCCGACGTACGGCGCGGGCTGCACCGCGATGCGGTTGTAGCGCGGCCATCCGGTGTTCGGGGATCCGTTCGTGCCGTCGCCGCCGAGCGGCGATGCGCGATCCTGACCGGGCTCCGCGTCCCAGGTCCCGAGGTACGCGACCTGACCGAGGCGACCGCTCACCCATCCGGCGCTGCCGCTGTTGTAGTACGCGACGGTCGCGGTCGAGGTCGCGCCCGGGCAGAGCGTCGGATAGCCGGACTGTCCGTACCAGTGCGCGTGAAATCCGGGGATCCCTGTCGCGAATCCGGTCGGCGGCGGGATACCGGGTCCGGTCGAGTTCGCACACGCCAGGAGCGGCGCGGGCGCGGGAGCTGCCGCGTCAGCGCGCGATGGCGCACCGACGGCGAGCGAAGACATCACCAGCGCTGCGACCAAGGCCCACCGACCCATCAGATCGACTAACGAGCGCATCGCCGCAGAGATGCGGTGCTACGCGGCTGTTACTGCGGCGTGGCCGAGGGCCACACGCCGGCAGATGACCGCAGCGAAGCCGCGGGAATACCGCGCGCGATCACTCGAACTGCAGCGAGCGCTTCGAGAGTCCGAGGAAGTAGCCATCGATGACGGTCTTCCCCGTGTCGAGCGTGTCGAGGCTCGAGCCCACCGTGACGAAGAGCGGCACGAAGTGATCGACGGTGGGGTGCGCGTACGGGAGACCCGGCGCGCGCCGCTTGTAATCGAGGAGCGCATCGACGTCGCCCTTCGCGAGCTGCTCGCCGGCCCAGTGATCGAACTCCTTCGACCACGACGGCGCCGGCGCGTCGGGACGGAAGTCGCGGAGGAACGGCAACCCGTGGGTCATGAACCCCGAGCCGATGATGAGCACGCCCTCGTCGCGCAGCGGCGCGAGCTTCTTGCCGAGCTCGAGCAGCTCGCGCGCGTCGAGCGACGGCATGCTGATCTGCAGCACCGGGATGTCCGCGGCGGGATACATGACCGTGAGCGGAACATACGCACCGTGATCCAGGCCGCGCGTCGGCTCATCCGCGATCGGCGTCGTCTTACCGATGAGCTGCTTCACACGCTCGGCAAGCCACGGCGCGCCCGGTTGCGCGTACGTGACGCGGTAGTACTTCTCAGGGAACCCGTAGAAGTCGTAGACGAGCGGGACCGGAGTTGTCGCGCCGATCGTGAGCGGCGACTCCTCCCAGTGCGCGGACACGACGAGGATGCCCTTCGGCCGCGGGAGGTCCTGCGACCACCGCGCGAGCTCGCCGGGCCAGACCGGGTCGTCGACCAGGGGCGGCGCGCCATGACCGAGGTAAAGCGCGGGGATGCGATCGCTCACGTCAATACAACGCTCATCGCGCGAGCTTCATTCCCCGTCAGCGCCAGACGGTGACGATCGCGCCCATGACGATCTGCACGATGAGGTAGTGGACGTTGTGCAGTGACCAGAGCCCCCACGGTTGCCGGAAGAACGCGACCATCGCGGTCGTGATCGTCGCGGTGAACCCGAGCCAGCAGAGAAAGCCGAGAACGATGCCACCGCCGAGGCCCGTGGCACCGAGGTTCAGCGAGAACACCGCGAGCACCCACGCGTTCACGACCGACGCGACGGCGCCCATGGCCGTTCCCGCCGACGTCGGTCGGTTGAGCTGCTCGCGCGTGATCCCGAGGAACGCGAGCCAGCGATCCCCACGCGCCGACGGCGCGTAGTACGCGAAGCCGATGACCGTCGCGACGAGCGCCGCGAAGATCACGGCTGACCAGTTGACCCCGAAGTTCACCGTCACGCTGCGCCCACGCTACCCTTTCGTGCCGTGCCGAGGAGCGTCGCCGCGACGTACATCGCGAAGCAGAGCGCGGAGCAGCGTCCGCTGCTCGACAAGCTCGACGCGCTCGTCACGAAGACGTTGCCGGACGCGGCGCCCGCGCTGAAGTGGGGTATCCCCATCTACCAGCTCAATGGCAAGAACGTCTGCGCCATCGCGTCATTCAAAGAGCACGTGGGGATCAACTTCTTCGCGTCACCCGATGTGCTCGTGGATCCGAAGAAGAAGCTCGAGGGCGCCGGCAAGACGCAGCGCATGCTGAAAGTTCGCACCGCGTCCGACATCGACGCGGCGAGCATCGCGCGCTGGTTGAAAGCGGCGAGTGCCAAGAAGTAGCGCGCTGAGAGAGAAATAGGAAGAGGGCCCCCCTTTCGGAGAGCCCTCTCGCCCAAAGCCCGCGAGGTCGCGCTACTTGCCGGTGTTGACGTATTGGATGCAGTCACCCTGGTTCTTGAACGACGAGCCGTCGGCTCGCGTCAGGTCCATCCAGCCGCCCTTCTTGCACTCGTCCTTCGCCGTGACCGTCTTCACGTCGGCTTCGCCGAGGTGGACGTTGCTCACGGTCCAAAGGCCAGCGTCGTCGGCCACGATGAACGGAACATCGTCGCTGACTCGCCACGTCGTGTGCGCCGCGACGAAGGCGTCCCAGTTCGGGTAGCCCGCGTCCGGTCCGGTGGTGTGGAAGATCGTGCACGTCGTGTCGTTCATCGGGTCCACGAGGCCCGCGCCGTTGTTGCAGTAGAACGCGCCGATGAACGCGTAGAACTCCGTGTCGCCATCGTTGTCCGTGTCGATCGGCAGGCTGATGCGCGGCGAGCCCGCGGTGGCTGTTCCGGTGTAATTGAAGGAGAGGCCATCCACCTCTGACAGGAGCTTGCCGCTCAGGCTGGAGACGGCGAAGTAGACGCCCGAGTAACTGCCCTGTGGGTCACCGTCCGTGTTGTCGAGCGTTGCGCCGGTACCAGCTGCGTTGAGCGTGCACTTGCCGCCGTAGACCGTGCCCTCCGACGGTCCGTCGAAGCAGAGGAGCGGGTTCGCCGCGGAGGCCGTACCTGCGCTGGCGAGGAGGCCGAACGTGAGAGCAAGCGCCAGGACGCCGAGGAACCGTGCGCGGAGTCTCATGACCAGATATCCCCCATCTCGCTGTTCGTTTGCGCGGGTCTAACGCGCGAATCGCACCCGCGTCAGGTGGCTGAGCGTGGGCACGCTCGTCAGGGGTTGACGGTCACGTTCATCGGCCAGGCAGGCGCGGGCGGCCAGTTCGACGGCGTCGAGAATCCCGGCACTGGCGCGGGGATCTGCACCGTTGTCGCGCCGGCGCTCAGCGGGTCGAAGAGCGTCGTGCGCTGTGTGCCACCTCCGCCCGTGAACACGAGGGGGCTTGTCGTGATGACGCCGACCGCGGTGTTCGTGCTCGTCACGGAGACGTTGACCGTGAGCCCGCCGCGCAGCTCCTGATCTGACGACACGTTGAAGGTGATCGGATCGAGCCGCGCCGACTTCACGATCACGGTGGTGTTCGCCGCTGTCACCGTCGTCGTGAGCGTCGTCGCGAATCCCGGGAACTGCCCGTAGAACCCGGACGGGTCGACGGTCACGCTGTGCGTCGCGTCGTTGTAGCCGGCGGCAACGCCACTCAGCTGCGTGCTACCGATCGCACGGCCCTGGACCCAGATCGTCCCGACGTTGATGCCTGTCACACCGGTGAACGTGACGGTGTTCGTCCCGAGCGCGGCCTGCGTCTTCGTGATCGAGACGATCCCCTCACCGCCCGGAGCGACCGTCAGGACGACGTCGACCGGCTCCGGCGGCGCGTCCTCGAGGGTGACCGGGACCGCGTACTGGAGATCGCGGCCGGCGCGGTTGCTCGAGACGTTGAGGCTCTGGATGCGCACCTCCGGCGCGCGCACGGTGGCGAGCACGGTCTGCGGCAGGTTCGTCGGCGTCGCGAAGCCGGACGGCGTGACGAGCGTGAGGGTCGACGTGCCGACGACCTGCGGGTCGAACGTCGTCGTCTTCGTGGTGCCAGTTCCGCCGGCGAACACGACCGGGCTCGTGGTGATCGTCCCGACCGTCGTGTTCGAGCTCGTGACGCTCACGTTCACCGTGGTGCCGCCGCGCACCTCGAGCTCCGCCTTCGACACGAGTGGTGTCGTCGACGAGAGGCTGAAGGAACGCAAGAGGAGGTTCGACGGTGCCGCGAAGGTGTTCGTCGTGAAGGACTGCGCGAAGCCTGGCGCGAAGATCCAGAACCCCGACTGCGTGACCGTGACGGGCAGCGTCTTGCTGTTGTACCCAGGCGCGCTCACCGTGATGGACGTCGACCCGAGCGCGAGGCCCTGGACCCACAGTGACTGGAGGGCTGTGCTCGCGACGCCGGGATAAGTCACGCTCGTGGAGCCCGCGGCGGTGCGCACCTTCGTCAGCGCGATGATGCTTTCGCCGCCGGGCGCGATGGTCACCGTGATGTCGACGGGCGCTGGCGGCGTGCTCTCGAGCACCGGGTTGAGGCCGAGCTGAAGGTCCTTGCCGGTGTCGCCGTTCTGTGGGTTGTTGAAGAACAGCACGTCAGGCGCTTCCACCGTCGCGACCACGCTCTGCCCGAGGTTCGACGGGATCGAGAAGCCGGGGACCGGCGACGGGATCGCGAGGGTCGACGTTCCAGGACCGACTGGATCGAACTGGGTGATCTTTGTTCCGCCGGAGCCGCCCACGAAGGGCACCGGGCTCGTCGTGATCGTGCCGACCCCTAGGTTCGAGCTCGTGACCGGCACGTTCACCGTGAGCCCGCCGCGGACCTCCTGCTCGCCGGCGCTGGCGAGCGCCGCGGTCAGCCGGTTCGAGCGGATAAGGATGTTCGTGGGCGCCGCGAAGGAGTTCGTGGTGAATGCCTGCGCGAAGCCGGGCGCGAAGATCCAGAAGCCCGACGGCGTCACGTTCGCTGTGATGGTCGAGCTGTTGTAGCCAGGCGCGGACACGGTGAGCACCGTGCTGCCGGTCGCGAGGCCCTGGACAAAGAGCGTTCGCAGTGAGGTGCTCGCGACGTTCGCGAACGTGACACTGCTCGTCCCGTCAAGCGGCGCAGACGCGGAGAGGTGGACGATCCCCCCATTCGCCGCGGTCACGGTGACCGGAACGGGCGAGGGCGGCACGCCTTCGAGGAACACGCTGATGGCCACCTGCAGGTCCTTGCCGACGTCGACGCTCGTGATGTTCGCGAACAGCGCGTCCGGAGCCTCGACCGTCGCGGTGACCGTCTGTCCCAGGTTCGTCGGCGTCGTGAAGCCTGGCACCGGTGACGGGATGGAGATCACGCTGACGCCGGGGCCGACCGGATCGAACGCGACCTGCTTCGAGCTTCCGGTGCCGCCGACGAACTGCAACGGGCTCCCGACGATCATGCCGACGCTGGTGACCGAGCTCGTCACGGGGATGCTGACGGTGAGACCGCCGCGCACTTCCTGATCGGCCGCGTTCGCGCCCGCCGCCGTGAGCCGGACGGAGCGAACGAGGATGTTCGTGTTCGGGGCGAGTGACTGGGTCGTGAACGCCGAGGCGAAGCCGGGTGCGAACGTCCAGAAGCCCGAAGGCGTGAGCGTGACCGTGCTGACGCCGTTGGTGTAGCCGAGCGCGCTCGCGGTGACGGTCACGCTACCGGTGCTGGCCAGCGCCTGGAAGTACACGACCGGCGAGAAGAACTGGCCTGCCGGCGTGGACACGGTGACGATCCCGCTCGGGTCGCCGGCTGCCGTCTGTGAAGCAGACAGAAGGAGCTTCGAGGGATCGGAGCTCGTGAACGTCACGAGGAGGTTGCCGGCTGGCGCGGGCACCGGGAGGGACGCTTGCACCGGGACCTGCAGATCCTTACCGACGGATGGGCTCGACAGCGTGATCGGCGCTCCGACGATGATCGGCGCGCTCACCTGCGGGATGCTCGGAGCGCTCGCCCGCAGCGTCGTGTTTCCCGTCGCGACGCCGTGCACCGAGATGACGACGGAGGTCTGGCCGGCTGGGAAAGTGACCGTCGCCGGTACGGTCGCGATGTTCGGGTGGTCGGTGCTCAGGTTCACGGTGAGCCCGCCGATCGGCGCGGTGTGCGACAGCAGCAGCGTGATGTCACGGTTCGTATTCGCACCGAGCGACAGCGACGTCGGTGTGAAGCTCAGGAGCAGGCGCACGGTCACGTTGCGGCGTCCCGGCGCGAAGCCCGGCGCCTTCGCGGTGATCTCGGTCGTCCCGATCGCGTGACCGGTGACCTGCGGGTTCGCCGGCGGAAGGAACCCCCCGGCGGGGACGGTCGAGGTCGGCGAGACCGTCGCGATGTTCGGGTCGTCGGTCGTCAGCGTGACGACCAGATCGCCGGGCGGTGCCGGCTTCGTCAGGCTGATCGGCACACCCTCCGTTTCGTCGATGCCGAGCTCGGGGATGTTGCCGATGCTGATGAGCGCGTCGGTCACGCGGACCTCGGCCGTCGCGGTCAGCGCGTCGGGCGACGTCCCGGTGAGCGTCGTCACGCCGGCGTGCACGCCGAAGACGGTGAACGTGCCGACCGACTGGCCGGCCGGGATCGTGAGCGTCGTCGGCGAGACGGTCGCGATCCCGGTGTTCGCCATGACGAGCGTGATCGTGATGCCGCCCGCGGGCGCGGGGATCGAGAGCGTCACGGTGCCGTCCGTCGTGCGACCCTCGCCGACGAGCTCGTCCTCGAGCGCGAGGATGATGACGCGCGCGCCGACGCCGACCGCGGCCGAGTCTGGCGCGAAGCCCGCCGCGCTCGCCGTCACGGTGGTGTTCGTCGACGGCGCGAACGTCGTGACGGCGAACGGGGCGCTCGTCGCGCCCGCCGGGATGGTCACCGACTCCGGCACTGCCGCCACGGTCGGATCGGCGCTGACGAGCGTGATGACGAGGCCGCCAGGTCCGGCGGGAGCCTCGATGGTCGCGGTGAGCGTGTCGGTCCCGGGCGCGGGCATGTTCAGCGGATCGGGCGTGAGCGTGATGATCCCGAGCGCGGCGAGATCGACCGTGTCGGTCGACGAGGCGCCCGAGGAGTCAGTGACCGTGAGCTTGAACCGATAGAGCCCGCGAACGTCCGGCGTGAACCCCGGTGTGGCCGTCTCGCTGCCGAAGAGGCGGGCCTCGAGGCTGGCCGACAGTTCGATGGCCCACTCGTACGTGACCGTGTCGCCGTCTGGATCGGACGCGGATCCGTCGAGCGTCGCCAGCTCGCCGACCGTCTTCGTCTGGTCAGCGCCCGCGTTCGCGACCGGCGGGTCATTGACGGGGGTCACGCTCACGGTGACGAGCGCCGTGCCGCAGAGCGGGCCGCTGTCGCAGACCTGGTACGTGAAGGTGTCCGTGCCGTGGAAGTTCAGCGCGGGCGTGTACGTGATCCGATGCGTCACGGCGTCGACGACCGCGGTCCCGTGCGCGGGATCGATCGTGACGGCGAGCGACCCGGGAGCGACATCCGACTCGACGTCGGTGTCGTTCGCGAGGACGTCGATCGCGACCGCGGTGTCTTCGGCGGTGGTCGCGCTGTCGTCAAGCGCGACGGGCGCGTCATTCACGGCGGCGACGCCGATGCGCGCGGTCACGAGGCCGGAGGTAAGCGTGCCGTCCGAGGCGGCGTACGTGAAGCTGTCTGGACCGAAGTAGTTCGCCTCAGGCGTGTAGGTGAACGAGCCGTTCGCATTCAGCGTGAGCGTGCCGTGCGCCGGACCGGTGCCCAAGGTCGCCGTGAGCGCGTTGCCGTCCGCGTCCGTGTCGTTCCCGAGCACGCCGGGGATGGGCTCGATGAGCACGGCGTCCTCGCTCGTGCTGTACGAGTCGTCATTCGCGGTCGGCGCGTTATTCGCGGCGGCGACCGCCGCGGACGCCGTGTCGCTCGCGGATGCGCCGAGGCCGTCGGTAACCGTCACGGTGATCGTGAACGTGCCCGCCTGGGCGTATGCGTGCGTGCCGGTGACCGTCTTGGCCGCCTCATCCACGACCGCCGGTGTGACTGAACCGTCGCCCCAGTCGATCGCCGCGGCGTGCGTGTCGCCAGCGTCGACGTCCGTGAACGACGCGATCAGCGTGAGCGCCTCGCCGGCGACGAGCGCCCGGTCAGGACCTGCGTTCACGGTCGGCGGATCGTTCACCGGGGTCAGGGTGATGGTGACGAGTGCTGTGTCGCAGGAGAGCGCGAGATCGCAGACCCGGTACGTGAAGGCGTCGGCGCCGTGGAAGTCCGGCGCGGGCGTGTACACGATCCGCTGGGTCACGCCGTCGACGACCGCGGCCCCATGCGCTGCGGGGATCGTCACAGCGAGCGACGCGGCATCGAGGTCGCCGTCACGATCGGTGTCGTTCGAGAGCACATCGATGGAGACGGGCGTGTCCTCGGCCGTGCTCGCGCTGTCGTCCCGCGCGTCGGGCGCATCGGTCACCGGGACGACCGTGATGGTCACCGTCGCGATGTTCGAGCTGAGGGACGCGTCCTGGGCGCGATACGTGAACGAATCCGTGCCGGAGAAGTTCGGCGCCGGCTCGTACGAGAATATGCCGCTGGGATCCAGCGCCAGCCCGCCGTGCGTCGGCCCCGTGACGAGGATCGCGGTCAGCGCGTCGCCGTCGACGTCGGCGTCGTTCGTGAGCACGCCCGGCGCCGCGACTGTCAGGGTCGCGTCCTCGTCCACGGAGTGCGCATCGTCGATCGCGACTGGCGCGTCGTTCACGGGCGTGACCGTGACCGCCACATTCGCCGTCTCGCAGAGGGCCGTCGCGTCGCAGATCGCATAGGTGAACGAGTCCGCGCCGTTGTAGTCCGGAGCCGGCGTGTACAGGATCCGATGGGTCGTCGCGTCGACCGCGGCAGTCCCATGGGCGGGCGGCGTCGCGATCGACAGCGATGTCGGATCGAGGTCTCCGTCCGGGTCGGAGTCGTTCGCGAGCACGTCGATCGAGACCGCGGCGTCCTCCGCGGTCGTCGCCGTGTCGTCCCCGGGCGACGGCGGATCGTTCTCGCCGCCGACAAGGATGGTGAGGGTCAGCACCGGCGATGTGGCCGCGCCATCCGAGGCGCGGTACGTCATCGTGTCGGTCCCGGAGAAGTCGGCGGCCAGGGTGTAGGTGAATGAGCCGTTCGCGTGCAGCGTGAGGGTGCCATGCGACGGTCCGGTGACGAGCATCGCGGTGAGCGTGT